>JAJAZC010000186.1 GCA_026785885.1 Rubrivivax sp.
CGCCTGATCCGCGCGTGCGACAGGCCGGGCTAGAAGTGGATGCCGCGCATGATCTGCGACATCGCAATCGCCTCGGGTGAGAGTCCCGCCTTCGCGGCCTTGTCGCCCTTGGCGGCAGCGCTGTCCGGAAACATGCGGAAGGTCGTGTTCATGATGATCTGCGTCACGCGCGGCGCGGCGGCGTTCAGCACCTCGCCGAAGATGCCCAGCCGCGTGGCCACGCGCACCGGCTTGTCGACGCAGGCCTGCACGATCATGTCGGCGGCCTCTTCGGGCTGGAGCAGCGGCATGCTGTCGTAGATCTTGGTCGGCGCCGTCATCGGCGTGCGCACCAGCGGCATGTTGACGGTGGTGAAGGTCACGCCCTGGTCGGCGTACTCACTGCTGGCGCAGCGGGTCCAGGCGTCCAGCGCGGCCTTGCTGGCCACATAGGCCGAGAAGCGCGGGGCGTTGACCAGCACGCTGATCGAGCTCAGGTTGACGATGTGGCCGCGCTTCTTGGCCACCATGCCGGGCAGCAGGCCCATCGTGATGCGCAGCGCGCCGAAGTAGTTGAGCTGCATCGTGCGCTCGAAGTCGTGAAAGCGGTCGTAGCTGCTCTCGATGGCGCGCCGGATGCTGCGGCCGGCGTTGTTGATGAGGTAGTCGACGCCGCCGTGCTGGTCGTTCAGCGTCTGCACGAGCGTCGCACAGCTGGCCTCGTTGGCGATATCGGCGATGTAGCTGAAGACCTGCGGCTCGGCGGTGCCGCGGCCCTGGGCGTAGGCCTTGATTCCGGCCACTGCAGCGGCCAGCTTGTCGGCGTCGCGAGCACAGATGACGGTGATGGCACCGGCTTCCGCGAATCGGCAGGCCGACGACAAACCGATGCCTGAGGAGCCGCCTGTGACCAGCACCACCTTGCCGCCGACCGCGCCTTTGAGGCTGCGGTCGATGAACAGCGCCGGGTCGAGGTGGCGCTCCCAGTAGTCCCACAGCACCCACGCGTAATCGCCGAGCTTCGGGCATTCGATGCCGCTGCCCTTGAGCGCGGCATCGAGCTCGCGCCGGTCATAACGGGTGGGCCAGTTGAGGAAGGTGAAGACGTCCTCGGGCAGACCCATGTCTTTCATCAGCGCATTGCGCACGCGGCGCACCGGGGCCAGCGCCATCATGCCTTTCTTGACGCTCTTGGGGATGAAGCCGAGCAGCGCGGCGTTGACGAACAGGTTCATCTTCGGCGCATGTGCGGCCTTGCTGAAGATGTCCAGCACGTCACCGATGCGGTAGCCCATCGGATCAACGATGTGGAAGCACTTGCCCTTGAGCGGCGTCTTGGTGGTGTTGGTATGGCTGATGTGGTCGATGCACTTGACGACGAAATCTACCGGCACGATATTGACGCGCCCGCCTTCCAGCCCCACCGACGGAAACCACGGCGGCAGCACCTGCCGCATGCGCTGGATGACCTTGAAGAAGTAGTAGGGCCCGTCGATCTTGTCCATCTCGCCGGTCTGGCTGTCGCCGACGACAAAGGCCGGGCGGTACACCGTCCACGGCACCTTGGACTCCTTGCGCACGACCCGCTCGCTGTCGTGCTTGGTCAAGAAGTACGGGTGCTCGGTGTTCTCGGCCTCGTCGAACATGTCTTCGCGAAACACGCCTTCGTACAAGCCCGCTGCGGCGATGCTGCTGACGTGGTGCAGGTGGCCGGCCTCAACCGCTTTGGCAAACTCCACCAGGTTGCGCGTGCCGTCGACGTTGACCCGGATCTGGCTCTCCGCGTCGGCCTTCAAGTCGTAGATCGCAGCCAGGTGATAGACCGCGTCGATGTTGCCTTTGAGCGCTTTGATCGTGTCGGCTGCCACACCCAGTTTCTTGGCCGTGAGGTCGCCGCTGACCGGCAGCGCTCGGCCTTTGCCGGTGCTGCCCAGGCCCCAGTAGCTGTACAGCGCGGCGAGCTTGTTTTCGCTGTCCGGTCGCACCAGGAAATGCACGACGCTGCCTTTGCGGGCCAGCAGCGCCTTGACCAGGCGCTTGCCGATGAAGCCGGTGGCGCCGGTGACGAAGTAGTGCATGTCATCTCCTCGGGGGTCGGGTCGTTGTGCTTGCTGCTCGGCGCGGTGGTCTGCGCGGGCGCGAGGTGCCGATTCGCGACGAGCATAGAGCGGTCTCCCTAGCGATTTAGGCCGCTGTCACCAGGGGCGAACCCTATATTTGCGACCACGCTGCGGGGCTGGCATCACGCTGGCATCACAACGCTGCGACGGCCCTTGAACAACCTGAAAAAAGGAATTCCGCCATGGTCAAGAAAATGAAGAACCACAGCAGCAACAACAGCAACAACAGCAGCAGCAACGGCGACGGCACGGGCAGCGGCACCGGCCAAGCCGCCAAGTCGATGGCCGGCCTGAGCGGCATGCTGGACAGCCAGCTGGCCGGCTCGGTAAAGGACTCGGCGCAGCAAATTTGGCTGGCCGGCATGGGCGCCTTCAGCAAGGCGCAGGAAGAAGGCAGCAAAGTCTTCGAAGCGCTGGTCAAGGAAGGCCTGAGCCTGCAGAAGAAAACCCAGGGCGCCGCTGAAGACAAGATTAGCGAAGTCACCGGCAAGATGACCGCGATGGCCGACACCGTGACCGCCAAGGCCGGCCAGAACTGGGACAAGCTGGAAAGCATCTTCGAGGCGCGTACCGCCAAGGCGCTGCACAAGCTCGGCGTGCCGACCGCCAGGGACGTAACTGCGCTGGCGCAGCGGGTGGACGAGCTGGCCGCTGCGGTGGCACGACTGTCGAGGGCGCCGAAGCCTGAGAAAACCGCCAAAGCCATGAAGCCGTTCAAGCCCGCCAAGGCCGTCAAGGCAGCGAAGTCCGAGGCCCCGCGTGTCGCAGCGAAGTCACCGCGCGCCGCAAGCAAGGCAGCCCGGCCGGCCGCCAAGGCGCCCGTTAAGCGGGCGCGCAAGGCAGCCTGAATCCTTGAGGTGCTGAGGTGCTGAGGTGCTGAAGGTGCTGAAGGTGCTGAAGGTGCGGGAGGTGCGGGAGGTGCGGGAGGTGCGGGAGGTGAAGGAGGTGAAGGAGGGGCGCCCGTCGCTTGGCCTGTGATTGGGTCGTCACCGCCAGCGGCGCCGGCCGCTCAAGCGGCCGCTGCAGCCGCCGATAAGCCAGTGGTGAAGACCAGTGCTATCGCCCCGACCTCAGCCCCAGCCGCAACCCCGGCTTCAGCCCCCGGCGGCCATGAAGCCCTGCGCGGCAAGCTCATGGCTGCATCGTTGGGCGCGCTGCTGGACAGGGCGCGCGGTGCACGCGAAGTGCTGCCCCACCTGGCCGCGCTGGAGCGCGGGTTGATCGACCGTGGAGCCGGTGCCGTTACGAAGGTGCCGGTGCAGTGGCTGGCCCGCATCGTGTCGCAGCTGGCCAGCCTGCCGCTGCCGGATGACGATCCACCACTGCACGATTTGCTGCAGCGCCTGATGGACCGCCTTCACGCGCACGGCTCGACCCAAACTGCAGCCGTCTCCGTGCGGGCCCCTGCCACTGCGGTTGCCGATGCGCGCAATCGCGATCGTGAGCACGTGCGCGAGCAACCTCCGGAGTGCAAACGCGAGCGCAAACACGAACACGAACACGACCACGACCACGACCACGAGTCCGACTACGAACGCACGCTGGTGATCCGCGAGATCAGCCATTCGGAGTTTGCTGCGGCGGAAAACGAGTTGCTGCCGACGACCATCGAGCCGCGGTTGTAGGCCGCGTCCATCAACACGCAGTTCGGGCGCTGTTCGAGCGCAGCGCGGGCTCCGATCGGCTCGGCCCGATTCGAGATCGGCGCAGGATCGGCTCAACTCAGGTAGCGCGCTTCCAGGTGCGCTTTGAAGTGCGCCGGGTTCAGCACCTCGCCGCTGGCGTGCAGCGCCAGCTCATCGGTGGTCCAGCGGCTGCCCTGGCTCCAGATGTTCTGGCGCAGCCACTCGAACACCGCGCCCAGCTCGCCGCGGGCGATGCGGGCATCCAGGTCCGGCATTGCACGGCGCATCGTGGCAAACCACTGCGCTGCATACATCGCGCCCAGTGAATAGCAGGGGAAGTAGCCGAACAGCGCCTCGGGCCAGTGCACGTCCTGCAGCGGGCCGTTGGTGTAGTTGCCACGTGTGTCCACGCCCAGCAGCTCCATCATCTTGGCGTCCCACAGCGCGGGCACGTCCTCGGGCTCGATCTCGCCTTCGATCAGCAGGCGCTCGATCTCATAGCGCAGGATCACATGTGCGGGGTAGGTCACTTCGTCTGCGTCGACGCGGATGAAGCCGGGCTTCACACGCGTCATCAGCCGGTGCAGGTTGGCTGGCTCCAAAGCCGGCTGTGCGCCGAAGGCCTGCTCCAGCAGCGGCGCCAGCTGCGCCGCAAAACCCGGGTGGCAGCCCAGCTGCATCTCGAAGCTCAGGCTCTGGCTTTCATGCAGCGCCATGCTGCGTGCCTCCGCTACCGGCTGGCCGAGCAGATCGCGCGGCAGGTTCTGCTCATAGCGGCCGTGGCCGGTTTCATGCACCGTGCCCATCAGGCTGCCGAGAAAATCGTCGTCCCGAAAGCGGGTCGTCATGCGCACGTCCTCGGGCACGCCACCGCAAAACGGGTGCGTGCTGACGTCCAGCCGCCCAGCCTCGAAATCGAAGCCCAAAAGCCGCATGACCTGCTCGCAGACCTGCTTCTGCGAGGCCAGCGCAAATGGGCCCTTCGGCGTCACCACGTGTTCGCGCGACTGGCGCTCGGTGACCTGGCGGATCAAACCCGGCAGCCACTGCCGCACCTCACCGAAGACACGGTCGACCTGCACGCAGCGCATGCCGGGCTCGAAGCGCTCCATCATCGCGTCGTACTTGCTCAGGCCCTGGTCCTGCGACAGCAGCGCAGCCTCCTCGCGCGCCAGCGCCAGCACCGGGCGAAAGTTGATCAGGAAGCCGGCCCAGTCGTTGGCCGGGCGTTGCGTGCGCCAGGCATGTTCACAGCGCGAATTGGCCAGTTGCTGGCGCTGCACCAGGCGCTCTGGCAGCGCATTGCTGGCCCGCCACTGGCGCCACATCTCGCGCAGGTTGGCGCGTTGCAGATCGGACAGCGGCTCCTGTTCAGCGCGCGCCAGTTGATCGGGCAACTGCGCGTCGGTGCGCATGCGGTGCAGCAGCGCGGCCATCTCGGCCAGCGCCGCGGCGCGCGCTTCATTGCCCTTGGGCGGCATGTTGGCGGCCTGGTCCCAGCCGGCAATCGACTGCAGGTGCGCGAAGTGGTGCATGCGCGTCCAGGTGGACACGAGGGTTTCGTAGGTCGAAGTGTTCATGGGCGGGTGCAGTCCGGAGAATCTACCAATTCTGCCGCGCGACCTAGGGCGTGAACTGCCCTGGAAACACCCACAGGAGGGCAGCCGTCATGGTGAGATAGCGCGCGAATTTGCCGATCGCCATATAGCCCACACAAGACCAGAACGGCAGCTTCAGCAAGCCGGCCACGGCACACAAGGGGTCGCCCACCCCAGGCAGCCAAGACAGCAAACAGGCCTTGGGCCCGAAGCGCGCAAGCCAGGTCAGCGCGCGCGCTTCCAGGCGCTTGTGCCGCAGCCGCTCGTACAGCAGCTCTGCGCCATAACCCATCCACCAGCTGATGGCGCCGCCGACGGTGTTGCCGGCCGTGGCCACGAAGATGGCTTGCCAGAACAGATCGGGGTTGAGCTTGACGAGCCCGAAGACCACGGGCTCGCTGCCCAGCGGCAGCAGCGTGGCCGAAATCAGCGCAATCACGAAGACGGTCGACAACCCGAACTGCGGCAGCGCCAGCGCGGTCATCAACGTGTGCATCCAGGCGTCCATCGGTGCCGCTGATTATGAGGGGCAGCCTTGCCTGAATCGGGCCGCTGCCACTGCGCATGGCCAGCCCTGCGCGCCCTCGCCAACGCGCTTTGCACTCAGGGCCGCCGCTATACTCGCGCCTCATTTTTGAGCACCTGATCCGATGCCGACCCCGGCCCTGCCGAACCTGCAGACAGGCCCCCGCGTGGGCAACATCACGCTGCCCAATGGGCTGTTTGCAGCGCCCATGGCCGGCGTCACCGACCGGCCGTTTCGCATGCTGTGCAAGCAGCTCGGCGCCGGCTATGCAGTCAGCGAAATGGTCACCAGCAAGCGCGAGCTGTGGGCCACGCTGAAGACCAGCCGGCGTGCCGATCACAGCGGCGAGGCGGCGCCGATTGCGGTGCAGATTGCCGGTGTCGACCCGGCCGAGATGGCCGACGCCGCGCGCTACAACATCGACCGCGGTGCGCAGGTCATCGACATCAACATGGGCTGCCCGGCCAAGAAGGTGTGCAACGTGTGGGCCGGCTCGGCGCTGATGCAGAACGAGCCGCTGGCGCTGGCCATCGTCGATGCGGTGGTCGCGGCCTGTGCGCCGCAAGGGGTGCCGGTGACGCTCAAGATGCGCAGCGGCTGGTGCGCCAGCGAGCGCAACGCGCTGCGCATCGCACGCGCTGCGCAGAGTGCCGGCATCGCCATGGTCACGGTGCACGGCCGCACGCGCGAGCAGGGCTACAGCGGGCAGGCTGAACACGACACGGTGGCGGCTATCAAGGCGGCGCTGTCGATCGCCGTGGTGGCCAACGGCGACATCGACTCACCGCACAAGGCCCTGGCCGTGCTGCGCGCCACCGGCGCAGACGCGCTGATGATCGGCCGCGCAGCGCAAGGCCGGCCGTGGATCTTTCGGGAGATCGCCCATTTCCTGGTCACCGGCACGCTGCTGCCGCCGCCCGCGGTGCGTGAGGTGCAGCAGTGGCTAACCGCCCATCTGCACGACCACCATGCGCTGTACGGTGAGTTCACCGGCGTGCGCAGCGCGCGTAAGCACATCGGCTGGGCCGTCAGGGCGCTGCCGGGCGGCGAAGCCTTTCGTCAGGCGATGAACCGCATCGACAATTGCCGCGCGCAACTCGACGCCGTGCGCGACTACTTCGACGCGCTGGCCGACCGGTACACGCTGCTGCCGTCTGCCGCCGACATTGCAGCCATCGAAGAACCGCAGCGTCTGGCTGCCTGAGCCGGCATCCACCTGCATGAGCCGTAAAGCCATCGACGACTGCATCCGCGCCAGCGTGGAGCAGTACTTCAAGGACCTGCGCGGCGCCGAGCCGGGCGCCCTGCATGAGCTCTTCATCAGCGCAGCAGAAAAGCCGCTGCTCGATGTCGTGCTGCGCCATGCCGACGGCAACCAGAGCAAAGCCGCCGAGTGGCTGGGCATCAACCGCAACACGCTGCGGCGCAAGCTGCTAGATCACAAGCTCATCAAATGAAGACCGCGCTCATCTCGGTGTCCGACAAGACCGGCATCGTCGAATTCGCCCGCGACCTGGCGTCGTTGGGCGTGCGGCTTTTATCCACCGGCGGCACCGCGCGCCTGCTGGCCGACGCCGGGTTGAACGTGACCGAGGTGGCCCAGGTCACTGGATCACCGGAGATGCTCGACGGCCGTGTCAAGACGCTGCACCCGCACATTCACGGCGGCCTGTTGGCACGGCGCGATCTGCCCGAGCACATGGCCGCGCTGCAGACCCACGGCATTGCCACCATCGATCTGTTGATCGTCAACCTGTACCCGTTTGCCAAGGCCACTGCGCGCGCCGGCTGCACGCTGGAAGACGCAATCGAAAACATCGACGTCGGCGGCCCCGCCATGCTGCGTGCGGCGGCCAAGAACTGGGGCGATGTTGCGGTCGTCATCGAGCCGGCCGATTACGCGCAAGTGCTGGCCGAGTTGCGTGCCGGCGCGGTGCAGCGAAGCACCCGCTTCAGGCTGGCCAAGAAGGTGTTTGCGCACACCGCTGCCTACGACGGGATGATCAGCAACTACCTCGGCGCGCTGCAGCCCGGCGCCGAAGACCGTGCCGACGCCGTGCCGGTGCGCGATGCCTACCCAGCCGTCTTCAGCCTGCAGCTGACCAAGACACAAGACCTGCGCTACGGCGAGAACCCGCACCAAAGCGCTGCCTTTTACCGTGACGCGCAGCCCGTGCCCGGCACGCTGGCCGGCTGGGCGCAGCTGCAGGGCAAAGCGCTGAGCTACAACAATATCGCCGATGCCGATGCGGCCTGGGAGTGCGTCAAGAGCTTCGACCCCGCTGTGCCGGCCTGCGTCATCGTCAAGCACGCCAACCCCTGCGGCGTAGCGGTCGGGACCAGCGCGGTGGATGCTTACCTGAAGGCGCTGCGGGCCGATGCGACGTCGGCCTACGGCGGCATCCTGGCACTCAACCGGCCGCTGGACGCCGAGGTCGTGGCCGCCATCAACAGCAACAAGCAGTTCGTCGAGGTGGCGATCGCGCCAGCCTTCACGCCCGAGGCGCGTGCGCTGCTGGCCGCCAAGCAGAACCTGCGCCTGCTGGAAGTGCCACTGGTGCAGGTTGCGAACAGCCACGCAAACAGCGTTGCGAACAGCGGTGCAAACAGCGGCTTGAACAGCGGCCCGAACAGCGGCATGAACCTGCTGGACTTCAAGCGCGTGGGTGGCGGTGTGCTGCTGCAAAGCCAGGACAGCAAGAACGTGGCCCCGACCGAGGTGCGCGTGGTGAGCCGGCTGATGCCAACGGCGGCGCAGATGGAGGATCTGATGTTCGCCTGGAAGGTGGCCAAGTTCGTCAAGAGCAATGCCATCGTGTTCTGCGGTGGCGGCATGACGCTGGGTGTGGGCGCGGGCCAGATGAGCCGCATCTACAGCGCGCAAATCGCTGCCATCAAGGCTGCCAACGCCGGGCTGTCGCTGCAGGGCTCGGCGGTGGCCAGCGACGCGTTCTTTCCGTTTCGCGACGGGCTGGACGTGGTCATCGACGCCGGCGCGGGCTGCGTTATCCAGCCCGGCGGCAGCCTGCGTGACGACGAGGTCATCGCCGCCGCCGACGAGCGTGGCATTGCAATG
Source organism: Rubrivivax sp. (assembly GCA_026785885.1). Lineage (GTDB taxonomy): Bacteria > Pseudomonadota > Gammaproteobacteria > Burkholderiales > Burkholderiaceae_C > Rubrivivax. Next base: position 8,925 of record JAJAZC010000186.1, read on the forward strand.
GTCTTCACGGGGACGCGGCATTTCCGGCATTGACGCCCCGGCGCGCAGCGCCGACCCCGACCGCCCGCGCGCATGACACGCGCCGATGCGATGGGCGCTTTGCTCGCCTTCGTGGCGCGGCTGATCACCGGCGCACAAGGCCACTGGAAGGGCTGCCCGCCGAAGGCCGAGCAGCGCATCTACTTTGCCAACCACCAGAGCCACCTGGATTGGGTGCTGATCTGGGCCGCGTTGCCGCAGGAGCTGCGCGTGCGCACGCGGCCGATCGCGGCGCGCGACTACTGGACCTCGTCACCCTTCAAGCAGTGGCTGACGACCGCGGTCTTCAACGCGGTGTACGTCAGCCGCACGCGAGCAAAGGCTGCCCCGGGCGCAGCGGTCGATGATCAAGACCCGCTGGAGCCGCTGGTGGCCGCGCTGCACAACGGCGATTCGCTGGTGATTTTTCCGGAAGGCACACGCAGTAACCGTGAAGAGCCGCAGCCATTCAAGAGTGGCCTGTACTACCTGGCCCAGCAGTTCCCGGCCGTGCAGCTGATTCCGGCCTGGATCGACAACGTGCAGCGCGTGATGCCCAAGGGCGAGGTCGTGCCGGTGCCCATCCTGTGCACCGTGACCTTCGGCGTGCCGATGCAACTGCTGCCTGGTGAGGACAAGCCGGTGTTTCTCGGCCGTGCGCGGCAGGCCGTACTGGCGGCGCGGCCGGGGCGCGCATGAACCTCAACCTCAACCTCAACCTGCACCTGCTGCGCGACTGGCCGGTGGACAGCCAGGTCGCGATCCTGTTCGTGATGCTGTTTGGCGCGCTGGCGTTGGTGTCGATGGCGGTCGTGGCCTACACCGCGCGTGAAGCCGATGATGACGCCGGCCGGCAGCACCTTGGCCGCCATGAGCGAAAGGCGGGGTTGCAGCGCGACCTGGGCGCGCTGTGGATAGGCGCTGTGGTGTTCTGGATCGGCTGGATCAGCGGCGCCGCCGGCGCCACGCTGGTCTTCGGCATCTTCAGCTTTCTGGCGCTGCGCGAATTCATCACGCTGGTGCGCACGCGCCGCGGCGATCACCGCAGCCTGCTGCTGGCCTTCTTCGCCGCACTGCCGCTGCAGTACCTGCTGGTGGGGCTGCGCAGCTTCGATCTGTTTACGGTTTTCATTCCGGTCTACGTCTTCCTGGCCATCCCGGTGGCCAGCGCGCTGGCCGGCGACCCCGAGCGTTTCCTGGAGCGCAACGCCAAGATTCAGTGGGGCGTGATGGTCTGCGTGTACGGACTCAGTCACGCGCCGGCGCTGTTGCTGTTGAACCTGCCGCGCTACGACGGCCGCGGTGCCTTCCTGCTGTTTTTTCTGGTCATGGCCACCGCCGCTGCGCAGATTGCACAAGAGCTGGCCAGCCGCAAGCTGCGGCGCCGCCCGGTGGCCCGGCAGATCGACCGCAGCTTCTCCTTCCGCGCCTGGGGCGTGGGCATGGCGGCCGCTGCGCTGGTGGGCGCGCTGCTGTTCTGGATCACGCCGGTCGATCCGCTGCGCGCCGCGGTAATGGCCATGGTGGCCGGCGGCTGCGGCACGCTTGGTGAATTCGTGATGCGTGCTTTGAAGAAGGACGCCGGTGTGCGTTACTGGGGCAACAGCAGTTCGGTCACGGGCGCGGTCGGCTTGCTGGACCGTGTGGCGCCGCTGTGTTTTGCCGCGCCTGTGTTCTTCCACGCTGTGCGCTGGTACTTCGTTTGAGCCCCCACGTTCGCTTTCGCTGCACGCAACGCCACGGGCGTTGCTTGCTTGGCCGTCCAAGTTCGCGCAGGCGAACTCGGAGCCGCGGCCTGCGCATCCCCGAGGGGGCGTCCGCTGATGGCCCGGCAAAGCCGGTTCCGTGGCGGAAAGCGTGGTTGTGAAGACATGCTGATCCTCGGCATCGACCCCGGCTTGCAGCGCACCGGCTTCGGCGTCGTCGACTGCCAGGGCCAACGCCTGAGCTACGTGGCCAGCGGCACCATCAGCACGCTGGAAGCACCGCGCGGTGATTTGCCGGGGCGCTTGAAGATCATCTTCGAAGGCGTGCAGGAGGTCGTGCAACGCTACGCCCCCGATTGCGCCTGCGCCGAGATCGTCTTCGTCAACGTCAACCCGCAGAGCACGTTGCTGCTGGGCCAGGCGCGCGGCGCTGCGGTGGCTGCGCTGGTGGCCGGTGGACTGCCGGTGGCCGAGTACACCGCGCTGCAGATGAAAAAAGCCGTCGTCGGCCATGGCCTGGCCACCAAGCCGCAGGTGCAGGAAATGGTGCGCCGGCTGCTCAAGCTCAACGCCTTGCCGGGCAAGGACGCAGCCGATGCGCTGGGCCTGGCCATCAGCCACGCCCATGCGGGGGCCTCTTTTACTGCCATTGCCCGGGCCTCGCCGCTGCAGCGGCGCCAGCATGCGCAGTACCGCAAAGGGCGCAGCTACTGATCGGCCGCGGTGCCGCAACCGGCTGCGACGGCTGGGCGCGCGGCAGTGCTCACAGCCACCGCCTGCGGCACAAAAAAGCCCCGGCGGGCGCTGAAGCCTGCAGGGGCAGCGAGAGCTTGCGCTGCGGGTCTGGGGAGGAACAACAGAAGGCCGGTGCGGTTACGCGCGGCTGCCCTGCATCTGCGCCAGCAGCGCAGCCGGTGCGTCGCTGACCGCCAGCTGGTCGACGCCCATCAACATGGCCACCGTCAGCACGGTCGACAGCGCCAGTGCAACGAAGCGGTTGCGGCCGGTTTGGGTGGTTTGTGTGACTGGGCGGGTGGTGTTCATGGCGATCTCCTGGTGGGCGGTTACTGGATGCGATGACCGCACGATAGGCAGCGCCTGGGCGCGCCGCAGCCGCCATGCGACGACCCGCAGCCCGAGGCCGACGGAGCGACGACAGCGCGGATGGAACGTCAGCCAGCGGCGCCTGCGACGTGCCCTTGGCCCGCCAGTCGCGTGCGGTGCGCGCCCATCACGCGCCCATCACGCGTCGGTCAAGCGCTGGCACGCGCCGGCATGGCGTCGTAGCGACCGTGCAGGTGGACCGGATAAGCCATCCAGCGTGACTGTGTTTTGCGCCACGGCTGTGGCGATCTTGTGCGCTACTGAAACCCGTAGCCAGCCGATCTTGTCTTCCTTGTTGCCCAGCAGAAGGAGCCCCGGATGAGCACCGACAGCACCCAGGTCACTGCGACCCTGGCCGGCAACCTGCCGATCGCACGCATGCGCGCGCTGTACCGGCTGGACGACGTTGAAAAGCGCCTGGACAAACTGCCGGCACATGATCATGAACACGTGCGCGCCATCTACGCGTGCATGCTGCAAAAAGGCAACTAGCGGTTCCAGGTCAAGCCCGGCGGGCTGCCGGCCATGGAGCACCCCTACGACGAGCTGCCCAGTTCCAACGCGGTGCTGGACGACGTCAAACGCCAGCTCGCGCTATGCCGGGACAGCCGTGATGCGCTGGAGATCATGCCGATGCTGTTGTTGGGCCCGGCCGGCATCGGCAAGACGCACTTCGCGCGCGAGGTCGCGCAGTTGCTGGGCACCGGCCTACGAAGAGCCCGGCGAAGCCGCGCTGGAGCGCATGGCCAGCCTGGCCCCGCGTGAGATGCGCCGCGCCTGGATGAACGCCTTCGGCAACGCGCGTCTGGCCGGGCGGGCGTGCATCGACGTCGGTAATCTGCCCGATGCGGCAGGCAGGCGGCAGCCGATCGGGTTTGTGCAACAAGGGCAGCGTGGCGCATCGCTTGATTCCTGCCGAGAGCCCGGCTGGTAATATCAGCCCGACTCCTGGTAATACCGCAAGGTGCACGAATGAACGCCATCACGCTAAAGCTCCCGGACGATCTGAACGCAGCGCTGAACGAAGCCTGTCGTCAGCGCGGCTTGTCCAAGTCGGCCGTGGTCCGTGAGGCGCTTGAACAGTCCTTGCTTAAACAGGGTGATGCGGCCGGCGCAGCCGAGCGCTGGGTGGCGCGGTGGCAAGGCTGCCTGAAGCTGCCCAAAACGCAGGGGCTGGAAAAATCCGACCCGCGGCTGGCACACCTGCTGGCCAAACACGTGCGTTGATCCCCGGCAGTCGGCATGCGCCTGCTGATCGACATCAACGTGCTGCTCGACGTGCCCTTGCAGCGACCCGGCGCTCCAGCCTCGGCCCGGCTGCTCGCCTCGTGCGGCCGGCAGCATGAGGGCTGGCTGGCGTGGCACTCGATTGCGACTGTGTCGTACCTGATCGCGCGACAGCTGACAGCCGCCCGGGCCCGGGAGTTCATCCGCGACATGCTGGCGTGGGCCGAGGTGGCCAACACCGGGCGGGCCGACGCGACAGCTGCACTCGGCCTGCCGGTTCGGGACTTCGAGGATGCCCTGCAGGTGGCCGCTGCGATGGCTTGTGGCGCGCAGTTCATCGTGACGCGCAATGAACGCGACTTCAAAAAATCGCCGGTGCCAGCCTTGAGCCCCGAGGCCTTCCTGCGTCAGTTCGCGGCGCGGCCTGCAGGCGGCTGAGCCGAAGCAGGTCGCGTCGCCGGACGAGCCTTCATTGCGACTGCCACCGGGCCGGCTCCGCCGACGGCAGGCGCCGCGCCCGCGCCAACGCTTCCAAGGTGTCCAGGATGGTTGGCAGCCGGCCTGCAACCGGGCCCGCATTGTTAATAGTCTGGCCGCAGCCAGCGCACGGGCCGGCCGCCTCTTCGGCCGCGCGCTTCGCTTTTGAAGCGACCAGCCGTTCGAGCAGCGTTTCGACGGCCGCACGCCGAGTTTCAGGCTGCGTGAAGTCGGCCAGCGCGGTTTGCAAGTCCGTCCAGCCATCGGCCGCCAACACGGCAGCGTCGAGGTCGTCGTGCAGGCTCCCTAGCCCGCCCCGGCCAGCCCCGCCATACCTTCCCGGGCCACCTGCAACCCCTGCTCGACGATCTGCTGCTTCCACGCTGGCGTGTCGGTGTAGAACACGTCGCGAAAGCGCTGTTTGATGGCTTGGCACTGCGCGGACGGTGCTTCCGGGTGCAGCTGCAGCCACTGTTCGGCGCGCAGCGCTTCGATGACTTCGGGCACGGGCACGGTGCCGTACTCCATCGCAATGCCGGTGTACTCGGCCTGCGCGCAGTGCTCGTAGGCGCCCATCCACATCAGGCCCGACAGCACGGCACTGGTGGATGAGCCGTCGTAGGTCGACGTGACATCCGAACCCCACCAGGCGCGGGTGCGATGCAGCGCGGCAGCGTCGTCGCGGCAGGCGAATATGCGCTCACCGTGGCCGTTAGGGCCAAGGCCGGTGTGCAGATCGATCCAACCCAGCCGTGCGCAGCGGCTGCCATGGGTGTGCAGCACCTGCTGCAGCGTCAGCCGGCTCCAGGTCGGGGCGGCGCCGCCGTAAAACAGGCCCTGTGGGTGTGCGTACTGGCCGCTGGTGACGGCAGCCTGCAGGCCGCGCTCTCCATGCTGTGCCGCATAGGCGGCCAGTGCGGCTTCGTTGTCGGCATTTGGCGGCCAATGCGCCGGCAGCAGCAGCGGCGCAATCGCGTCGTAGGCCGCGTTGTGCGGCAGCGGCGCGCTGAAGTCGTGCCAGTTGCGGTTGAGATCGACGTTCTCGTTCGTGACACGCCGCCACCAGGAGAATCCGTACGGGTTCAGCGCGTGCACCAACAGCAATGCAACACCGCTGGCCTGCGCCGCGGCGACAAACGCGTCATCGGCCAGCAGCGCGTTCTGCACGCCCGAGCCGCAGAAGCCCTCGACGCCGTGGCAGGCGCTGCTGATGATCAGCACGGCTTGTGCGTCAGCGGCGCCCAGGCGCGCAACGTCCATCGCCAGCGCTTCGCCGTCACGGCCTGTCAGCGGGTGGGCATGCGACTCGACGCTTGCGCCCGCTGCGCGCGCGGCGGCTACGAACTTGTCGCGGGCTTCGGCGTAACCCTGCGCGAAGAAGCGCTCGGCAAGCAGCGCCAAGGTCTCAGCGTGCCGCGGTCGTTTTGGAGGTGGCAGGGGCGGTGGCCGCGCTTGCAGGCACCGGCGCCGGCCCGGCCAGCCAGGCTTCGGCGATGCGCACCCAGGCCGTCGCACCGAGCGGGATCAGCTCGTCGTTGAAGTCGTAGCTCGGGTTGTGCAGCATGCACGGGCCCAGCCCGTGGCCGCCTTCGCGGTGCTCGCCATCGCCGTTGCCGATCGTGAAGTAGCAGCCCGGCCTGGTCTGCAGGAAGAAGCTGAAGTCCTCGGCGCCCATCGTCGGCTCGAAGGGCACGACGTTGTCCGCGCCCACCACCTCGCCGAGCACCCGTTGCACGAAGGCGGTCTCTGCGGCGTGGTTGACGGTGGGCGGATAGTTGCGTTTGAACTCGAAGTCGCACTGCGCACCGAAGGCCGCGCAGGTGTGCTCGGCGACGGTCTTCATGCGCTGCTGGATCATGTCCAGTGTGTCCATGCTGAAGGTGCGCACGGTGCCGCGCACCTCGCAGCTGTCGGGCACGACGTTGGTGGCCTCGCCGGCGTGCAGCATGGTCACCGAGATCACGCCGGGGTCGATGGGTTTGCGGTTGCGCGTGATGATGGTCTGGAAGGCCATCACCATCTGGCAGGCCACCGGCACCGGGGCGATGCCCAGGTGCGGCAGCGCGGCGTGGCTGCCCTTGCCGCGGATGACTATGCGGAACTCGTTGCTGCTGGCCATCATCGCGCCGGGGTTGACGCCGAACTGGCCCACCGCCATGCCGGGCCAGTTGTGCGCGCCGAAGATGGCCTCCATCGGAAACTTGTCGAACAGGCCGTCCTTGATCATCTCGCGCGCACCGCCGCCGCCTTCTTCGGCTGGCTGAAACACGAGGTAGACGGTGCCGTCGAAGTTGCGCTGCCGGCTCAGGTGCTTGGCCGCTGCCAGCAGCATGGCGGTGTGGCCGTCGTGGCCGCATGCATGCATCTTGCCCACGTGTTTGCTGGCGTGATCGAAGGTGTTTTTCTCGGTCATCGGCAGTGCGTCGATGTCGGCGCGCAGGCCCACGGCGCGTGCGCTGCTGCCACCTTTGACGATGCCGACGACACCGGTCTTGCCCAGGCCGCGGTGCACCGGAATGCCCCAGTCGGTGAGCGCCTTGGCGATCAACTCGGCGGTGCGCTCTTCCTCAAAGCACAGCTCCGGGTGGGCATGGATGTCGCGCCGCAAGGCCGTGATGGCGGCAGCATCGGACAAGATGGGTTCGATCAGGTTCATGGTGGCTGCCCGCACAGGGCGGTGTGCTGTTGGGGTGCCGCAAGCGCTGCTGGATGAGCGTAAAGCCTGGGCCTGCAGCCCGGACTTACAGGCGTTTGCGAGCAAACATCTTACCGGCGGGGCCTGTGGCAGCATCGTTGCCATGGTCACCGCCGTCACCGCCATCACCACCGTCACCGCCGCCACCGTAGTCACCGCCGTCGTGGCCAACACGGCCGCGGCCGAGCTCACCCGCGTCGTGCAAGCCGTCTGCCCGCACGATTGCCCCGACACCTGCGCGCTGCATGTCACCGTGCAGGGCGCGGCCGGCGCCGAGCGCGTGATCCGCGTGGCCGGCGATCCGGCCCACCCGCCGACGCAGGGTGTGCTGTGCACCAAGGTCAGCCGCTATGCAGAGCGCTGCTACGCGCCGGACCGTGTGCTGACGCCGCTGAAGCGGGTGGGCAAGAAAGGCGAAGGCCGCTTCGTACCGTGCAACTGGGACGAGGCGCTGGACGACATTGCCAGACGCTTGCTTGCCATCTCGGCGCGCGAGCCGCAGGCCATCCTGCCTTACAGCTATGCCGGCACGATGGGCCTGGTGCAGGGCGACGGCATGGCCGCGCGCTTTTTCCACCGCCTGGGCGCCAGCCTGCTGGACCGTAGCATCTGCAGCCAGGCGGGCGCCGATGCGCTGGTGGCCACTTACGGCGCCAAGGTCGGCATGCACGCCGAGCACTTTGTGCACAGCCGACTGATCCTGATCTGGGGCAGCAACCCGATCACCAGCAGCGTGCACTTCTGGAACCTTGCGCAGCAGGCCAAGCGGGCCGGCGCACGGCTCGTCTGCATCGACCCGCGGCGCACCGAGACGGCCGAGAAATGCCACCAGCACATTGCGCTGCTGCCCGGCACCGACGGCGCACTGGCGCTGGCGCTGATGCACGAGCTGATCCACAACGACGCGTTGGATCACGACTACATCGCGCAGCACGTCGAAGGCTGGCCGGCGCTGCGTGAGCGGGCGCTGCAGTGGCCACCCGAGCGCGCAGCGGCGGTGTGCGGCATCAGCGCCGAAGAGGTGCGCACCTTGGCGCTGGCCTACGGCAGCACGCGGCCGGCGGCCATCCGCCTGAACTACGGCATGCAGCGCGTGCGCGGTGGCGGCAACGCAACGCGGCTGATCGCCATGCTGCCGTGCCTGGTGGGCGCCTGGCGGCAGCCGGCGGGTGGGCTGTTGCTGTCGGCATCAGGCTGGTTTGCCGATGCCAAGCGCACGGCCTGGCTGCAGCGGCCCGATCTGCTGGACAAGGTCGCAGCCCATCCGCGGACCATCAACATGGTCACCATCGGCGACGATCTGCTGCGCCCAGCTTCACCCGCGTTCGGGCCGCGTATTGAAGCGGTGGTGGTCTACAACAGCAACCCGGTGGCGGTGGCGCCCGAGAGTGCCAAGGTGGCCCAGGGTTTTGCACGCGAGGACCTGTTCACCGTGGTGCTGGAGCACTTCCTGACCGACACCGCCGACCATGCCGACTATGTGCTGCCGGCCACCACGCAGCTAGAGCACTGGGACGCGCACCTTTCGTATGGTCACACCTATGCGATGCTGAACCGGCCGGCCATTGCGCCGCTGGGCCAGGCGCGCTCCAACGCGCAGATCTTCCGTGATCTGGCAGCGCGCATGGGCTTTGCGGAGCCGTGTTTTGCCGACAGCGACGAGGCCATGGCCCGTGGGGCCTGGGTGTCCGACAAGGTCGACGCGGCAGCGCTGGATGCGCAGGGCTGGAGCAAGCTGGCGACACCCGAGGCGCCCTTTGCGCACGGCGGCTTCCCGACGCCCAGTGGCAAGGCGCGCGCTGCCCAGGCGCCCGGCCTCGGCGTGCCCGACCATGTGCCGAACTACGAAAGTGCGCTGTCATCGCCGGCGCTGGCCGCGCGCTATCCGCTGGCGATGATTTCGCCGCCGGCGCGCCACTTCCTCAACTCCACTTTCGTCAATGTGGCCAGCCTGCGTGCGGCTGAAAAAGAGCCGCGCCTGGAGATGCATGCGGACGACGCCGCCGCCCGCGGCATCACCAGCGGCCACACGGTGCGCGTCTTCAACGACCGCGGCAGTTATGTCGCCAAGGCCGACGTGAGCGACCGGGCGCGGCCCGGGGTCGTCAACGGCCTGGGCATCTGGTGGCGGAAACACGGGCTCAACGGCACCAACGTCAACCAGCTGACGCACCAGCGGCTCACCGACATCGGCCGTGCGCCGTCGTTCTACGACTGCCTGGTCGAGGTCGAACGCAATTGACGCGCGGGTGCGCAAGAGGCTGTGGCTGATGGCTACTGGCGCTGCCTTGTTTGGCGTCGGTGGCGTAGCTGGTGTGCTGCTGCTGGCCGCCGCCACGGTGTGCCTGACCAGCGGCTGCAGCACCTTGGGCTATTACGCGCAGGCCGCCAACGGCCACCTCGATCTGCTGCAGAGCGCGCGGCCCGTGCAGCACTGGATCGACGACCCCGCCACGCCGCCGGCGCTGCGCGAGCGGCTGCTGCTGAGCCAGCGCCTGCGCGACTTTGCGGTGGCTGAGTTAAAGCTGCCTGACAACGACAGCTACCGCCGCCATGCCGATCTCAACCGCAGCGCGGCGGTCTGGAATGCGGTGGCCGCGCCCGAGCTGGGCCTGGCGCTGAAGACCTGGTGTTTTCCGGTGCTGGGCTGCGTGGGCTACCGCGGTTACTACACGCAGCTGGGCGCGCAGACGCTGGCCACACAGCTGCAGGCCGACGGCTGGGAGACGCAGGTCTACGGCGTGCCGGCATACAGCACGCTGGGCTGGAGCAACTGGGTCGGCGGCGACCCGCTGCTCAACACCTTCATCAACTGGGCCGAGCCCGATCTAGCCAGGTTGATCTTCCATGAGCTGGCCCACCAGGTGGCCTACGCGCAAGACGACACGACCTTCAACGAAAGCTTCGCCACAGCGGTCGAGCGCATCGGCAGCCGGCGTTGGCTGCAGCAGCACGGCACGCCGGACATGCTGGCCGCGCAGGCGCTGAACGAGCAGCGCCAGGGCGAGTTCCGCCGCTTTACGCTGCGCTGGCGTGGCGAGCTCGATGCGCTGTACCGCGGTGATGGCAGCGCGGCCGACAAGCGCCAGCGCAAGGCTGAGTTGATGCAGCAGATGCGCGACGAGTACACGGCCATGAAAACGCGTGACTGGGGCGGCTACAGCGGCTATGACGGCTGGTTTGCGCGCGCCAACAATGCGGCCTTTGCGGTGCAGGCCGCCTACAACGAGCTGGTGCCGGCTTTCGAGCGTTTGTTCGAGCGCAGCGGCAGCGACTTCACGCGCTTCTACGCCGAGGTGCAGCGCCTGGCCGCCTTGCCGCGCGACCAGCGCCGCGCCACACTGGCAGCCACCCCTTGATCAGGATCCGACCGTGCCCGACATCCACATCCACCGAGACCACAGCCTGGGCCTGACGCAGGCGCGCAAGATCGCCTGGCAGTGGGCCGAAGAGGTCGAGCAAAGGCTAAGCATGGAATGCACCGTGATCGAAGGCCAGTTCAGCGACACGGTGGAGTTCACGCGCAGCGGCGTCAGCGGGCGTTTGACCGTCGCTGCAGACCACTTCGAGCTGCAGGCCAAGCTGGGCTTTCTGCTCGGCGCTTTCAGCAAGACCATCGAAGCCGAGATCACGAAGAATCTGGACACGATGCTGAGCGCGGGCACGCCGGCCACAGCGAACGCACAAGCGTCTGTCGAGGCGTCTGTCGAGGCGCCCGCAAAGGCGCCCGCCCAAGCCCAGCCCAATGATTTGGCGAGACCATCCGCAAAGCCGCTGAGCCCCGCGGCACGGGGCAAAAAAGCCGCAGTACGTAAGCCCGCCGCGTGATTGCTGCGCAGGCTTTCGAGCCGCGACAGCACGCTGCGCGATGAACCTGCCGCTGGAGCCGACCACCGCCCTCTTGAGCGTCAGCCTGGTGTACGGCTTGATGGCGCTGATGGTGTGGGCGCTGCTGGCGCGGCACCACGCCACGCACTCGGTGGCTTTGTGGGCCGGTGGATGTCTGCTGTTTTGCGCCGGCATTGCGCTGCTGGCGCTGCGGCAGCGGTTGCCGCCGCTGCCGCGCGTGGTCGGCGGCAACACGCTGATCCTCACGGGGCTGCTGATGCAAGCGCCGCGCTGCGCCACGAGCAGGGCCTGCCCTGGCCAGCGCTGCCGTGGCGGCTGGCAACGCCTTGGCTGAGTGCCACGTTGCTGTGTTGCCGCTGGCGCCAGGGCAGCTGGATTCGACCTATACGCTGGGCTCGCATGCGCTGTTCCAGGCTGCGCTGGTGTCCAGTGCCCGGCAGGCCTGGCAGATTGGCCGTGGCCGCGTCCCCGGCGTGGCCTGGTTGCTGTTGCTGTTGGCGGTGGAGGTGGCGGTAGCGGTGATCGCGGCGCTGCTGCTGCGCAGTGGTGTCGTGATCGCAGCCTGGCCCGAGGGCCGTGGCGACCGCGGCTGGTCCTTCATCCTCATCGCCATGGCCATTGGGCTGGCGGGCGTGATCAGCAACGTCGCCTACCTCGGGCTGGTGCTGGACCGCAACCGCGACGCCGCCGCACGGGCCCGTGAAGCGCAGGTGGCCGTGGCCGCGCGCCGCGGTGCAGCCGGGCAGCACGCGGCCGAGCTGCTACGCACGCCGGGACCGGGCCTGCAGCGGCGACAGCGCCTGTGTGGCGCGTTCGATGCGGCGGCGTAGCCGGTAGATGGTGGCGTTGAGCAGGTTGGGGTCGTCGTCCGGCGCGCGCCCCAGCCTGGCTGCCAACGTCTCGCGGCTGACGGTGTTGCCCCCGGCGTCGAGCAGGCAGGCCAGCACTCTGAGGTTGGTCGGGCTCAGATCGATGGGGGCGCCTTCGGGTGACAGCAGCAGCGCGCGCGCTGCATCCTGCCGCCAGGGCACAGCAGCTGGCGGCGGCGTCGCCGAGCGCCGGTAAACGCGGCCGATGGCCAGCAACACGTGCTCGAAGCTCACCGGCTTGGCCAGGTGCATTTCGGCACCGGCGACGATGACCTGATCGAAAGCCGTTGCCGCGGCCATGCCCGAGACCACCAGCACCCCGGCGTGGCTGCGTTTGCGCAGCAGCCGCAGCAGGCTCAGGCCGTCGATGCCGGGCAGCATCAGGTCGAGCACATAGAAGTCGTAGTCAAAAGGCCCCTCGCTGCACAGCAGATCGTCGCTGTCGGCGAACCAGCGCGCTGCAATGCCGCGATCGCACAGGTATTGCGTCAGGTACTCGCTGAAGGCCGGGTCGTCGTCGACCAAGGCCAGGGTGCGGCGCACCGGGACGGCCAGTTCGGTTCACAGCTAGTAGGGCCCCGTATTGCCGGTAGCCAACCTTCCATGTGATCATTAATCACCGACGGCAGCGCTAGCGTTGTGCCACGCAAGTCCGGCGTCAGCCGATCGTCACTGATGGCCGCAAAGCGCCTTCGACGACAACTCGGATTGGGCGATTCGATTGTCGAATCGCCTCGTGTTCATCAGATGTGAAAGTTGAAGATGAAAGTAGCGGCAGGTTCATCGGGCTTGGGGGCGGGCGGGCCGGGTTCATCCAACGCCCGCCACCTGCTTCGCGTGCGGGTGCTCATTGTCACGGCAGACCCGCCGATGTACCGCCGCGGCCTGGCCGCGGTGCTGGAGGCAGACCCATCGTTCGTGTACCTAGGCGAATCGGTCGACGGCACTGAAGCCGTCCGCGATGGGCTGCTGCACAAGCCCGATGTAATCTTGATCGACAGCAGCCTGGCCGTGCAGCCGCAAGCCAGCGGCCGCAGCCTGATTGCTGAGTTGCGCAGCCTGATGCTCGCGCGTTTTGTGCTGCTGCACGACAGCGTGCAGCCCGCGATCAGCGCCAGCCAGCAGGCCCAGGCCCTGGGTGCCGGCGATGTGCTTGGCAAGAACGCGTCTGCACCGCAGTTGGTGGATGTGCTGCACCGCGCGTTTCGTGCAACAGCGCCTGAGCCCCGTCAGCCCCGTGGGCCGGGTGCGCCAACTGCAGACGGCAGCACGGCACCGGGCCGGCGTGCCATGGCGATTGGCGAAGACCTTACGCGCCGCGAGAGTGAGCTGCTGGCACTGATGGCGCGCGGGCTGGGCAACTTCGACATTGCCACGCGGCTGGCCATCACCGTGCCGACGGTCAAGTTCCACGTCACCAACGTGCTGTCCAAGCTGCATGCAGACAACCGCACCGCGGCGGTGTTGACCGCACTGCGGCAGAAGATCGTCACGCTGGCCTGAGCGCCGTTGTCCGGGGCCCGGCTGCGCCAAGCGGGCCGGGTTCAAGGGTGCTTCGTTGCGGCCACATCGGCGCCAGCGCGGCAAGCGCTTAAAGGGCTGCGGATTCGCGGCCAGCGCTCAGGGGGCTGCTAATTCGCGGCCAGCGCTCAAAAGGTTGCTGATTCGCGGCCCGCGCTCAAAGGGCTGCTGATTCGCGGCCGGCGACGACTGGCGTCAACCCGGCGCTGCAGGCGTTTCTCGAACGCTCACTTCAGCGATTCGATCAGGTCCACGTACGTTTGCATCGCCTCGCCCTTGCCTTTGCCCTTCAGGGCTGCCCAAGCGTCGAACTTGGCGCGGCCGACCATGTCGGTGAAGCCGGGGCGCTTGCCGTGCGCGTCACCGGCACTGGCCTGCTTGTACAGCGCGTAGATCTTCAGCAAGGTGATGTTGTCGGGCTTCTCGGGCAGCGTCTTGCTGCTTTCCGCGGCGGCTTCGAACCGGGCTTGCAGATCGGCCATGGCGGGGTCCTCGTAAACGCAGTCGGGAGGCGATGGCGCAGGGCGGTCAGCCGCCGTTGCGTGCGTGAAAGCCAGAGCTTGACGGGGTTCATGTTAGCCAGCATCGTGACCGTCGCCGGTGAGGGCCGGCAAGGAGAAACCCGATGCAGCAAGCCGAGCGCGTGACGGCCGAGCTGGACGCGCCGCCGCTCGAGTCCCTGCTCGAGTCCCCGCTCGAGTCCCCGCTTGTGCCGCCGCTTGTGCCGCCGCTTGTCGCGCCGCTTGCGCCGCCGCCTGGCCTGCCGCATGCGCCGCCGACGCAGCCCCGCTTGCGCAGTGAGCGCATGTCCCGCGTCGACACCGCGTGGCTGCGCATGGACAACGACGTCAACCTGATGATGATCGTCGGCGTGTGGCTGCTGACGCCGGCAATCACGGCGGCCGCGCTGCGCGAGCGCATCGAAAGCAAGCTGCTCAAGTTCGACCGCTTCCGCCAATGTGCGCACATCGATGCAATGGGCGCCACCTGGGTACCCGACGCCCACTTTGACATCCGGCGGCATGTCTTGACGACAACGCTGACACGACAGCGAGGCGAGAGTGAACGCCACGCGCTGCAGCGTTTGTGTGGTGAGCTGGCCAGCACACCGCTGGATCCAGCGCGGCCGCTGTGGCACTTTCAACTGATCGAGGACTACGAAGGCGGCAGTGCGATGGTGGCCCGCGTGCACCATTGCATCGGCGACGGCATGGCGCTGACCTCGGTGATGATGAGCATCACCGACGGTGGCACCGACCCACCCCGATCGCGCAAGGACAGCCGCCACGAGCCTGCCGACGATGCGGCTGCGGAATCGGATTGGCTCAGCGACGCGGTGCTCAAGCCGCTGACCGACCTCACCGTCAAAGCCATCGCGATGTACGGCAGTGGCATGGGCCGATCGATGGAGATGCCGACCAACCCGCAGCAGCCGCTCTTGGGCAGCATGGACATGGCGCGCACCGGCTTCAAGGTCATGGGCGACATCGCTGCGCTGGCGGTGATGCCGGACGATTCGCCCACGCTACTCAAGGGCCGGCCCAGCGGCCGCAAAGTCGTGGCCTGGAGCGAGCCGCTGCCGCTGGAGTGCGTCAAGGCGGTTGGCAAAGGCCTCAACTGCACCGTCAACGACGTGCTGTTGTCGTGTGCGGCCGGCGCCATCGGCCGTTATTTGCACAGCCGCGGCGAAGACCCGGCGGGCAAGGAAATTCGCGCCATGGTGCCGGTGAATTTGCGGCCGTTGGACAAAGCCTGGCAGCTCGGCAACCGCTTCGGCCTGGCGCCGCTGGTGCTGCCCATCGGCATCAGCAACCCGGTGCAGCGTATCTACGCCGTACGCCGGCGCATGGATGAGCTCAAGGGCAGCTACCAACCGCTACTGGCCTTTGCCGTGCTGAGCGTCAGCGGCTTTTTCATCAAGCCGGTGCAGGACGCCGTGTTGGGCATGTTTGCCAAGAAGGCTACCGCGGTGATGACCAACGTGCCGGGGCCTTTGGTACCGCTCAGGTTCTGCGGCAGCACGCTGCGGCAGAACATGTTTTGGGTGCCGGCGTCGGGCGACATCGGCGTCGGCGTGTCGATCCTCAGCTACGGCGGCGGGGTGCAGTTCGGCCTCATCACCGACGAGCAGCTGTGCCCTGATCCGCAAGCCATCATCGACCGCTTCGAGCCCGAGTTCGAGCAGCTGCTGTGGCTGGCGATGATGCTGCCCTGGCACGGCCAGCAGGCCGTCTGAGACTCCAACCTTTTACCCACCCGTCGGGAGCAAACACCATGGCCGTCAGCGTCGACATCGACCTGGGTTACGAGTTCAGCGTCAAGGCGTCTTTCGATGAGGTCTTCGACATCATCTCCGACGTGCCCACGTCGGTCGGCTTCTTTCCCAAGGTCGACCAGCTGGTGAACCAGGGCGGTGGTGTCTACCGCTGGGAGATGGAAAAGGTCGGCACCGCGCAGGTCAACATCCAGACCATCTACGCCAGCAAATACGTGTCCGACCGCAGACGGGGCAGCGTGATCTGGACGCCCGTCAAAGGCGTGGGTAATGCGCTGGTCGGCGGCAGCTGGAAGGCCAGCACGGCAAAGGGCAACACCAACGGCACCACAAACGGCACGGCGCTGGAATTCAAAGTCAACGGTACGGTCGACGTGCCGCTGCCGGGGCTGATGAAGATGGTCGTCGTGCCGGTGGTGCAAAGCGAGTTCGAAAAGCTCGTCGACAGGTACATCGCCAACCTGATCAAGAAGTTCGGCGGCGAGGTTTGAGCGCCGCCGCTGTTGGCCGCATAGGGCATCAATCGCCGCTGCGCGTAAGGTGCTGCCCCGACGTGACGCCCATCGACACGTAGACGCTGGTCAGCCCGTCCACGCCCAGCGGCGCCGGCGTGACCCAGGCCTGCGGCACGTACAGCAGCGCACCGCCCACCGGCACCGGCGCGGTCGGCACGATCACCGCCAGGTAGGGCTGGCCGCCCACCAGCACCGGCTCGGGTGATGACAGCAGCCCCAACACCGCCACCTGCCCGGGCCCGCCGAATTGCAGCCACACCGGGCTCATGCTGCGTGTGCCGGTGGCATCGCGCTGCGACAGCAGGCCGACGAATTTCTGCACCAGCTCGTAGACGTTGCGCACCAGCGGTATGCGCTGCATGACGCCATTTAGCGCGTCGGCCAGCGCGTTGCTCAGGCGGGTCTGCACAAACAGCCCCAACACGAAGATCGCCAACACCACGATGCCGGCGCCGAACAGGTAGCCGACGACCTCCGAGCCCGTGACGCCCAGGCCGATGGCCACCAGCAGCCCGCCGAACAGGCTACCCGGGCCGACCCAGCCGTTGAGCAGCTGTGCCAGCCAGACGAAGATCGCCACCGTCACCGCCAGGGGCAGCGCGGCCAGCAAGCCGGTGGCAAAGATGCGCAGCAGGCGCGAAGCCGGTGTCGTCATGGTGGCCGATGCAAGAGCGCTCGAAGCGAGGGTGGCACGACGGTACAGGAAGCGCCGCCGCGAGCCGGCTCTGGCGCCGTGGCACAGTCAGCGCGTCCGCAAACCAGCGGCCGCAACAAGCGCCCCGGAGGTATGAATGAAGCTGCCCGACTTGACCCGCCGCCGCATGGCTGTTGCGGTTGCCGCCGCAACACTGTTGGCTGGCGCCTGCCCGCTGTATGCAGCCACACCCAAGGACACGCTGGTCGTCGCCGCGGCCTTCGACGACATCATCACGCTGGACCCGGCCGAGTCCTTCGAGATCAGCACCGGCGAGCTGATGGGCAACGGCTACGACCGCCTGCTGCGCTACGACGTCAACGACCCCAGCAAACTGGTGGCCGACCTGGCCAAGAGCTGGAACGTCAGTGCCGACGGCAAGACCTACACCTTCGAGCTCAAGCCCGGCATCCGCTTCGCGTCCGGCAATACGCTGACCGCCGAGGACGTGGTCTTCAGCCTGCAGCGCGCGGTGCAGCTGGACAAGACGCCGGCCTTCATCCTGACCCAATTTGGCCTGAGCAAGGACAACGTGCGCGACAAGGTCAAGCAGACTGGCCCGCTGACGCTGAGCATAGAAACCGACAAGGCCTATGCGCCCACGCTGGTCTACAACTGCCTGACGGCCAACGTCGCAGCGGTGGTCGACAAGAAGCTCGTGATGAGCAAGGAAGCGGTCAAGGACGGCGTTGGCGACATGGGCACCGCGTGGCTCAAGACCAACTACGCCGGCAGCGGCCCGCTGAAGATTCGCGAGTGGCGCGCCAACGAAATCATCGCGCTGGAGCGCAACGACAACCACTGGGGCGCCAAGAGCAAACCAGCGCGCGTGATCTACCGCCACATCAAGGAATCGGCCACGCAGCGGCTGCTGCTCGAAAAGGGCGATGTCGACATCGCGCGCAACTTGACACCGCAGGACCTGGACGCGCTGGCCAACAACAAGGACGTCAAGACGACGGCCACGCCCAAAGGCACGGTCTACTACTTCAGCCTGAACCAGAAGAACCCGACGCTGGCCAAACCCGAGGTGCGCGAGGCCTTCAAGTGGCTGGTGGACTATGACGCCATCGGCAAGACCATCATCAAGAACATCGGCGTCGTGCACCAGAACTTTTTGCCCGTCGGGCTCTTGGGCGCCAGCAAGGACAAGCCCTACAAGCTGGACGTGGCCAAGGCCCGGGCGCTGCTGGCCAAGGCCGGTGTGCCGAATGGCTTCAAGGTCACGATCGACATGCGCTCCATCCAGCCCGTGCAGGGCCTGACCGAGGCCATGCAGCAAACGATGAAGCAGGCCGGAATCGAGCTGGAGATCCTGCCCGGCGACGGCAAGCAGACACTGACCAAGTACCGCGCGCGCACGCATGACATCTACATCGGCAGCTGGGGCGCCGACTACTGGGATCCGCACACCAACGCCGACACCTTTGCGCGCAACCCCAATAACGCCGACGACGCCAAGAACAAGCCGCTGGCCTGGCGCAACGCCTGGGACATCCCCGAGCTGACCAAGCTCGCCGACGCTGCCGCACTGGAGCGTGATGGCCCGAAGCGCGCCAAGATGTATGGCGACATCCAGGCCGAGTTCCGCAAGTCCAGCCCCTTCGTCATGCTCTACCAGCAGACCGAGGTCGCGGCCTACCGCAGCAATGTCGACGGGCTGAAGATCGGGCCGACTTCAGACTCGACCTACCTGTTTGCGGTAAGCAAGCGCTGAGCGTGGCGTGGATCGCAACGTCAGTTGCAACGTGGATCGCGATGTGAAAAGCACCGTGAACCGTGCCCTGCGCCTGGGCGGCCGACTCGGCCGTTTTGCGGTGGTGATAGCCGTCACCTACCTGGGCCTACTGGCGGTCACCTTCTTCATCGGGCGTGTGATCCCGGTCGACCCGGCGCTGGCCATCGTCGGTGACCGCGCCACCGAAGAAGCGGTGCAGCGGGTGCGCGAGGAGCTGGGGCTGAACCTGCCGCTGGTTGAACAGTTCGGCCGTTACGTCGTCCGCGCGCTGAATGGCGACTTCGGCCGCTCGGTGCTGACGTCCAACCCGGTGTGGGACGACATCACGAAGACCTTCCCGGCGACGCTGGAGCTGGCTACCTGCGGCATCCTGATCGGTGCCGGCGTCGGCGTGCCGCTGGGTGCGTGGGCCGCTGTGCGGCGCGGCGGCGCGGCTGACCACGCGGTGCGCATCATGGCCTTGGTCGGCTACTCGGTCCCGATCTTCTGGCTCGGGCTGATGGCGTTGGTGTTGTTCTACGCCAAGCTCGGCTGGGTCAGCGGGCCGGGACGCATCGACGTGGCTTACGAGTTCACGGTGGAGCGGGTAACCGGCATCATGCTGCTGGACACCGCCATGCAAGGCCAGTGGGACGCTTTTCGCAACGCGCTGAGCCACCTGATCCTGCCGGCCGCGCTGCTGGGCTACTTCAGCATGGCCTACATCAGCCGCATGACACGCAGCTTCATGTTGAACGAGCTGGCGCAGGAGTACATCGTCGCGGCGCGCGCCAAAGGCCTGAGTGAAGCGCGCATCATCTGGCGCCATGCGCTGCGCAACGCGATGGTGCCGCTGGTCACGGTGATCGCACTGAGCTACGCAGGTTTGCTGGAAGGCAGCGTGCTGACCGAAACCGTGTTTGCCTGGCCGGGCCTGGGCCTGTACATCACCAACTCGCTGCAGAACGCCGACATGAACGCGGTGCTCGGCGGCACCATCGTCGTCGGCACGGTCTTCATCGGGCTGAACCTGCTGAGCGATCTGCTGTACCGCGTGCTCGATCCCCGCACGCGGGACACCCGTGATGCCGGTGATTCCCGTGACCCAGGATGAAGCCGCACCCGAGGTCCGGCCGATGAACGCGCGCAACACAAACAGCGCAAGCAACGCACGCACCCCCGCATCGCTGAGCGACTGGCTGTTGAGCGAGCACCCGCAGTCGCGCCGGCAGGCCGCTCTGGGCCGCGCCTACGCCAGCTGGCTCGGCTTTGCGCGCAACCGGCTGGCGCTCGTCGGCCTGGCGATCGTGCTGGCGCTGGTGCTGGTGGCTGTGTTCGCCGATGTGCTGGCGCCCTATCCGCCGACCGTGGGTGAGCTCAGCGCGCGGCTGCTGCCGCCATCGGGCACGCACTGGTTCGGCACCGACGACCAGGGTCGCGACATCCTGAGCCGCTTGATCCATGGCAGCCGCATCACGCTGACCGTGGTGGTGCTGGTGGCGGTGCTGGCCGCGCCGGTCGGCCTTTTGGTGGGCACCGCGGCTGGTTATGCCGGCGGCTGGCTCGACGCGGTGCTGATGCGCATCACTGACATTTTTTTGGCCTTCCCGCGCTTGATCCTGGCGCTGGCCTTCGTGGCCGCATTGGGGCCGGGGATAGAGAACGCCGTGATCGCCATCGCCATTACCTCGTGGCCGCCGTATGCGCGCATCGCGCGGGCCGAGACGCTGAGCATCCGCCAGGCCGACTACATCAGCGCCGTCAAGCTGCTGGGCGCCAGCCCGTTGCGCATCGTGCTGCGCCACGTGATGCCGCTGTGCGTGCCAGCGTGATCGTGCGCGTAACGCTGGACATGGCCGGCATCATCCTCACCGCCGCGGGCCTGGGCTTTTTGGGCCTTGGCGCGCAGCCGCCGCTGCCCGAGTGGGGCGCGATGATCGCCGCCGGCCGCTCCTACGTGCTGGACCAGTGGTGGGTGGCCGCCGCGCCGGGTGCCGCGATCTTCGCCGTCAGCCTGGGCTTCAACTTGCTGGGGGACGGGCTGCGGGACGCGTTGGACCCGAAGTCGGTGAAGTGAGGATCGCAGGGCAACTGGAGTTCCGCACCGAGCCGCAGCCGCCGACGGCGCAACGCACCGGCCGGCACGACCGTCAACATCGGCTCGATGTCGGCTCGATGTCGGCTCGATGTCGGCGAAGCAGGCGACCGCCGCCACGCCTTCGTAAGCCTATTCGATGGCCAAGGCTGGCCTCCATGCGTGGACACAGCACTTGGCGATGGAACTTGCTTCTAAAC
>JAJAZC010000187.1 GCA_026785885.1 Rubrivivax sp.
ACTCCCCATCGCCCTCATCATGGGCTCGGCAAGTGACTGGGACACCCTCCGGCACGCTGCCGAAATCCTTGATCGGTTTGGTGTTTCGTTCGACAAGCGGGTGATCTCTGCGCACCGCATGCCGGACGACCTGTTTGTGTTTGCGGAAGGTGCAGCGGCGCGGGGCTTGCGGGCGATCATTGCTGGCGCTGGTGGTGCTGCACATTTACCTGGCATGCTGGCGGCCAAGACGGTGGTGCCGGTGCTTGGTGTGCCGGTCCCCAGCCAGCATCTGCATGGGTTGGACTCGTTGTATTCGATCGTTCAGATGCCGCGCGGCGTGCCCGTGGCGACGTTTGCCATCGGGGCTGCGGGCGCAGCCAACGCTGCATTGTTTGCAGTGGCGATACTGGCCGCGCATGACGAAGCGCTGCTGCAGCAGCTACTTGCTTTTCGCGCCGAGCAGACCGCGGCTGCGCGCGCCATGACCCAGGACT
Source organism: Rubrivivax sp. (assembly GCA_026785885.1). Lineage (GTDB taxonomy): Bacteria > Pseudomonadota > Gammaproteobacteria > Burkholderiales > Burkholderiaceae_C > Rubrivivax. The sequence goes on from JAJAZC010000187.1 coordinate 477, forward strand.
TGAAATGACTATGTCGCAGGTGGCCGTGCAGGCTCGCGTGCAAGCAGTCGCTCACGGTGCTACGCGGGCAGCTGCTCAACCAACCGTACGGTCAACCGCGCACGCAGCAGCGCAGGAAGCCTTGCAGAAAACCGCCAACCGAACGGTCGGTGTGCTCGGCGGAGGTCAGCTTGGCCGCATGTTTGTGCATGCGGCGCAGGCGCATGGCTACCGTGTGGTGGTGCTGGAACCCGATGCGGCGAGCCCGGCAGGTGCCGCCGCCGATGAGCACCTGGTGGCCGCCTATGACGATCCGGTGGCGCTCGAAACGCTGGCATGCCACTGCCACGCCATAACGACCGAATTCGAGAACGTCCCTGCGACATCACTGCGCCAGCTGGCGGCCAACATCACGGTGTCGCCGCCTGCCGGTGCGGTTGAAATCTGCCAGCACCGCAGCCGCGAAAAGGCGTTGTTCATCGCCGCCGGCGTGCCGTGTGCGCCGCACGTGTTGTTGACCAATGCCGCCGATTTCACGGACCCGGGACCCGCAGCGCCGACAGCGCTTACAGGCGCAGGGCTTACAGGCGCAGGGCTGACTAGCGCAGGGCTGACGAGCGCAGGGCTGACGAGCACAGCGTTCGCAAACACAGCGCTGACAACTGCATCGCTAGCAAGCACAGCGCCCGCACGCTCCGCAACGCTGCTGCCCGGCCTCCTCAAGACAGCCAGCCTGGGCTACGACGGCAAGGGCCAGCGCAGCGTGGCGACGCAGGCCGATCTTGTAGCGGCTTTTGCTGCCCTGGGCGGTGTTCCCTGCGTGCTGGAAAAGCGCCTGCCGTTGCACCGCGAGTTGAGCGTGATCGTCGCGCGCGGCGTCGACGGCCAAGTGGTGCATCTGCCAGTGCAGCAGAACCTGCACCGTGACGGCATCCTTGCAGTCACCGAGGTGCCGGCGCCCGATGTCGATGTCGCCACTGCCGCGCTGGCCGTGCAATGGGCCGAGCAGCTCGCCGCGGCGCTGCAGTACGTCGGCGTGCTGTGCGTCGAGTTCTTTTTGCTCGCGGATGGTTCGCTGGTGGCCAACGAGATGGCGCCGCGGCCGCACAACTCGGGGCACCACAGCATCGACGCCTGCGATGTGTCGCAGTTCGATCTGCAGTTGCGCACTTTGCTCGGCCTGCCTTTGGTGCAGCCGCGCCTGCATTCGCCTGCAGTGATGCTGAACCTGCTGGGCGACCTGTGGTTCGACGGCCGCCGCACGGGCGGCCCCGAAGCAGTCACACCGACGACAGCCCACTTACTGGACACCCGGGGCACGCCGGTCGAACCGCACACACCCGACTGGCCTGGCGTGCTGGCTTTGCCCGGTGTGCACCTGCACCTGTACGGCAAGGCCGAGCCGCGCCGCGGCCGCAAGATGGGCCACCTCACGGTGACTGCTGCCAGCGCAGCCGCCGCGCGTGCGGTGGCGCTGCAGGCCGCGGCGCATCTGGGCCTGCCGGCCTTCTGACCACACCGCACGGACCAACATGCCCGTGATGCAAGGTGGGCCAGGCAGTCAAGCCGTAGCGGCCTGCGCCGAAGCCATCGCCAACGGCGAACTGGTCGCGTTTCCGACCGAGACCGTTTACGGCCTCGGCGCGCGCGCTGACGACGACACCGCCGTGGCGCGCATCTACGCAGCCAAGGGCCGGCCGCCCGATCACCCGCTGATCGTGCATGTGGCCACGCAGGAAGCGGTGACCCGGTTCGCAGCTGATGCCAGCCCTGCGGCGCGGCGCCTGATGCAGCAGTTCTGGCCCGGGCCGCTGACCTTGATCCTGCCGCGCCGGCCGGGCAGTGCCGATGCAGCCGCTGGCGGCCAACACAGCATCGGGCTGCGTATGCCCTCGCACCCGCTGGCGCTGGCGCTGTTGCACGCCGCAGCCGAGCGCGGTGTGCCGGGCATCGCGGCGCCCAGCGCCAACCGCTTCGGCCGTATCAGCCCCACCAGCGCGCTGCACGTGCAGCAGGAATTCGGGCCCACGCTGCGCGTGCTCGACGGTGGTGCTTGCGATGTCGGCATCGAGTCGGCCATCGTCGATTGCACCTGCGAGCCGCCGGCTTTGTTGCGGCCCGGCCAGTTGTCGCGGCTGCAGATCGAACAGGCGCTCGGCCGTCCGCTGGCTGCGGCCGGTACCGACTCGCCGCGCGTTCCCGGCAGCCCGGCATCGCATTACGCGCCGACGGCACCGCTGCAGTTGTTGGATGCACCAGCGTTGGCGAAAGCAATGAAGGGCGCGATGGCGTGCGCGACGACGGGTGCATTGACGTCAGCAACGACAGCGGCACGGGCGCGAGTCGGGATCGTCGCACCGACGAAGGCACCGACCAACGCACCGACTAAAGCGCTGGCCCCGGCACCCCCTACCGCGCGGCCGATCAGCACTGCCAACCCAGGCAGCGCCAGCGGTGCTGGCACCAGAACCACCGGGGTATATTCCCGCGTCGCGCCGCCGCCACACGGCGCTTGGGTCTGGCAGGCGATGCCTGTCGACGCAGCTGCGGTGGCGCACGAATTGTTCGCCGTGTTGCGCGCTTTTGATGCGGCCGGCGTGGCTGCCATCTGGGTCGAAAGCCCGCCCGCCAGCGCTGATTGGGACGGCGTGCGTGATCGTCTGCAGCGCGCCGCCCACCGCTGATGCGGCGACGCCGGGCTGGCCCCCAGCGCCGACCGGTCCGTCCCGCAGCCATCCGCACCAGACTCCGGAGTTCAAATGATGTTCAAGAGCAAGGCCGTCCACCGCGGGCGGCACGCCTTCGCAGCCACCGCTGCTGCCGTCGCGCTGGCCGTACTGGCCGCCTGCGGAGGTGGCACCTCGCAGTACGAGCCCTTCATTGCCGACCGCGTCATCGCGTTTGGCGACGACACCAGCGCGTTGCGCAGTGACGGCCGGCGCTTCGGCACCAACGGCTTGACCGACGCTGGGGTCTTCGATTGCAACCGCGAGCCACTGTGGGTGCAGCAGGTGGCCGGCCTGTACGGTGTGGTCTTCGCCGAGTGCAACACCGCCACACCGCCAGCCACGCCACGGGCTTTCATGCGCGCCGCGGTCGGCGCCAAGGTGGCTGACCTGCAGACCCAGGTCGACGCGCAGATTGCCGCGGGTGGCTTCGGTCGCAATGACCTGGCCTTGCTGGCCGCGGGTGCCAACGACATCTTCGAGCTCTATGCGCAGTACCCGGCGCAGTCGCGCGAGGCGCTGCTGGCCGAAGCGCGCGTGCGCGGTGAACGCATGGCGCAGGCCGTGAACCGGCTGGTCGGGCTGGGGGCCCGGGTGGTTGTGGCCAACCTAGCCGATCTGGGCATGTCGCCTTACGCACGGGCCGAGGCCGCAGCCAACCCTACCGGCATCAGCCGCACGCGATTGCTGACCGATCTGGGCATCGTCTTCAATGAACAGTTGGGCATCAAGGTGCTGCTGGACGGGCGCTTTGTCGGCCTCGTGCAGATGGACCTGCGCACCCAGCAGGCCGCGCGCTCGCCGGGCAGCTTTGGTTTGAGCGATGTCAGCACTGCGGTGTGTACCGTGGCGCTGCCCGACTGCACCACAGCCACGCTGGTCACAGGCGGCGTTGCGGGCGCCTGGCTGTGGGCCGACGACAAACGGCTGGCATCGGGCGGCCAGGCGCAGCTCACGCAGCTGGCGGTGGAGCGCGCGCAGCGCAACCCGTTTTAGGGCGGCGGCGCGATAGCGCTCGAGGCCGCCCGGGATTTCCCCCGCCGTTGCGCGCTTAGGCCGCCCGTATATTCACTTTGAGAAAGCGAACGACCGTTCGCTTCGATGACCACCGTGACGGCGGCGCCTGCCACTGCTTGCGCTTCGGCTGCAGCTGGCGAGCGTCCGGCGTCGGCTTTTGGGGAAAATCCATGATGGACATCCGACCCGCGGCGCTTGCGGCTTTGGCCGCCGCGCTGCTATCGGCCTGCGGCGGCAGTGAGCCCGAAGTGCCCGGCAGCGGCCAGCCTGCGGGCGCACCGGCCACTGCCGGCACCTTCACCGCCGTCGTCAGCTTCGGCGACAGCTTGTCCGATGTCGGGGCCTATGCGCCGGCAAGCTCCGTCACAGGCAACGGCCAGGCGCCTTACTTCGGCGGCAAGTTCACCATCAATGGCGCCGACGGTACGGTGTGGGTCGAGAACCTGTCGACCCGCCTGGGGCTGCTGTCGACGCCGGCCGAGGTCGGCTTCGGCAGCGCATCGGTCAGGTGCCCGGCGGCTGCCAATCCTGCGCTGGCCGGCACCTGCACAGCTTATGGCCAGGGCGGCTCGCGCGTCACCGATCCCAACGGCATCGGCAAAGCCACGGGGGCCTTGACCGTGCCAGTGAAGACGCAGATCGCCAACCATCTGCATCGCTTCACGACCTTCAAAGTCAGCGACCTCGTTATCGTCTGGGGTGGCAACAACGACGTCTTCATCCAGTTCGGTGTTTTTGCCGCAGCCGCTGCGCAGATACAGACCGAAGCAGCCGCCGGCCGCATCAGCACCGATGAAGCCAACCGGCGCCTCTTCACGGCGCAGACCGCGGCACAGGCCGAACTGAAGAAGGCCGCGCTCGAACTCACGGGTTACGTCAAGACCGAAATCCTGGCCAAGGGTGGCAAGTACGTGGCCGTGTTCAACCTGCCCGATTCGTCGCTGACACCCTTCGGCAGCACGCTGCCGGCCAACGTGCGGCCGGTGCTCAGCGCGCTGGTCGACACCTTCAACCTGTGGCTGCAGGATGGGCTGACCGACGTGCCGGTGCGCATCGTCGACCAGAACACGCCGGGCAAGGACGTGTACGCCAACCCGGCGCGATTCGGCTTTGTCAACAACACCTTGCCGGCCTGCGATGCAGCGCAGATTCAGGTTGTCACACGCGGCGCCGTGACCGACGGCTCTTCGCTGTTTTGCAACTCGACCGTAGGCGCGCCGTTCTTTGGCCTGCGCGCCGGCGCCAACGTCAACACCTGGCAGTTTGCCGATGGCGTACACCCGAGCCCGGGCGGCCACAAGGTCATCAGCGACTACGTGGCGCTGCAGCTGCGTTCGTTCGGCTGGACCGTCAACTGAACCGAGCCCACCGAAAAACGCGCATGCATCCCCTTCTTCGACTGTCTTCGTCGGCAGTGCTGGCTGCACTGGCCGCACTCGCCACCCTGTCTGCTGGCGGCCTGGCTCAGGCCCAGGACTCCACGCTCAAGGCCGGCGGCATCTATTACCAGACGCACGCCAAGACCAACGGCATCACCGGCATCGGCATTCCGCCCGGCGCCGACGCGACGGTGGGCAACGCGACGACGCTGGGGCTGAGCTACGAATACGCGCTGTCGCCCAACGTCGGCGTCGAGCTGGTGTTGGGCGTGCCGCCCAAGATCAAGGCCAGCGCCGCCGGCAGCGTGGCCTTCCTCGGTGAGGTGCTGACGACGCGCATCGTGGCACCCACACTGCTCGTCAACTACCACTTCTTTGCACCCGGCAGCACGCTGCGGCCCTATGTCGGCGTGGGCATCAATTACACCCGCTTGACCGACACGCAGACGCCGCACGGGTGGGATGTGCACCTGTCCGATTCCACCGGGCTGGCCGCGCATGTGGGTGTGGACTGGGCCTTCAACAAACAGTGGGGCCTGTTTGCCAGCCTGGGCGCAACGCAGGTCCGCAGTGACCTCACGGCCACCGGCGCCACGGTGCTGCGCAGCACGATCGACTTCCGCCCGGTGACCTACACGGTCGGCGCGTCGTACCGCTTTTGACTGCCGGCTGAAGGGCCGGCCGAAAGGCCGGCTCGGTAGCGGCTCCGGAGCGGCTCGGTACCGGCTCGGTAGCGGCTCGGTACTGCTCAGTGCTGGCTTAAACGCCGTCGCGCCGCCGGTCTTCGATGATCTTGATCGCCAGGATCGCCAGGATCGTCACCGCCAGCCCCAGCGTCACGGCGTTGGCCACCACGATCGGCCACTGCGCCGTCAGCACGCCGTAGGCCAGCCACAGCGCCACGCCGGCGGTGAAGGCGCTGTACATGTCGCGTGAGATGCCGCTCACGTCGCGCGTACGCAGCGTCAGCAGCGCCTGCGGCACGAAGGAGCCGGTGGTCAGCACGGCGGCTGCGTAGCCCACCCAATCCGGCCAGCTGCTCATCGATGCGGGGTTTGTGCGGTCAGCGCGACGGCGTGTCGCGCAGCACCCACTGCACCAGCGCCTCCAGCGCCGGCCGTGCCGCGTTGGCATTGGGGTGGTTGACGATGGCCACGACCGCGAAGCGCCGCCCGCTGTTGCTCAACACGTAGCCCGCCACCGCAGCCACGTCACGCAACGAGCCCGTCTTCAGGTGCGCACGGCCGGCGGCCGCGCGCGAGCGGCGCATGGTGCCGTCCATCCCCGACACCGGCAGCGACGACATCAGCTCGCTCATCACCGGGCTGTCCCAGGCCAGGATCAGCAGCGCGGCCAGCCGCTCGGCCGTCAGCCGTGTGCGGCGCGACAGCCCCGAGCCGTTGTCCAGCAGCACCTCGCCGTCGATGCCCGGCGTGCGCTCCAAAAGCCAGCGCGACAGCATCTCGCGCGCCTGGTCGGCCGTCACGGCGCCGCCTGCCGCTGCACCTGCTGCACCCGGTGCAGACGGTGCAGAAGGTGCAGAAGGTGCGCCCGGTGCGCCCGATGCACCATTACGCCGGCCCTGCAACGCCAGCGTGTAGAACAGCTGCTGCGCCATCAGGTTGTTGCTGAACTTGTTGATGTCGCGCACCAGCTCCGCCAGCGGCGGCGACCGCAGCTCGAAAGCCGGTTTCAGATCGATCGGCGCCAGGCCGTCGCGCACGCTGCCCTGCAGCAAGCCGCCCATTTCGCGCCACAGCGTGTCGATCAGCCGGGCGTCGTAGGTGGTGGGTTGCGGGTCCGCCACCGGCCAGGCGTTGTCGCCGCAGGCGCTGGCGTAGCTGCCGCCGAATCGCGTGCGGCCGGATTCGAAGATCGGCTTGAGCGCCGCGCGCCAGTCTGCGCAGGGGCCGCTGGTCAGCGGCACCGTGCGGTCGATCACCGCGCCGGCCAGCGGTGGCTCCAGCGCGATACGCGCCACACCGGCAGTCTCATCGGGTGTGAAGGTGTAGGTGCCGGAGCGAAAGTTGAACAGCAGCGCCGAGGCGCGCACGTTGTAGGGTCTGAGCGGCTCGCCGTCGAAATCGGCGGGGTCGAATTCGGGCACTGCAAAGGCCGAGCTGTCCAGCACGATGTCACCGCGGATGTCGCGCACACCCAGCTGCTGCAGCCGCCGCAGCAGCAGCCACAGCCGCTCGATCACGAGCTTGGGGTCCCCGCTGCCCTTGATGAACACCGAGCCGTCGAGCACGCCGTCCTTGATGGGACCGGTGAGCCACACCGGCGTCTGCCAGGTCCAGGCCGGGCCTAGCCGCTCCAGCGCAGCCATCGTCGTGACCAGTTTGGTCAGCGAGGCGGGGTTGACACTGCGCTTGTCGTTCCAGCCCAGCACGCGCCGGTTGCTGCTGAGATCGTGCACCACGACCGCAATGGATTCGGCGGGGACCTGGGCCCGCTGCAGAGCCTGCGCGGTGTCCGGTGGCAAAGCCGGTGCTGCAACGGCGCCGACCGCGCAAGCCGCGCCGGCGACCAGCAAACACGGGATCAGCAGCGATGAGGATGGCCGAGCAGAGCCCGTCATTTCAGTCGCCGGTAGAGGGCGGAGCAGCAACATGGCGAGATGATCGCACGGCTAAACTTGGCGCCATGGCCGTCCCGACCCAGCCGATGCTGCCCGTCCTGGCGCTGGACACCTCCACCGAAAGCATCGCGGCCGGCTTGCAAACCGGCCGCGCTGCGTTTCATGCCCAGGTGCCCGGCGGCGCGCTGGCGTCACGGGCCTTGATGCCCTGCCTGCAGGCGCTGTTGGTGCAGGCAGGCTTGCGCTGGGCCGACATCCAAGCCATCGCATTCGGCCGCGGGCCCGGTGCTTTCACCGGGCTGCGCACGGCCTGCGCGGTGGCTCAAGGCCTGGGGTTTGGCTTGGCGCGGCCGCTGTTGCCGCTGGACAGCCTGCTCATCGTGGCCGAAGACGCGCACGCCCAGGCCGGGGCGCCCGCGCAGTGGGACGTTTCGGTGGCGATGGACGCGCGCATGGACGAGGTCTACGCCGCCCGCTACCGCTGGCAGCAGGGACAGTGGTGCGTGCTGGAGGCGCCGGCATTGCTGTCGCTGGCGCAGCTGGCCGATCGCTGGGCCGCTGCGGCACCGGGTGCGTTGGCTGGCTCCGCGCTGGCGGCCTTTGCGGGCCGGCTGCCGCTGCCGGCCGGCGTGCCGTGTTTCACGCAGGAGCAGCACCGCGCCGCAGCGCTGCTGCGCCTGGCCGTACGCGCGGTCGAGGCCGGGGCAGGTGTCGATGCTGCCGAGGCGCTGCAGCTGTATCTGCGCGACAAGGTGGCGCTGACCACCGACGAGCGCCTGGCCGCGCGCCAGCCGCAACGGACCAGCGCATGAGCGCCCGGCTGCAACCGCAACCGCAACCGCAACCGCAACCGCAGGCGCAGGTGCAACCGCAGGCGCAGGCGCAGACGCAGACGCAGACGCAGACGCAGACGCAGACGCAGACGCAGACGCAGACGCAGACGCAGACGCAACTCGCTGCGGAAGCAGCAGTGGAGGCAGGAGCGCAGGAAATTGCGCAGGAGACAGCACAGGCGATAGCGCCGACAACAGCGTCCGCAACGGCGCCGGCAACAGCGCAGCCGCAGCCCCACGCGCAGCTGCACCCACGGCGTCGCGCCATGCACACCCGCGACGTCACCGCCGTGCAGGCCATCGAAGCCGCCGCCTACCGGTTCCCGTGGACCCGCGGCAACTTCGTCGATTCGCTGGCGGCCGGCTACATAGCCGAGGTGCTGCTGCTCGACGCTGCGGTGGTCGGCTACTTCATGGCCATGCCGGGTGTCGATGAGCTGCACCTGCTCAACGTCACGGTGGCGCCGGCCTGGCAGGGCCGTGGTCTGGGCCCGGGTTTGCTGGGCGCGGTGCAGTCGCACGCGCGGCGTCTGCAGCTGGCACGGCTGCTGCTGGAGGTGCGCCAGAGCAACACGCGTGCTCAGGCGCTGTACCGGCGTCTGGGCTTTGCGGAAATCGGCCTTCGCCCGGCTTACTACCCGGCGCCGCAAGGGCGTGAAGACGCCATCGTGATGGGCGTGGTGGTGCACCCCGCAGCACCTGGCTCGCCCGACGACCATGGTCTGGTCTGAACGTCAGCACGCGCTGCTGCGCGGCATCGGCATCCGGGTCTGGTCCCAACCGTGGCAAGCCGCGGCGTCGGAGCCAGCGCACGCTGCCGCGCTCAGCCCAGCGCAGGCCTACGCTCCGAGCCAGCTTGACGACGGGCCGCTGCCGGCGGCCCTGGGCGTGGCCGAGCCCACGCCGCCCCGGCGGTCACCAGCGCCGCGGGCTCAGCGGCCGTCTGCGCTGCCGCCTGTGCTGCTGTCCGCGCGGTCGTCTGAGCGACCGTCGGCAGTCAACACCGCCGTCGATCCGGCTGTTCATACCGCCGGCAAAACCGCCGTCGACACCGCCGCCATCGCACGTGGCCTGGACTGGCCTGCGCTGCAGGACGCAGTGGCCCGTTGCACGGCCTGTGCGCTGTGCAGCAGCCGCACACAAACGGTGTTCGGCGCCGGCCACACGCAAGCGCAGTGGCTGGTGGTCGGTGAAGCGCCGGGCGAGCAGGAAGACCGCCAGGGCGAGCCCTTTGTCGGCCCCGCTGGCCAGTTGCTGGACCGCATGCTGGCCGCGCTGCAGCTGACGCGCGCCGTCGATTGCGACACCCCCGCGGCCCAGCGTGTCTACATCGCCAACACGCTGAAGTGCCGGCCGCCGCGCAACCGCAACCCGAGTGCCGACGAGCTGGCGGCCTGCGAGTCTTATCTGGTGCGCCAGATAGAGCTGCTGCAGCCGCGCGTCATCCTTGCGATGGGGCGTTTTGCGGTGCAGTCGCTGTTGCGCAGCGATGAACCGGTGGGCCGTCTGCGCGGCCGTGTGCACCGCTACCAGGGTGTGCCGTTGATCGTCACCTACCACCCAGCCTACCTGCTGCGCAACCTGCCCGACAAGGCCAAGGCCTGGGAGGACTTGTGCCTGGCCGCGCAGGTGATGAACGCCCCGCCTGACCAGCCCATGACGGCCCCCGCATGACCGCCCGCGAACCACCCGACGAACTGCGCGCGCTGCGTGCCGAGGTCGTGCAGTTCCGGCAGCTGTGCAACAACGTGCCGGTGGCCATTGCCTACTACGAGCGCAACGGCACGATCTGCCGCTACGCCAACCACGGCTATGCAGCGATGTTCGGCCACGACGAAGAGTCGGTGCTGGGCCGCACGGTGACCGAGATCATCGGCGAAGAGGCCGCGCGTGTGATCCAACCCGAAGTCGATCGCGTCATCAGTGAGCGCGTCAGCGTCGGCTACGAACGCAGGCTGCCCGGTGGCAGCGGCGGTGTCCGGTCTATTGAAGTCCACCTGCTGCCGCACCTGGGCCTCACCGACGAGGCCATCGGTGCTTTTGTGCTGATCAGCGACATCACACGCCACCGCCGCGCCGAAGCCGCGCTGCGCGAAAGCGAAGAACGGCTGGCCAAATTCATGCATGCCAGCGCCGAGGGCATCGTGTTTCACAAGGGCGGTTTCATCACCGACGCCAACCCGCCACTGCTGGCGTTGGTGGGCTACCCGCTAGACCAGCTGCTGGGCCGCTCGACGCTGGACTTCGTCGCACCGCCGGAGCGCGCGCGCGTGGCCGAGGTCATCGCGGCCGGCGACGAGCTCGCCTACGACAGCGCGCTGCTGCACGCCGACGGCTCGACCGTTCCGGTGGAGTTCATCGTGCGCACCATGTACCACCAGGGTGAGCGGCTGCGCATGACCATCGTGCGCGACCGCCGCGACCGTGTTGCGGCTGAAGCGCGCATCCAGTACCTCGCGCACCACGACGTGCTGACCGGCCTGCCCAACCGCGCCGCCTTCATCGAACGCGCGACCTTGCTGCTGAACAGGGCCGCTGAGCGCGGCCAGGCGCTGGCGCTGCTGTTCATCGACCTCGACCACTTCAAGCGTGTCAACGATTCGCTCGGCCACCCCGCCGGCGACACGCTGCTGCAGACGGTGGCCGAGCGCATCGTCGGCACGCTGCGCGAAGCCGATCTGGTGGCGCGCTTCGGCGGCGACGAGTTCGTGCTGCTGCTGGCCGGCACCACCTCGGCCGCCGCAGTGGCCGAGGTGGCGGGCAAGCTGCTGGCCACCATCGGTGCGCCGCTGGCGGTGGCGCAGGCGGCCATCTCGGTCACGCCGTCGATCGGCGTGGCGATGTTCCCCGACCACGGCGACTGCGCGGCCGAGCTCATCAAACACGCCGACACCGCGATGTACCAGGCCAAGGCGCGCGGCCGTGCCGGTTACCAGTTCTTCCACCCTGCGATGGCCGAGCTGGCACGTGCCGAGCTGGCGATGGAAAGCCGCCTGGCGCAGGCCGTGCGCGAGCAGGAATTCGTGCTGCACTACCAACCGCAGCTGCGCCTTGCCGACGGCGCGCTGATCGGGGTCGAAGCGCTGGTGCGCTGGAATCACCCGCAGGACGGCTTCATCGGCCCCGACCACTTCATTCCGGTGGCCGAGGCGCGGCGGCTGATCCTGCCGATCGGCCAATGGGTGCTGGGCACGGCGCTGCGGCAAGCCGTGTCGTGGCACGCGAGCGGTCTGGCCGCGGTGCCGATGGCGGTCAACCTCAGTGCGCTGCAATTCCAGGCCCCGGGTTTTGTCGACTCCATCGAGCGCGCGCTGCAGGAAGCAGGCGCCAGCGGCACGATGCTGGAGCTGGAGCTGACCGAGCGCATGCTGATGGACAACCTGGACGAGGTGCGCGCGGTGTTGGCGCGGCTGCGCGCACTCGGCGTGCGCATCGCCATCGACGACTTCGGCACCGGCTACACCTCGCTCAAGCACCTGAAGAGTCTGCCGCTGGACCGGCTGAAGATCGACCGCAGCTTTGTCGAAGATCTGCCGCACGACGCCGGCTCCGCGGCGATAGCCAACGCCATCATCCAGATGGGCCGCGGCCTCAAGCTGCAGGTGGTGGCCGAGGGTGTGGAAACCGAAGCGCAGCGGGCGCATCTGCTGGCCCAGGGCTGTGATGCTCAACAAGGGCTGCTCGATTGCGGGCCGCTGCCGGCGGACGCGTTCGAGGCCTGGCAGAGCAGCCGCGCACGCGCCGGCGCCTGAGCCCGGCTCGGCGCAGCAGGCTCAGTCTGCCGTGCTGCCCGCCTTGGCCGCCTTCTTGGGCCGCTGCCAACCCGGCAACGTGGCCTGGCGCGCACGGGCCACCGTCAGCTGCCCGGCCGGCGCGTCCTTGGCAATCGTGCTGCCGCCGCCGATGGTGGCGCCGTCGCCCAGCGTCACCGGCGCCACCAGCACGCAGTTGCTGCCCACGTGCACGTCGTTGCCGATCACGGTGCGGTGTTTGTTGGCGCCGTCGTAGTTGGCGGTGATGCTGCCGGCGCCGTAGTTGACGCGCTCGCCCACCGTGGCGTCGCCCAGGTAGGACAGGTGGTTGGCCTTGGCACCACGCGCCAACGTGCTGTTCTTGACCTCGACGAAGTTGCCGATGTGGACTTCTGCGCCCAGCTCGGCGCCTGGCCGCAGCCGTGCGAAGGGGCCGACGAGCGCAGCGCTGCCCACGACCGCGCCTTCGATGTGCGTGAAAGGGTGGATCACCGCGCCGGCGCCGATCTGCGCGTCGCGGATGACGCAGTTGGCGCCGATGCGCACGCCGTCGCCCAGCGTCACGGTGCCATCGAAGACCGCGTTGATGTCGATCTCGACATCGCTGCCGCAATGCAGCGTGCCGCGCACGTCCAGCCGTGCCGGGTCGGCCAGGCGCACGCCGGCTTCCATCAGGGCGTGGGCCTGCTGCAGCTGGTAGCGGCGCTCCAGGTCGGCCAACTGCACGGGGCTGTTGACGCCCAGCACCTCGGTCTCCTGCGGGGCCGGCGAGGCCACCACGGGTACGCCGTCGGCGACGGCCATGGCGACGATGTCGGTCAGGTAGTACTCGCGCTGTGCGTTGTCGTTGCCCAGCGCCATGACCCAGCGTTTGAGCAGCGCAGTAGGCGCGGCCATCATGCCGGTGTAGACCTCGCCGATGCTGCGCTGCGCCGCGCTCGCGTCCTTGTGCTCGACGATGGCGTGCACGGCGTCGCCTTCGCGCAGGATGCGGCCGTAGCCGGTGGCGTCTGCCAGATCGATGGTCAGCAGCGCCAGCCGCGTGCCGCCGCAGGCCGCAACCAGCGCCGCTGCAGTGGTGGTGCGGATCAGCGGCACGTCGCCGTTGAGGATCAGCGTCGTGGGGTTGGCATCCAGCAGCAGCGGCACGGCCTGCTGCACCGCGTGGCCGGTGCCGAGTTGCGGCATCTGGCGAGCAAAGCACGCGCCGCTGCCGGCGCACGCGGCTTCGACGGCATCGGCTCCGTGGCCGGTGATGACGACGGTGCGATTCGCAGACGCTTGGTCGGTGCCGACCCTCAAAGCCGCTGCGGCATCCAGAACATGCTGCAATAAGCTGCGGCCCGCCAGTCGGTGCAGCACCTTCGGCGCCGCCGACTTCATGCGCGTGCCTTTGCCCGCGGCCATGATCACGATGTTGAGTGCCATGCAGAGCTTTCGGAGCAAAAAAATCATTATCCGATCGGCCGTGCTGGCACTGTTGTTGGCCAGCTTGGCGCTGGCGGGCTGCAGTGCATTGCGTCTCGGTTACGGCAACGGGCCACAGCTGGGCTGGTGGTGGCTGGACGGCTACTTCGATTTCAGCCGCGATCAGTCGCCACTGGTCAAGCGCACGATCGACGCGTGGTTCGAGTGGCACCGCAGCACGCAGCTGGCCGACTACGCGGCGCTCTTGGCCAGCGCACGACAGCAGGTGCTGGAGCCGACCACCGCGCAAGCCGCCTGCCGCTGGCAAAACCGCGTGCGCGACCAGCTGGAGCCGGCGCTGCAGCGCGCCATCAGCGACTTCGCCGACATCGTGCCGGTGCTCGGTGAAGCGCAACTGCGCCAGCTCGACAAGCGCCACGCCGGCAACAACGACGAACTGCGCCGCGACTTCCTGCAGCCCGACCCCGTGCTGCGCCAACGCGAAACCGTCAAGCGTGCGCTGGAACGTGCCGAGCGTGTCTATGGATCACTGGATGAGCCGCAGCTACGCGTGCTCAACGCCGGCATCGCCGCATCACCCTTCAACTCCGAGATGTGGCTGGCCGACCGCCAGCGCCGCCAGCGCGATGTCGCGCAGACACTGCGCAAGCTGATCAACGAGCGCGCCGACAAGCCGCAGCGCGTGGCTGCGTTGCGGGCGCTGGTGCAGCGCACGGAGCAGTCACCGAACCTTGAACACCGCGCCTACCAGCAGCGGCTGGCCGACTACAACTGCGCGCTGGCAGCGCAGATTCACAACGCCACCACGGCCGCACAACGGCGCACCGCGCGCGAGCGGCTGCAGGGCTGGGAGGTCGATCTGCGTTCGCTTGCCGAGCGCACGGAAGGCGCTGTGCCAATGCCGGGCGCGGCCGGCGGGTGAGAAGGCCCGGCTTGCCGCGTTGGTGCTTGCGGTGCGCCGGCCTGGGTCAAGCCCCGGTCTTGGTCAGCGGCACCACCACGCGGCGCGGGTTCATGCCCAGCCGCGGGAAGTCCATCAAAGCAGCGCCGAACATGGCCGACAGCGTTTCAGCGGCTGCCGATGAACTGATGCTCTCGTTGCTGGCGCGCGATTCGTACAGCGGCTTGCCGCTGGCGCGATCCCGTATCAACACCGCAATTTCGCGCTCGTAGCGCTGCGGCTCGTAGTTCAGGCCCAGGCCCAAACCCGTGCCCCAGCGCGGGCCGCTCCACGGGCCGTGGCGGTAGTAGCCAAAGCTGCCGCGCCACCATATCGGGTCGGCCCAGGGCGAGGAGTAATCGCTGCGGCCGACACGCGCGCCGACCTGCACCAGCACATTGGGCTCTTGGCCGGCGGCCACCTGCGTGAAGCCGGCCTTGGCCAATGCCGAGCGCGCGGCGGCTTCGAGCTGTTCGGTCTCGGCCGCACGGGCTTGCTGCGATGGCAAACGCTCGAAGGCATACGTGCCGGGCTTGCGGTCGGCCGGCCATTCGCCGAAGCTGGAGACCTCGCTGCTGACGCTGGTCAGCGCGGCGCAACCGCCGAGAACCAGCGTGGCCGCGGCGGCGGTCAGCAGGCCACACGCGGTTCTGCGGTGAATCAGGTTCATGGCTCAGTCCTCGGTCTCGTTGGGGTGCAGCCGCACCGTGTTCGTTGGCAAGGCACAGGGCTCTTCGTCGAAGGCCAGATCGCCGCCCGCGCAGGCCGTGCCGTTGGCTTGGAGTGTCGTGAACGGAAACAGGTTCCGGTCCAACAGGTGGCTGGGCACGACCCTGCTCATGGCCGTGGCCATGTTGTCGATGCGGCCCGGGTACTGCCGCTCCCATTCGAGGATCATCTTCTTGATCTGCACACGCTGGAGCGTCGTCTGGCTGCCGCACAGCGTGCACGGGATGATCGGAAATTGCCGGTGCACGGCCCAGCGCTCCAGGTCGGTCTCGGCCACGTAGGCCAGCGGGCGGATGACGACGTTCCTGCCGTCGTCGGACACCAGCTTGGCCGGCATGCCCTTCAAGCGGCTGCCGAAGAACATGTTCATCAACAGCGTCACCACCATGTCGTCCCGGTGGTGGCCGAGCGCGATCTTGGTGGCGCCGAGTTCACTGGCCACGCGGTAGAGAATCCCGCGCCTCAAACGGGAGCACAGGCTGCACATCGTTTTGCCCTCGGGCACCAGGCGCTTGACGACCGAGTAGGTGTCGCGCTGCTCGATGTGAAACGGCACGCCGCGGCTCTTCAGGTACTGCGGCAGCACGTGCTCCGGGAAGCCGGGCTGCTTCTGATCCAGGTTGACCGCGATCAGATCGAAAGCCACCGGCGAGCGCTCGCGCAGGTTGATCAGGATGTCCAGCAACGCGTAGCTGTCCTTGCCGCCGCTCAGGCACACCATGATCTTGTCGCCGGCCTCGATCATGTTGAAGTCGGCTATCGCCTGGCCGACTTGCCGGTGCAGCTTCTTGCTGAGCTTGTTGGCCTCGTACGCTGCCTTGCGCACCGCGCCGTGGTCGTGCGCTGCGTTCATGTCAGCTGGGCTTCATGGCGAAGACTTCGCAGCCGACCGCGTCGCAATCGGGGTACACGTCGGGCTTCTCGGTGGCCACCCGCGCAGCGCGCACCTTCGGGTGGGCCAGCATGCGCGCCAGCACGTCGTCGGCCAGCGTCTCCTGCAGGTGCACGTGGCCCTGTGCGACGCGGGCCATGATTTCGCGGCGTATGAAGTCGTAATCCAGCACCTCGTCGAGCTGGTCTTGCTGCGGCGTGGACATGGCCAGCGGCACGTACAGATCGACGTTGATCTTCACGCGCTGCTCGCCTTTCTTCTCGAAGTCGTGCACGCCGATGTTGATCCAGACCTCGTAGTCGCGCAGGTACAGGCGGCGGCAATCCATCAGTTGCGGGTGGTTGAGCAGGCTTTGCATCAGGGGGCTTTCGGGTTGGGCTCGGCTTGTCGGGCAATGAACATCACGTCGCGGGATTGCGGCTGCAGATGCTGGCCGCCATCGACCAGCAGCGTGGTGCCGGTGATGGCCGGCGATTCGAGCAGGAAGCGCACCGCACGTGCCACGTCCTCAGGTGTCGAGCTGCGCTGCAGCGGCGTCATGCGGTGGCTGCTGTCGAATTCTGCGCCGCTCATTTCGCCCGACAGCAACGTGACGCCGGGCGCCACGCCGCACACACGCACCGTGGGCGCCAGCGCCTGCGCCAGCATCGTGCCGGCGGCTTCCAGCGCGGCTTTGCTCAGGCTGTAGCTGAGGTAGTCGGGGTTGGGGTTCCACAGCTTCTGGTCCAGCAGATTGACGACGCAGCCGCTGCGGCCCTGCAGACTTTCGGCACCTTGCAGATGCCGGTGCAGCGCCCGCGCCAGCACGATGGCCGGTGCGGTGTTGGCGCGCCAGGCCCGCTCCATCGCGGTGCTGCTGAAGCTGCCGACATCGTCGTACTCGAACAGCGAAGCGTTGTTGACCACGGCGTCGATACGGCCGAACCCCTGCACCACAGCCGGCACTAGCGCTTCGCATTGCGGCTCCAGCGCCAGGTCGGCCGCAAAGGCCATCGCACTGCCGCCGGCTGCACGAACGGCGGCCACGGTCTGTGCAGCTGCAGCGGCCGAACTGCGGTAGTGCACCGCCACCTGCCAGCCGTGGCCGGCCAGGTGCAGCGCAATCTCACGGCCGATGCGCTGGGCGGCGCCGGTGACCAGCACAACGGGGGCAAGGTGCATGCGTTTTCTACAATGCAGCGGATGTCATCGACCGGGGCCGGGAGTTTATCGGCGCGCCTGCCCGAGCGCGGCTCAACCGCGCGGTTGCACGAGTGCGACTTGTCCGCGCAGCTGCACGATCGCATCGTGCAGGCCATCGCCGATGCCGACGGCTGGCTGCCCTTCGACCGCTTCATGGCCATCGCGCTGTATGAGCCGGGGCTGGGCTACTACAGCCGCGGCGGCACGATCTTCGGCGCGTTGCCGGCGTCGGGCAGCGACTTCATCACCGCGCCGGAGCTGTCGCCCCTGTTCGGCCGAACGCTGGCGCGGCCGGTGGCGCAGGCGCTGGTTGCAGCCGGTGCCGATACGGTCTACGAGTTCGGTGCCGGCACAGGCGCGCTGGCCGCACAACTGCTGGGCGCCTTGGGCGAGCGCGTGCGCCGCTACGCCATCGTCGATGTGTCGGGCACGCTGCGCCAGCGGCAGGCCGAGACACTCGCGCCCTGGGCCGACCGCGTGTGCTGGCTGAACCACTGGCCCGACACGCTGCATGGCGTGGTCATCGGCAACGAGGTGCTGGACGCCATGCCCGTGCAGCTGCTGCACTGGGACGGCACGCAGTGGTTGGAGCGCGGTGTCGCGGCCGTTGAGGGCACGCTGGGCTGGGCCGACCGCGCCACGGCGTTGCGCCCACCGGCAACCGGCGCTGCCGACGCCGACGCGCTTCCTTCGACCTTGCCACCCGGCACCGTGACCGAGATCCACCCGCAGGCCGAGGCCTTCATCCGCACGCTGGCGGCGCGGCTGCAGCGCGGTGCGGCTTTCTTTATCGACTACGGTTTCCCCGAATCCGAGTACTACCACCCGCAGCGCAGCCAGGGCACGCTGATGTGCCACCGCGCGCACCGCAGCGACGACCAGCCGCTGGTGGACGTGGGCGACAAGGACATCACCGCGCATGTCAATTTCAGCGCCATCGCGCTGGCCGCACAGGACGCCGGGCTGGACGTGCTGGGTTACACCTCGCAAGCGCGCTTTCTGCTCAACTGCGGGCTGCTGGAGCTGCTGCAGGGCGCCGATCTGCGCAGCATCGCTCCGGCACAGAAACTGATCAACGAACACGAGATGGGCGAGCTCTTCAAGGTCATCGCGCTCGGCCGCGGCATCGATGCAGCCGGGCTCGGCTTCGACGCCGGTGACCGCTCGCACATGCTGTAGCTGCGGCTATCGAGCCCCCATGCGCTGGCTGATCGTCTTCCTGCTTGCCTGCCTGATCTTCAACGGCCTGCAGGGCTGGATGCGCAAGATCGGCCTGGGCCGGCTGCCGGGTGACTTCAGCTTCACGCTGCGCGGCCGCCAGTGGCATGTGCCGCTGGCCAGCTCGCTGGTGCTGAGCGTGTTGGCGATGCTGATCGGGTTGATGTTCTAGGGCAGATGCGTTCAGCTCAGGCGCTCATGTGCCAGCCGTGGCCGCACTTGCGGCAGCGCACCTCGACCTCGTCGCCACTGGCGTCGGCGCGCACCAGCTCCAGCCGGCCGTAAGTGCCGCAGTGAGGGCAATCGGCCTGGTGGGCCGCAGCTTCGGCTTTGGACAGCAGGCGCAAGTAGCGGCGCAGACCCCACAGGCCGATGGCCGCGCACAGCAGGCCGGCGCCGAGGTTGAAGGCCTGATCGGCCAGGCCCTTGAACTGCGACGCGGCCTCGAAGGCCGCGAACAGGCCAACCACAGCCAGGAAGGCCAGCACCATGTGCGCATGGCTTTGCAGCAGCTCGCGCTCGTACCACTTCTTGAAGCCGTGCTTGCGGATGCCTTCAGCCAGACTCATGAAATCTCCCTGCCGACGCGGCGCATGGCCGCCCGGGATCATCGTGGCACAAGGTGCGTGGGCGGTGCAGCGGCTCGGCAATCCGTAGGCCGGGTGCAGGCTGGGTGCGGTCGGCACGCGAGCCGGCTAAAGGCTGGTGCGGGCCGGGTGCGGGCTGGGTGCGCCGGCCTCAGGCCGGCCGCGGCAAGGCGGCCTCGATCGCCTGCACGCGGGCGGCGTGGATCGCACTGCCGATGGCCGGCCCGCTGCGCCCCTGCGCGGTGGCGGCGGCGGCGAGTGCTGCGGTGTCGACCGCCAGCGCTGCCTGCAGCAGCCCCGGCAGGCGGGCCGCAGGCGCGTAAGGCCGGTCTTGCAACCCGGCACGGCCGCGGGCGTCGCATTCACAGGCTTGCAGCACGTGAGCAAAGCGTGCCGGCCGGCGCAGCGCGTCGCAGCGCTCCAATAAGCGCAGCAGCGCCGCTGCGCCCAGCGTTCCGCTGGCGTGGATGTGGCCATGCTCGCGCGCCACCACGTCGGCCAGCTCGCGGCAATCGGCCGGCACGCGCAGGCGCTGGG
>JAJAZC010000188.1 GCA_026785885.1 Rubrivivax sp.
CCCGCGCGCCGTCCTGCGTCGGGTAGGCGCTGATGCGGGTGTCGGCGGCGCGCACCATCAACAGCGCGATGCCGTCGGCAGCGTCGTCGGTACCGCGCAGCCGCGCCGGCACGATGAAGGCGTGGGCCTCATCGGCTGCCGGCACGACCAGCTTGGTGCCGGTGACGCGCCAGCCGCCGTCGGCCGATACCGCGCGGGTGCTGACGTGGTTGAGCCGGTAACGCGCGCCGCGCTCCTGCAGCGCAGGGATCACCACCGCTTCGCCGCTGGCGATCATCGGTTGCCACTCCGCCTGCAGCGCAGCGGGCGCGGCCGACAACAATGCCGGCGCCATCAATGCTGCAGCGATGTAGGGCGCGTTGACGAGGCCGCGGCCCAGCTCTTCGCATACCACCATCGCGTCGACGGCGCCCTGACCCATGCCGCCGTGGGCATCAGGAATCACCAGGCCAAACAAGCCCAACGCGGCCAGCTCGGTGGTCACGGCAGCGGTCTGGCCGCCGGCCTTGGCCAGCGCATGCCGGCGATCGAAAGTGAAACCTTTGTCGACCCAGCGGCGCACCGCGTCGCGCAGCGCTTCCTGGTCATCCGTGAAGTCGAAGTCCATGTCAGCTTCCCAGCACGGTTTGCGCAACGATGTTGCGTTGTACTTCGTTGGAGCCACCGTAGATGGTGGTCTTGCGCAGGTTGAAGTAGGTGCCGGCCAGCGGCAGCAAGGTGGTCGGCACGGCCATGTCGCCCTGCCAGCCGGCCTCCATCGCTTCAAGCACAAAGGGGCGGGCCAGCGGGCCGGCCACCAGCATCATCAGCTCGCTGTAGCGCTGCTGAATTTCACTGCCGCGGATCTTCAGCAAGCCCGCGACGTCCAGGCTCTGCTTGCCGTTTTTCTCCGCGCTCAGCACACGCAGCACCATCATCTCCAGCGCCACGATGTCCACTTCCAGCAACGCGATCTGGTCGCGCAGGCGCACGTCGTCACTCATGCCACCCATGAGACCTTCGGCCTTTGCCATGCGCTTGAGCCGCTCGAGCTCGCGCTTGGCGCGGTTGACGTCGGCGATGTTCGTGCGCTCGTGGCTCAACAGGTGCTTGGCATAGGTCCAGCCCCTGTTCTCTTCGCCGATCAGGTTGTCGGCCGGCACCTCGACGTTGTCGAACCAGACCTCGTTGACCTCGGGCTCGCCGTCCATCAACACGATGGGCCGCACGCTGATGCCGGGGCTTTTCATGTCGATCAGCAGAAAGCTGATGCCGGTCTGCGGCTTGCCTTCGTTGCTGGTGCGCACCAGGCAGAAGATCCACTCACCGTATTGGCCGAGCGTCGTCCAGGTTTTCTGGCCGTTGACGATGTAGTTGTCGCCCACACGCTCAGCCTTGCACTTCAGCGAAGCCAGATCGCTGCCGGCACCCGGCTCGCTGTAACCCTGGCTCCACCAAACCTCGCCGCTGGCGATGCCGGGCAGGAAGCGCTGTTGCTGCTCAGCGCTGCCAAAAGCCATGATCACCGGCGCCACCATCACCGGGCCAAAGGGCACGACGCGCGGTGCGCAGGCCAATGCACATTCCTCTTCGAACAGGTGCTTCTGAATCGCGTTCCAGCCCGGGCCGCCGAACGCTATGGGCCAGCCCCAGCCGAGCCAGCCTTTGGCGCCCAGGATGCGCGCCCAGCGCTGCATGTCCTCACGGCTCAGGCGCAGCGCGTGGCGCACCTTGTGGGCAATATCGGCAGGCAGGTTCTCGGCCACCCAGTGCCGAATCTGCTCGCGGAAGGCGGTCTCTTCCGCAGTGAATGTCAGGTCCATGAAGCGCGTCCTCGGGAGCCAGGCGGATGCCGACAGTTTTTAGCACGATCGTTCGCAAGGCCGCTGTCCCTGCTGGGACAAAAGGTCGGCTCGGCTCGGCTCGGCTCGGCTCGGCTCGGCTTGGCTTGGCTTGGCTTGGCTTGGCTTGGCTCGGCACCGCTTGCAGAGCTGGTGGCCGCTTTGCCGTCCAAGCCAGCGCAGGCGGGCTTGGAGCCGCGGCTCAGCGCAAGTCCAGCCGCATCACGTCGTTGTCGCGGCGCATCTGGAAGCGGCTCAGAAAGCTGTTGCCCAGCAGCACGAAGGGCATCGGCTGCGGCATCACAACAGCGCCGACCTGCGTGATCTCTACATCGCCCACGCGCACGCGGTCCAGCACGACCACGCGCACGGCGACGGGGCCGTTGGCGGTTTGCACCCGGCCTTGTTGTGCCTGGCTCAAGTCCACGCCCAGGCGCAGCGCTTCGTCCTGGCCCATGGCCACCAGCGTGGCGCCGGTGTCGACCATGTAGCGCACGGCTTTGCCGTTGATGCTGCCGCTGGGCCTGAAGTGGCCGCCGGCGTCGGCCGTCATGACGATGTCGCGGCCGGCCGTTGCGATGCGCGCGCTGCCGATCTGCGCCGGTGTGCCCACGCGCAGGCGCAGCGGCACACGTGAGCCGGGTAGCTGCACCTCGGCCTCGTCGCCGGCCCAGCGCAGCAGCTTGACGCCGGCCACCGTGGCACGGGGTGCCACGGTGTGGGGCGTGCCGTCGACGATCAACAGCGCGCGATCGCCCATGCGGCCGGCCAGTGCGACGCTCTGCGCCAGCGCAGGCAGCGCGCCCAACAGGGCCACCGCCGCGAGCAGGCTTGAGGCGGCAATACGGCGCCGCATCAGGCGCGCATGTTGTCGAAGCTGAGCGGCAGGTCCGCCAGCTCACGCCGCAGCAGCGCGATGGCCAGTTGCAGGTCGTCGCGTTTGGCACCGCTGACGCGCACCGCGTCGCCCTGGATGGCGCCTTGCACCTTGATCTTGCTGGCCTTGAGTGCTGCGGTGATCTTGCGTGCGCTGTCGGCGTCGATGCCGCTTTTCACGGGCACCGCGAGCTTGAGCTTGTCGCCGCCGAGCTTTTGCGGCGTGCCGTCGAAATCGAGGAATCGCACGTCGACCGCGCGTTTGGCCAGCCGCGTCAACAGCACGTCGCGCACCTGCTGGAGCTGGAAATCGCTGTCGCCAAAGAGCGTCAGCTCGCGGTCTTTGCTGCTGCGGTCAGCCAGCTCGACCTTGGCGCTGGAGCCTTTGAAGTCGAAGCGCGTGCCGATCTCTTTGTTGGCCTGCTCGACGGCGTTGCGCATCTCGACGAGGTCGGGTTCGATGACGGTGTCGAAGCTGGGCATGGGCGGGGTTCGTGAATGCCGCAAAATTCTCGCATGCCCTCCGAATTGCCGAGCCCGCCCGCAACGTTGCAGGTGCAACAGCGCGCCAGCCTGCGCGAATACAACACCTTCGGCCTGCCGGCCCTGGCCGCCACGCTGGTGCACATCACCAGCGAGGCCGACGTGCGGCGCGTGGTGGACCACCCGCAGTACGGCTTGGCCAGGAAATTCATCCTCGGCGGCGGCAGCAACGTCGTGTTGACGCGCGACATCGACGCCGTGGTGCTGAAGATCGAAATCCCCGGCCTGCGCGTGGTGGACGAGACCGCGCAAGGCTGGGTCATCGAAGCCGGTGCGGGTGAGTCCTGGCATGGTGCGGTGGCCTGGAGCATCGACCACGGCATTCCAGGGTTGGAAAACCTGGCGCTGATACCGGGCTCGATGGGTGCATCACCGGTGCAGAACATCGGTGCGTATGGCGTCGAGCTGAAGGATCGCTTCCATTCGCTGGACGCGGTGGATTTGATCACCGGCCGCAGCGTCACGTTGGGTGCGGCCGAGTGCCGCTTCGGCTACCGCGACAGCGTCTTCAAGCACAGCGGCTTCGGCGGCTTGGCCGGCAAGAGCGTGATCACCCGCGTGCGGATGTTCTGCGCCAAACCCTGGCAGCCGGTGCTGGGCTATCTGGACATCGAACGCAGGATGGCCGAGACCGGCATCCGCACGCCCGATGCACGCACGGTGTTCGAGTGGATCTGCGCCATCCGCCGCGCGAAGTTGCCCGACCCGGCCGTGATCGGCAACGCCGGCAGCTTTTTCAAGAACCCGGTGGTCACACCTGAGCAGTGCAAAGACATCATCGGCCGCGACCCGGAAATCGTGCACTACCCGATGCCCGACGGCAGCGTCAAGCTGGCCGCCGGCTGGTTGATCGATGCCTGCGGCTGGAAGGGTAAGTCGGTCGGACGCGCCGGCGTCTACGACAAACAGGCGCTGGTGCTGGTCAACCGCGGTGGCGCCAGCGGCGCCGAGGTCGTGACGTTGGCGCGCGCGATTCAAGAGAGCGTCTATGGGCGCTTTGGCATCCGCCTGGAACCCGAGCCGATCATCGTGTGACGGTTTGCGGCGGTGGTACTTCGGCCGGCCAGAGGCCGACGTCGTGCACCGCCTGGCGCGTCACCGGCAGCAGTTCTTCGTAGCGCTGCACCAGTCGGGCGATCTCGTGCGCGGGCAGGTGGGCCGCGCCCTCCTGAAGCGCCTCGGCGGTGCTGGCTAGCGCGGACAACCCCAGGTTCAGCGCCGCGCCCTTGACGGCATGGGCGTTGACGCGCAGCTCCAGCGGCTGCGCGTCGCGTACGGCGGCGCGCAGGTGCTGCACGGTCTGCGGGCCTTGGTCGAGAAAGGCCACCATCATGGCGCCGAGCCGGTCGCGCGACATGGCTTGCAGCGCGGCCTCGATGGCGGTCTTATCCAGCACCGGCGCCGGTTGCCACTGCCCGGCCGGGCGCGGCAG
>JAJAZC010000189.1 GCA_026785885.1 Rubrivivax sp.
CCCCACCCCGCCGCGGGGGGCCTTCACGGGGGGGGGGGCGGGGGGCCCCCCCCGCCCTTGGGGCCGGGGGGGCGGTACGCGCGGGGGGCCCCTCCACCGCCCGCCGGGCCGGGGGGCGGCGCGCGCCGCCGCCGGCGTCGGCGCTTGCGCGGTGCAGTTTGGGCAGATTGCGGGCCGCCGCCGGCATCTTCGCCGCCGTCGCCTTCGACATCGGTCGCGTCCTCTGCATCATCCGCAACGCCGGTTTCATCCGGCAAGCCCAGCGGCACATCCACCTTGCCGCGCGCCACCGAAGCCCGTGCGCCCCTTGGCGCTGCGCGCTGCTTCAACTCGTCCAGCAGCGCCTCGCGCTCTTCCTCGTCGCCGAGGTGGAAGTCCTCCCACCATTCGGCCAGCTCGACCGCCACTTCGCCGACATCGGCGCGCAAGCGCAGGAAGTCGTAGCCGGCGCGGAAGCGCGCCTGTGCGACCAGCGACAGCGCACCGCTGACGGTACGGCGCTCGAAACGCGGCTGCATCAGCCAGACCTCGCGCATGTCCGCTGCCAGCTTGCCGCGGCCGGAGATGTCGCCGATGCGTGCTTCGAACACGGCGTCGACGGCCTGCTGTAATGCCGGGAATGGCGACTCACCGGCAGCACGCAGCGCGGTCCAACGCTCCTGCACGTCATGCCAGAGCATGCAGGCCAGCATGAAGCTCGGTGCCACTGCGCGGTCTTCGGCCACGCGTTTGTCGGTGTCCTCCAGCGCCAGACGGACGAAGTTCTGCCGCACCACGTTGGCCTGCACCGGGAACAGCGCTGCATCCAGCACCGGAAACACCCCGCCCTGGTTGCCGACCAGCCCGTACTTGCGCAGCTGCTCGATGCTGGCCAGCGCGTGGCCGGTCTGCATCAGCTTGACCATCTCGTCGAAGAGGCGCGAGATCGGCACATTGGCCAGCAGCGTGGCCATCGCCCGCACCGGTTTTTCGGTGTTCTTCTCCAGCGCAAAACCGAGCTTGGCTGCAAAGCGCACGACGCGGATGATGCGCACCGGGTCTTCGCGGTAACGCAGCTCAGGGTCGCCGATCATGCGCAGCACCCGGGCGCGCGAATCAGCCAGGCCGCCGTGGTAGTCCACCACCGTTTGCGACAGCGGGTCGTAGTACATCGCGTTGACGGTGAAGTCACGTCGCGCCGCATCCTCGATCTGCGGGCCCCAAACGTTGTCGCGCAGCACCCGGCCGGCAGCGTCGACCACATGGGTCTTGTCGGCCATTTGCGATCTGCTGGTTTTCTCGTTGCCGGCCACCTGCTCAGCGGCGGCGGCATCCAGAAAAGCGCGGAAGGTGCTGACTTCGATCGTCTCGTGTTCGCGCCCGCGGCCGAAGACCACGTGGACCAGGCGGAAGCGGCGCCCGATGATGAAAGCGCGACGAAACAGCGCCTTGACCTGCTCCGGCGTGGCGTCGGTGGCCACGTCGAAGTCTTTCGGGCGCAGGCCCACCAGCAGATCGCGCACCGCACCGCCGACGATGTAGGCGATGTAGCCCGCCTCTTTCAGCGTCTTGACCACGCGCACGGCGTTGGCGTCCAGCAGTTGCGGGTCGATGCGGTGTTCGTGGACACCGTACTCGACACGCTGACCCAGCGGAATCACCGGCAGCGCGACAGCCCCCGGCACCTCAGCCGGTGCTTCGCTCTTGCCTAGCAGGCGGTTGATGAATTTCTTGATCATGGATGCAGCTTCAGGATGGGCCAGCCCCGCGCAGCTGCGATGCGCGCGAGGTCGGGCCCTGGGTTGGTGGCCACCGGGTGGCTGACATGTTCTAGCAGCGGCAGATCGTTGGCGGAATCGCTGTAGAACGTGCAGCGCTCATAGTCGGCCAGCGTGCGGCTGCGGCTGGCCAGCCACTGCTGCACCCGTTGCACCTTGCCATTGCGAAAGGCCGGTACACCGTCGATGTGGCCCAGCACGCGGCCTTGGGCGTCGCGCGCGAGCTGCGTTGCGATCAGTGTGCTGATGCCGAACAGCTCGGCCAGGGGCCGGGTCACGAAGTCGTTGGTGGCCGTGACGATGGCCAACTCGTCGCCAGCCGCGCGGTGGCGTTCGACCAGTGCGCGCGCCGCGGGCAGGACCATCGGCAACACATGACTGGCGACGAATGCCCGGCTTGCCTGCAGCAGTTCGTCCGCGCTGCGGTCGCGCCAGGCGTGGGTGGCAAAGTCGACGTAGGCGTCGATGTCCAGCGTGCCGGTTGCATAGTCGGCGTAAAAGCTGTCGTTGCGCGCGCGATAAGGCGCTGCATCGACCCAGCCCCGATCGATGAGGAATTCACCGAAGGCGTGGTCGGAGTCGCCGGTCAACAGCGTGCCGTCCAGGTCGAACAGCGTCAGCCTCACGGTTCTTCCAGCAGCATCTGGCGCACCAGCGGCACGGTGATGCGGCGGCCGTGTGCCAGGCCGTAACCGTCGAGCCGGTCCAGCAACGACATCAGGTGCGCCAGGTCGCGCTCGAAGTGCGTCAACAGATAGTCCATCAGCTCGTCGGATAACAAGATGCCGCGGCGTTCAGCCTCGCGCCGCAGCACAGCCTGTGTGTCGGCATCGGCCAGCGGCTGCAGCGCGAAGACGTGACCCCAGGCAAGGCGGGTTTGCAGGTCGTCCCGCAACGGCAAATCCACCGGTGGCAACCGGCCAGCGGCGACCCATTGCACGCCATGCGCAGCAGCCTCTTCGAACAGCGCAAAGGCCGCGTGCTGCGCCGGCACATCCAGCGCTTCACAACGGTCCAGCACCACCAGCGACCCATCCGGTGGCAGAGCCCAAGGCAGGCGATCGGCCGCATCGAACCAACCCACGCCCTGCCCCGCCGCGTCACAGCGCAAGGCCAGCGCCTGCAACAGATGGGTCTTGCCGCAACCGGCGCCACCCCACAAATACACCGGTGTCGCCGGTATGACGAGGTTTTGCATGTGTGCCAGCGCCGCACGGTTGGCGCCTGGCTCGAAATCGTCGAAAGCCGGCCGCGCGTTGGGCCCGATGGGCAGCGGAATCTGCTTCATCGCCGGGTTCAGGGCCAGCGGCACAGTGGCGCATAGGACAAAGGCTCCATGGCGCGCGCCTACGGTGCGCTGCGCCAAGCGGCAAGGCGGCGGCGCAGCGCTGGCGCATCGGCCGCGTCAGGCCGGTGCTGCAGGTACAGCGCCAGCGCCTGCGCAGCACCCCAGTGGGCACCCAATTCGGCCAGCACGATGGCGTGGTCGCGGTGCTCTTCCCAGGCCTCGGGAAGCAGCAGCACAGTGCGCGCCTGCACACGCTCAAGCCGCATCCAGTCTTGGTGCCGGCTGTAGATGTGCCGCAGGTTGCGCAGCATGCGGGCGATCAACGCGCGGCCGGGTGCGGGTTGCAGAAACGGCTCCAGCGACAGGGGCTCGCTGCCGTGATCTCGATCTTCATCGTGAGCGCCCTGCGCGCGGGTCATCGGGCTGTGACGCTGCAGCGGCGGCAAGCGCTCTTGCAGCGTCTGACGCGACAAGGACTGGCCGTTGAAGGGATCGAGCACCACGTCGCCGTGCAATATCGCGACCTTGACCAGCACATGCCCGGGAAACGGCAGCGGCTGCGTAGTCAAGCCGATTTGGCCTGCGATCTCGCAGTACAGCAGTGCCAGCGTGATGGGAATGCCGCGGCGGCTTTCCAGCACCACCGGCAGCAAGCTGTTGCGCGGGTCGTGGTAGTCGTTGACGTTGCCGGCAAAGCCCAGTTCCTGGAAGAAATAGCGGTTGAGCAAGCGCAGCCTCTGCAAGGCCGGCGCGTCGGCCGGCATACGCCGCTTCAAGCGCAAGGCCAGTACATCGACCCGCGCCAGCACGCCTTGCACATCGAGACGGGGATCCTCGTCTTGAGCCAAAGCGATGGCTGCTTCGAGTACCGGAAATCCCGCGTCATCGGCGACCAGTGCGGCGAAGTAAGCAAGCGCGCTAGGCGTTTGGAAGTGCAGGTGTCCGGCCATTCGCGCCAGTTTAGGTCAGGCCTGGCGCATGAATTGACGTGGCCGCAACCCACTGGCCAACAGCACGACAAAGTACAGCACCGCCACCCCGATCAGCACGGCAGCCACCAGCGCCGCGCGCAAGCCCCACTGCGGCTGCAGGCCGACCCAGTCGACCGCCTGCCCGGCCCAAGCCAACGCGCCGCCCAGCACGAGGTTGGCCAGCAGCAGCCGCAACGCGAAGATGCCCCAGCCCGGCATCGGCCGGTAGACGCCCCGCCTGAGCAAGCCGGCAAGCAGCAGCGCTGCGTTGACCAGCGCGCCCAGCCCGATCGACAGCGCCAGGCCGGCGTGGCCCAAGGCCGGCACGAGCACGACGTTGAGCGCCTGCGTCACCAGCAACACGCCGATGGCGATCTTGACCGGCGTGCGGATGTCCTGGCGTGCGTAGAAGGCTGGCGCCAGCACCTTGATGGCCACCAGCCCGAGCAAGCCCACGCCGTAGCCCTGCAGCGCCCGCGTGGTGCTGACAACGTCTTGCGCTGCAAAAGCGCCGTAGTGGTACAGCGCGCTGACCAGACCCACCGGAAACAGCAGCAAGGCCAACGCGCAAGGCAAGGTCAACAGCACCACCAGACGCAAGCCCCAATCCAGCATTGCGGAAAAGCCGGTCATGTCGCTGCGCGCTTGCGCAGCCGACAGTTGCGGCAGCAGCACCACGCCCAAAGCCACGCCGAGCAGCGCGGTCGGAAACTCCATCAACCGATCGGCGTACGTGAGCCAGGACACCGCGCCGACCGCCACATGCGACGCAATCTGGGTGTTGATCAGCAAAGAGATCTGCGCAACGGAAACGCCCAGCAGCGCTGGCGCCATCAAGCGCAAAACCCGTGTCACACCCGGGTGCCGCCAGGCGCCCTTGATGGCACCGGGCAACAGGCCGATGCGCGGCAGGCAGCCGATGGCGGCCAGTGCCGGCCATTGCGCCAGCAGCTGCAACAGGCCGCCCAGCATGACGCCGCCGGCCAGTGCATAGATGGGCTCTATGCCGCGGGCCTGAAGCGCCGGGCCACCCCACCACGCCGCGCCGATGACGCTCAGGTTCAGCAGCACCGGCGTCACCGCCGGCACGGCAAAGCGCTTCCAGGTGTTGAGCACGCCAGCAGCCAATGCCACCAGCGACATGAAGCCGATGTACGGAAACATCCAGCGCGTCATCACGACGGCGGTGTCCAACTGCTGCAGCCCCGAGCCCATGACCCAGACCAGGACCGGTGCGGCTGCGACGCCGACCACGCAGCTCAGCAACAGCGCCCAGGCCAGCACAGTGGCCACGGCGTCGATCAAGGCCCGGGTCGCGGCGTCGCCGTCGCTGGCACGGGTGTTGGCCAACAGCGGCACAAAGGCCTGCGAAAAGGCGCCTTCGGCAAACAGCCGCCGAAACAGGTTGGGAATGCGGAATGCAACGTTGAAGGCGTCGGTGGCCGCGCTGGCGCCGAAGGTGGCGGCGATCAGTTGCTCCCGCACCAAGCCGGTCACGCGCGACACCAGGGTCAGCAACGAAACGGTGGAAGCGGCCTTGAGTAGATTCACTGATTGGGTAAAGCCGCGGGGCGCGGGGGCCGGGTGGCGGCGGATCGTCGGGCCAGTACAGCAGGCCCGGAACGGGCACTATCCGACGCCAACACAGGTTCGGATTATAGGTAGGCACTGCTGGCAGCCCGATAAGAGCAAAGTCAGCACGCTATACTCGACGCTCTTTGCCCAACCACTTCCAACCTACTCCAGCGCATGGCCACCTCGACCAAAGCCAAAAAGAAAACCGATCGCCTCGCCTCGGGTTTGAAGCGCGCCCGCCAGGACGTCGTACTCAACGCCGCCAATACGTCGCTGCGTTCACGCTTTCGTACCGTTGTCAAGAACGTGCTCAAAGCAGTCACGGGCGGCGACAAAACCAAGGCCGCTGAGGTCTTCAAGTCGGCGCAGAGCGTCATGGATTCTGTGGCTGACAAGGGTGTGTTCCACAAGAACAAGGCTGCGCGTTTGAAGAGCCGCTTGGCTGCCAAGGTCAAGGCGCTCGCACTGGCCGCCTGAGGTCAGTTCAACGCGGCGGTAGCGCCGCCAGTCAGCAAGGCCCGCATTCAAACCGCGGGCCTTTTTGCTGGCGGCTCCAAATTTAGATTGCTGGGCTGGCAGTTGGCACTTCTTCAACTTTTAACTCGTTGTCGCGGGCGAAGTTCATCACGAAGTCCCAAGCCATCGGCTCGACGTCGCGCAGCGCCTCGTTGACCAACACGCACTTCACACCGCCCACCACCTGCGGCACGCAGTAAGGCGAATAGCCGATGTAGGAGCCGATGCCCCCGCGCACGCCGCCGGGTCGGAAGCTGGACATGGCGCCAGCCAGCCGCTCGGCCCAGTCGCTGGGGCGAAAAATGCGCCCATCGGTTGTCAAACCCTGGATGTGAAACTGGCGCGGCTTGGGGATAGTCATCAAAGTCGGCAGCGCTCGCAGGCAGGCCATCGGTTGTAGGGCGGCCGCTGGCAGGCATGGGCGGATACGGGCAACCCCAATTGTGCCTTTGGGTGTTGCGTCTTAGCAGGCGCGCTTTGTGCTGAACCGGCCCTGTGGGCACCTGCTGTTCGCACTGCCGTGCACTGCGCACCCCCCTTTAGAATTAAAGCCCACCGGGCGGTGAGCAAAGCGTCACTGACCGCCCTTGTTTGCCCAGTTTGACGAGGACATGCCGATGAATGCCCCCGAACCTGCCGTGCTCACCCAGGTAATGAACGCGACGCAGCGCGCCATGCCCCATGTGATGAACACCTACGGCCGCCTGCCGTTCGCGCTGTCGCATGGCCGAGGCGCTTGGGTCTGGGATACCGAAGGCCGCAAGTACCTCGACGGCCTCGGCGGTATTGCCGTCAACACGCTGGGCCACGCGCATCCGAAGCTCGTGCCGGCGCTGCAGGACCAGATCGGCAAGTTGATACACAGCAGCAATTACTACCAGGTACCGCTGCAGGAAGAGTTGGCGGCCAAGCTGTGTGAACTGTCGGGGCTGTCGGCCGCGTTCTTTTGCCATTCGGGGCTGGAGGCCAACGAGGGCGCGCTGAAGATTGCGCGCAAGTACGGCCACGACAAGGGCGTTGCGCGGCCCGAGGTCATCGTCTATGAAAAAGCCTTCCACGGCCGCAGCATCGCCACGCTGTCGGCCACCGGCAATGCCAAGGTGCAAAAGGGCTTCGAGCCGCTGGTCGAAGGTTTTGTGCGGGTGCCGCTGAACGACTTGGCCGCCATCGATGCGGTGGCGCGCAGCAACCCCAACGGCGTGGCCGTGTTCCTCGAAACCATCCAGGGCGAAGGCGGTGTGAACCCCTCGCGCTCGGACTATTTGCAGGGCCTGCGCCAACGCTGCGACGAGCACGGCTGGCTGTTGATGTTGGACGAGGTGCAGTGCGGCATCGGCCGCACCGGAAAATGGTTTGCATTCCAGTGGGCCGGCGTGCAGCCTGACGTGATGCCGCTGGCCAAGGGCCTGGGCTCGGGCGTGCCCATCGGCGCGATTGTTGTTGGCCTGAAGGCAGTCAACGTGTTGGGCCCCGGCAACCACGGCACCACTTTCGGCGGCAACCCGCTAGCCATGCGCGCCGGTGTGGAAACGCTTCGCATCATGGAAGAAGACGGCCTGCTGGCCCACGCTGCCACGGTGGGCCAGGTGCTGCACGACGCGCTGACAGCGGGGCTGGCGGGGCTGCCCGGCGTCAAGGAAATCCGCGGCGCCGGGCTGATGATCGGCATCGAGCTCGACCGACCCTGCGGCGTGATCCTGGGCCGCGCGGCCGAGGCAGGGTTGTTGATAAGCGTCACGGCCGACAGCGTCATCCGCCTCGTGCCGCCGTTGATCTTGAGCGCCGATGAAGCGCTGCAGATGGCCGCCATCCTGTGCCCCATCGTCGCGGCCTTTTTGGCCGAGGCAAGCAGCCCGGCATGAAGCCTGGCGCATCGCTGATTAGGCATTACCTGCAGTTCAAGGACCTGCGTGCCGAGGAGTACGCCTACCTGTTCGAGCGCACGCGCACGATTAAGACGCGCTTCAAGAACTACGAGAAGTACCAGCCGCTGGTGGACCGCACGCTGGCGATGATTTTCGAGAAGGCGAGCACGCGCACGCGTGTCAGCTTCGAGGCTGGCATGTACCAGATGGGCGGCTCTGTCGTGCACCTGACGACAGGCGACAGCCACCTCGGCCGTGCCGAGCCGGCCGAGGACACTGCACGTGTCATCAGCCGCATGGTCGACATCGTGATGATCCGCACCTACGAGCAAAGCATGCTCGAGCGTTTTGCCGCGCACTCGCGCGTGCCGGTCATCAACGGCCTGACCAACGAGTACCACCCGTGCCAGATCCTGGCCGACATCTACACCTTCATCGAGCAGCGCGGCGGCCCACGCGGTGGCACAGCGGACCCGCGTGATTGCCCGCTGGGTGGCGCTGCCAACCCGCTTGATTGTTTAAGGGGCAAGGTGGTAGCTTGGGTCGGCGATGGCAACAACATGGCCAACACCTGGCTGCAGGCGGCTGAGATCCTGGGCTTCACAGTGCATGTCAGCACACCCAGCGGTTATGAGATCGATCCGCATGTGGCTGGGGTACGCGACGGCGGCAGCTACCGCGTCTTCAAGCACCCGCTGCAAGCCTGCGCAGGCGCAGATCTCGTGACCACCGACGTGTGGACCAGCATGGGCTACGAAGCGCAGAACGAAGAGCGCCGCAGAGCCTTTGTCGACTGGTGCGTCGATGAAGAGATGATGGCTGTCGCCAAGCCCGACGCGCTCTTCATGCACTGCTTGCCCGCGCACCGCGGTGAAGAAGTCACCGCCGCGGTCATCGACGGGCCGCAGAGCGTGGTCTGGGACGAAGCAGAAAACCGTCTGCACGTGCAAAAGGCGCTGATGGAGTTCCTGCTTCTGGGTCGCATCGGCTGAGCGTCGCGTCTGCTGGCGCCAAAGCGCCAACGTCAGCCGCACCGTCTTGACTACCCGTGCCTGCCCTGCTGCCAGGCCGCCGGCCTGATGGGAAGATCTTTGGTGTTGCCGCCCGCAACTGCTCCAACACTTGAGGCACCATGATTTACGCACCGTCCTTCACGCTGTCTGACCTAACCCGCGCAGTGGCAGCACTGGCCTGCTGCAGCAGCATTGGGCCGCTGTGGGCCCAGGCCCCGCAGCCTGCGGTTGCAGCGCCGCCGGGAGTGGCGGCGTCGGCGGCTGCTCCGCCAGCAGCTTCGGCGGCAGCTTCAGCGCCCGCCCGGGCACCGGCCGCGGCAC
>JAJAZC010000190.1 GCA_026785885.1 Rubrivivax sp.
CGGGTTGCTGCTGGCGCGGCTTTGCTGCCGCGGCTGGACGCGGTGGCCAGCGCGCAGCAGGGCCGCCAGCTGCTGGGCCAACCCACCGCCAGCAGCGCCAGCCTGGGTGCGCAGGCGTCGTGGGAGATCGACCTCT
Source organism: Rubrivivax sp. (assembly GCA_026785885.1). Classification (GTDB taxonomy): domain Bacteria; phylum Pseudomonadota; class Gammaproteobacteria; order Burkholderiales; family Burkholderiaceae_C; genus Rubrivivax. The sequence continues at coordinate 137 of JAJAZC010000190.1, forward strand.
TCGGCGCAGCCGGGGCCGGCCGCGATGCAGCGCAGGCGCGGCTCGAAGGTGCGCAAGCCGGCTGGCACGACGCCCGCGTGGCGCTGGCAGCCGAGGTCGCCAGCAGCTACACCGCGCTTCGCGGCTGTGAGGCGCAGCTGGCGCAGACGCGGCTTGACACCGCGTCGCGCACCGAGACCGCGCGCCTGACCGACCTCAGCGCGCGGGCCGGCTTTACTGCGCCGGCCGACGCAGCGCTGGCCCGTGCCGGCGCGGCGCAATCACGCAGCCAGGCGCTGGCGCAGCAGGCACAGTGCGAAACGCAGATCAAGGGTCTGGTCGAGCTGACCGCGCTGCCCGATCCCGATCTGCGCCAGCGCTTGAGTAGCAACACCGCCCGCCTGCCGCAACCGCCGGCCATCGCGCCGAGCGCCTTGCCGGCTTCGTCGCTGGCCCAGCGGCCCGACCTGGCCGAGGCCGCACGCAACGTCGTTGCCGCCGCGGCCGACCAGGCGCAGAGCCGGGCGCGCGAATGGCCACAGGTCGGCCTGTCGGGCTCGCTGGCCACAGGCAGTGCGCGCAGCATGGGCTTCACCACCAACGGCAGCACCTGGGCCATCGGGCCGCTGGTGGTGAGCTTTCCGATCTTTGACGGCGGCTCGCGGCGCGCCAACACGACGGCCGCGCGCGCCAGTTACGACGATGCCGTGGTGGCGTATCAGGCGCAGATCCGCCGGGCGCTGCGCGAGGTGGAAAGTGCGCTCGTGGCTCTGGACGCCACGGCCGAGCGCCAACGCGACGCCGATGCCGCAGTGCAGGACTTCGAAGCCTCGCTGGTGGCCACCGAGGCGCGCCAGCGCGGCGGCCTGGCCAGCCTGTTCGACTTGGAAAACGCGCGCCGCAACGCCGTTCAGGCACAGGGCGCGCGGGTCGATCTGCAACGCGAGCGCGCCACCGCCTGGATTTCGCTGTACCGCGCACTCGGCGGCGGCTGGTCGGCCAATGACGAAGTGCCGGCTGCGCCCGCTGTGCCTGTCAGTCCGATTGCCGCAGCCCAACCCTGAAGACGAGCCATCCGCCATGACCGCCATGAAAAAGATCGATCTCGAATTGCCGCGCACGCGGGCCGCTCTGGCGGCGCTGTCGGTCGCGCTGCTTGCCGGCCTGGCTGCCACGCTGTCGGTGCGCGCGGCCGACGACAAGGCGGCCAAGAATCCAGCCGCTGCAGCGGCTTCGGCCGCCAAGGCCTCGTTGACCGTCACCGCGGCGCAGCCGCAGCGGGCCGAGCTGGCCACCACGCTGGTCGCCAACGGCAACGTGGCAGCCTGGCAGGAAGCCATCGTCGGGGCGGAGAGCAACGGCATGCGGCTGGCCGAGGTGCGCGTCAACGTCGGCGATACGGTGCGCCGCGGCCAGGTGCTGGCGACCTTTGCGCCGGACATGGTGCAGGCCGATCTGGCACAGAGCCGCGCTGCGGTGGCCGAGGGCGAGGCCACGCTGGCCGACGCCAGCGCCAACGCGCAGCGCGCGCGCGAGCTGCAAGCCAGCGGCGCCTTGAGCGCGCAGCAGATCAACCAGCTGCTGACGGCCGAGACCACCGCGCGTGCGCGGCTGCAGGCCCTGGTTGCTGCGGCCAAAACGCAGCAGCTGCGGCTGCAGCAGACGCAGGTGCTGGCCCCGGACCACGGCGTGATTTCTGCGCGCAGTGCCACCGTCGGCGCCGTGGTGCCGGCCGGCATGGAGCTGTTCCGGCTCATCCGCCAGGGCCGCCTGGAGTGGCGCGCCGAGGTGCCGGCCAGCGAGCTGGCGCAGATCAAGCCGGGGCTGGTGGCGCAGGTCACCGCGGCCTCCGGCGTGGCCGTGCAGGGCCGCGTGCGCATGGTCGCGCCGACGGTCGACGCAGCCACGCGCAACGGCCTGGTGTACGTCGACTTGCCGGCCGCGGTGGCCTCAGTGGCCACGTCACCGATCAAGGCCGGCATGTTTGCGCGCGGCGAATTCGAGCTTGGTCGCTCACCTGCGCTGACGCTGCCGCAAAGCGCGGTGCTGCTGCGCGACGGCTTCAGCTACGTCTTCAAGCTCGGGGCCGACAACCGCGTGGCGCAGGCCAAGGTCAGTGTCGGCCGGCGCGTCGGCGACCGCATCGAGATCCTGCAGGGTCTGGACCCGACGGCCCGCGTCGTGGCCAGCGGCGCCGGTTTTCTGGCCGACGGCGACACCGTGCGGGTCGTCGAATCACCTGCCGCGCCGCCGCCGGTGCCGGCCGCCAAGACCGCCGCGGTCAAGTAATCGGTAAGTAAGCCGCAAGTTAGCCGCAAGCCCGTCTGAATCAGCGCAAGGAATTGCCCGACATGAACGTATCCGCCTGGTGCATTCGCAACCCGATCCCGTCGGTGATGCTGTTCGTGCTGCTGACGCTGGCCGGCCTGATGGGCTTCAAGGCCATGAAGGTGCAGCAGTTTCCGGACATCGATTTGCCCACCATTAGCGTCACCGCCAGCCTACCCGGCACCGCACCGGCGCAGATGGAAACCGAGGTCGCGCGCAAGATCGAGAACGCCGTGTCCGCGGTGCAGGGTGTGAAGAACATTTACACCAAGGTGCAGGACGGCGTGGCCATCGTGACAGTGGAATTCCGCCTGGAGACTCCCACGCAGCAGGCGCTGGACGACGTGCGTGCCGCGGTGGCGCGTGTGCGCAGCGACCTGCCGGCCGACCTGCGTGACCCGGCCATCACCAAGCTCGATCTGGCCGGCGCGCCGATCCTGACCTACACCGTGCGCTCCACGCGCATGGACGACGAGGCATTGAGCTGGTTCGTCGACAACAACGTCACCCGGGTGCTCCTGGCGGTGCGCGGTGTCGGCTCGGTGGCGCGGGTGGGCGGTGTCAGCCGCGAGGTGCGCGTGGAGCTCGATCCGGCGCGGCTGCTGGCGCTCAACGCCACCGCGGCCGAGATATCTCGCCAGTTGCGCGCGGTGCAGCAAGAGGCGGCCGGTGGCCGTGCCGACATCGGTGGCATCGAACAAAGTGTGCGCACCGTTGCCACCGTGCAAAGCGCGGCCGAGCTTGCGCGGCTGGAGATTGCGCTGGCCGACGGCCGCCGCATTCGGCTGGACCAGGTGGCCAGCGTCAGCGACACCGTGGCCGAGCGCCGCAGCGGCGCCTTGCTCAACGGCGAGCCGGTGGTCGGCTTTGAGATCGTGCGCTCGCGCGGTGCGGGTGAGACCGAGGTCGCCGACGGTGTGCGCGCAGCGCTGGAGAAGATGCGCGCCGAGCACCCGGACATCACCATCACCGAGGCCTTCAACTTCGTCGACCCGGTGGTCGAGAACTTCCACGGCAGCATGCTGCTGCTGCTGGAAGGCGCGGTGCTGGCGGTGCTGGTGGTCTGGCTCTTCCTGCGCGACTGGCGGGCCACGCTGGTGGCGGCCACGGCACTGCCGCTGTCGATCATCCCGGCCTTTGCGGCCATGCACTACATCTTCGGCTTCACGCTCAATGTGGTGACGCTCTTGAGCTTGTCGCTGGTGGTCGGCATCCTGGTCGACGACGCCATCGTCGAGATCGAAAACATCATGCGACACCTGCGCATGGGCAAGACGCCGTTCCAGGCCGCGATGGAAGCGGCCGACGAGATCGGGCTGGCGGTCATCGCGACCACCTTCACGTTGATTGCGGTGTTCTTGCCGACCGCTTTCATGGCCGGCGTGCCGGGCAAGTTCTTCGTGCAGTTCGGCTGGACCGCAGCAATCGCGGTGTTCTTCAGCCTCGTCGTCGCGCGCATGTTGACGCCGATGATGGCGGCCTACATCCTGAAGCCGCCCAAGGCCGAACACAAAGAGCCGGGCTGGCTCACGCGCTACATGCGCATGGCGGCCTGGTGCCTGCGCCACCGCGTGCTGACGCTCCTGGCCACCGGTGTTTTTTTTCGTCGGCAGCTTCCTGCTGGTGCCCTTTTTGCAGACCGGCTTCATGCCGCCGGACGACCTCAGCCAGACGCAAGTCACGATCACGCTGCCACCGGGCAGCACGTACGCGCAGACGCTGGCGGCAGCCGAGCAGGCGCGTGTCGTGGTGCAGAAAAATCCGCATGTGAAGCTGGTCTACACAGCAGTCGGTGGTGGCAACACCGGTGCCGACACCTTCACGCCGGGCGGCGGTGTCGCAGACGCAACGCGCGCGACGCTGACCATCAACATGACGCCGCGCGGTGACCGCGACTTGAGCAAACAAGCCATCGAAACGCAGCTGCGCGACGCGCTGGCGGTGCTGCCGGGCGCACGCGTCAAGGTCGGCTTCGGAGCGAGTTCTGAGAAGTACGTGCTGGTGCTGGCCGGTGAAGACGGCGCAGCGCTGAGCGCGCACGCTGCGGTGGTGGAGCGCGAGCTGCGCACGATTGCCGGCATCGGCGCCGTCACCTCCAGCAGCAGCCTGGTGCGGCCGGAGTTGATCGTGCGGCCCGACTCGGCCCGCGCCGCCGACCTGGGCGTGACCGCAGCAGCCATCGCCGACACGCTGCGCATCGCCACCGCGGGCGACTACGACCAGAGCCTGGCCAAGCTCAACCTGAGCCAGCGCCAGGTGCCCATCGTCGTGCGCCTGCCGGCCGATGCGCGCACCGATCTGGCGTTGCTGGCGCGGCTGCCGGTGCCGGGCAAGAACGGCCCGGTGATGCTGGGCAACGTGGCCACGCTGAGCATCGACAGCGGCCCGGCCAGCATCGACCGCTTCAACCGCCAGCGCAACGTCAACTTCGAGATCGAGTTGAACCAGCAGCCGCTGGGCGAGGTCAAGAACGCCGCGCTGGCGCTGCCCAGCGTGAAGAACCTGCCGGCCGGTGTGATCCAGACCGAGATCGGCGACGCGGAAGCCATGGCTGAGCTGTTCTCGAGCTTCGGCCTGGCGATGCTGACCGGCGTGCTCTGCATCTACATCGTGCTGGTGCTGCTATTCAAGGACTTCGTGCAGCCGATGACCATCCTGGGCGCTTTGGTGCTGTCGATTCCGGGTGCCTTTTTGGCGCTGTTCGTCACCCAGACCATGCTCAGCATGCCCAGCATGATCGGGCTGATCATGTTGATGGGCATCGCCACGAAGAACTCGATCCTGCTGGTGGACTACGTGATCATGGCGCGCCGCGACATGGGCATGAACCGCTGGGATGCCGTGCTCGACGCCTGCCACAAACGCGCGCAGCCGATCGTCATGACCACCATCGCGATGGCCGCCGGCATGCTGCCGATTGCCATCGGCCTGGGCACCGACCCGAGCTTCCGTGCGCCGATGGCCATCGTCGTGATCGGCGGGCTGATCACCTCGACCTTCCTGTCGTTGTTGGTCATTCCGGTGCTGTTCACGTATGTGGATGACGCCATCGAATTCATTCGGCGCAACAGCCGGCGGCGTCGCGACCCGCAGCCTGCGGCGCAGCCCGGGGCCACGGCGGCAGCGAGCTCGGCCGCCCCGCTCACGAGCCGAGGGCCGGGCTGAATGGCCAATGGGCGGCATGGGGGCAGCGGGAGCGGCCCATGAGCGGCCTGCGCTGCCCGGATTGCGGCGGCTCACGGCTGCGCGCGCTGGGCCGGCTACCAGACGTCGACATGTTTGCCGGCGCCGTGCTGGCCGCGCCGCAGCCCGGCGGCGAGTTGTTGCGCAGCGCTGCGTGCGACCTGCGTTTTCGGCATCCGCACCTCGGGCAGGACATCTACGACCGGCTGTACGACAACGCGCGCATCGATGTCTGGGCGGCGCCTGAAACGCCGCAGGCGCTGCGGCGCGATCAGCGCCTGGTGCTGGGGCTGCTGGCCGAAACGTTCGGTGCACGCTCTGGCGAACATCGCGCGCCGAAGGTCTTGGACTTCGGCTGTTATGGCGGCGGCTTTCTCGCCGCGCTGCCATCGCCTTGGCGTCGCTTCGGCATCGAGGTCAACGCGGCTGCAGCAGCGCATGCGGCCGCAGCAACCGGCGCCCGCGTCGAACGTCGGCTCGGTGCCTTTGCTGCCGGCGAGTGCTTCGACGCCATCGTCGCAATGGACGTGATCGAGCACGTGCCGTCGCCGCGCGCGCTGGTCGCGGCACTGCTCGAACGGCTGGCGCCCGACGGGCTGCTTGTCGTCACCACCGGCGACGGCGCCAACCCGTTGTGGGCCTGCGTCGGTGCGCGCTGGTGGTACTGCTTCTACCCAGAGCACATCGCGTTTTTGTCGCAGCGCTGGCTCGCGTTTCATGCTGCGCTGTTGGGTGCCGACGTGCTGCGCGTCGAGACCTTCAACTATGTCGACGACGTTGCAGGCCCTGCCGGTGCGCGCCAGCGCCAGCGCCAGCGCCGCATCAGGCGCTGGCTCGAGTACGCGCTGCTGCCACGCCGCTACGCGCGCCGCCCCCCAGGCGACGGCGTGCCCGGCATCGGCCTCACACGCGACCACCTGCTGATCGCGTTGACGAGGACCGGCATCGACAGCCCACCCGGCAGCGGTGCGTCGGCTGTTGTTGCAAAGCGCAGCAGCGGCTTTGACTGAGCCTTCGCTCAGGCCGCAACCGTCTTGGCCAGCGACAGCAGCGCCGGCACTTGGTCGGCACACAGCGGCCGCGACAGCAGATAGCCCTGTCCGACCGGCACGCCCAGGCTGCGCAGCGTCGCCAGTTGCTCAGCGGTCTCGATGCCCTCGGCAATCACCTGGTGGCCCAGCGAGCGGCCCAGATTCAGCACCGCGCGCACGATCTCCACGTTTTCCGGTTTCTCGTTCAAGCCAATCACAAAAGAGCGATCGATCTTCAGGCTGCTGATCGGCAGCGTGCTCAGATAAGCCAGCGACGAGTAGCCGGTATTGAAGTCGTCGATGCTGAACTGCACGCCGGTGGCACGCAGCTCGTGCAGGGTCTTCAGCGCTGCAACCAAATGGCTCATCAGCGTGGTTTCCGTTATTTCCAGTGTCAGCTGACTGGCCGGCAGCCCGTGGCGCTGCAGCACCTGCTGCACATACGCGGTGAATTCGGGGCGGGCCAGGTCACGCCCCGAGATGTTCACGTGCATGCTCAGGTGCGCCATGACGGGCTCGCTGCGCCGCCACAGCGCAAGCTGTGCCACCGAGTGTTCGATGACCCAGCTCGTCAGTGCAGCAATGTGGCCGGTTTCCTCGGCCAGTGTGATGAACACCGCTGGGCTGATGGGCCCGCGCTGCGGGCGAATCCAGCGCGTTAGCGCCTCGAAGCCGACGATGCGGTACGGCTGCAGCTGATGCAGCGGCTGAAAGTGCACCGACAGCTGGCCTTCACCGATGGCATGGCGCAGATCGCTTTCCAGGACCAGCTTTTCGGCCACGCGTTCGTGCATCGAGCTGTCGAATGAAGCAATGCGGCCCCGACCCGCTGCCTTGGCTTCGTACATGGCCAGATCGGCATCGCGCAACACTTCGTCGACGGTGCGGTAACCCAGATCGCTGAAGGTCAGGCCGATGCTGGCCCCCGGGAATCAGCTCGGTGCCGTTGATGAACACAGGCTGAGCCAGCGCTGCCAGCACCCGTTCAGCCAGCGCACGGCCTTCGTCGTGGCAGCTCAGCGATTCGATCAGGATCGCAAATTCGTCGCCACCCAACCGCGCCACCAGGTCCTGGGCTGCACGCAGGTCAGGAGCCGCCGGGCCACTTCGCGCAGCAGTTGGTTGCCGGCAATGTGACCCAAACTGTCGTTGACGACTTTGAAACGGTCGAGATCGAGGAACAGCACCGCAAAGCTGGCCCGGTCATCGAGCCGGCTGCGCTCGACGGTGCTCTGCAGCCGCTCCTGAAAACAGTTGCGGTTGGCCAGATCGGTCAGGCCGACGTGGTGGGCAATGTGCTGCAGCCGGCGCTCGGCCACGCGGCGTGACGTGATGTCGTGCAGCTGATAGATGAGGCACAGCCCCGAGCCCCCCGGGTCGTCATAGCGGCTGCAATGCAGCACCGTCCAGCGGTCACCGGTGAAGTCGCCACGGCAGCGCAGCTCCATAGAAAAGGCCGCATGGGCACGCTCTATCACCTGAGCCACACGCCGGTGGCACAGCGCCGCGTCGCCCTCGTGCAGCACGGCACTGAAGGGCGCGTTGAGCACGTTTCCTTCGGTGCTTTCGAGCAAAGTACACAGCGCCTGGTTGACCTGCAGCACCTGGCCGTCGGGGCGCACGATGGCCATGCCGATGGCGGCGTGGGTGAAGGCAGCGATAAAGCGCTGCTGGCTGAGATCGGCCTGGCGCTGGGCTTCTAAGACGCGGGCTTCCTGCACCTGCCGCTCGGCGTCCTGGCGCCGCAGCGTCGACCGCAGCAGCAGCGCCAGCGTGATCGCCAACGCAGCAGGCACGGCAATCACCATCGTGCCGTGGCGTTGCGCATTCATGTGCACGAGCCCGGCAACAAAAGCCGAAGCAAGGCTGATCGCGGCGACCCAGGCCGACGCCGCACACCACCCAGCAAAGCTGAGGCGCGCGCCGCGTTTCAAAGCCGGCATCCACGTCAAGGGCACGGTGGTCAGCACCACCGACAACAGCGCCACCACGGGCAGGGCAGCGAACGCGGCCGTATTGGCTTCGATGCCGTTGGCTACCAAAGTCGTATGCAGCACGCCGTAGACGGCGCCACACTCGGCCATGGCCGGCATGGCCGGCATGGCCGCCGATGTGCCGCTGACTTAGGTGCTCAGCCGCTTGGAGCTGCGCAGGCCGCCAACCAGCGCTTCCATGCCGGCTGCCAGCACCGCCGCCGGGACGCCGAAGGTCGCCAGAATGGTGAGTACAAAAACATCGGCCACCAGCACCGATTGCGAAGTGCGGGGAATCTGCACCGGAACGAGCGCCGCGATCGCCACCAGAGCCAGCGCAATGGCCGCCGACGCCAGGTCACCGGGCGGGTTTCTCATCAATTGCCAAACCGCCCAGGCCAGTGCGAAAGCACCCGCCAGCGCGACGGCGACCCACATGGCCGTGGCAGCCGGCGTGTAGTCGAACAGGTGGCACTGCTTGAAGCGGGTCCAAAATTTCAAAGAATGTCGCGACGTGGTCAGGTCGGTCGTCATCGTCTGGCTTGGTTGCACAGGGTCGCGCGGCAGCAGGGCCTGGCTCAGTTCACGGTATCGGTGCCCGGCCTGCGGCAGCGGCTTCATCTTGAGCGAAGGCTTCATCCTCAGTGAAGGCTTCATCTGAGCGAGGGTTTCATCCTCAGCGGAAAGTGTCAGCCCAACGTCAAGTCGTCGGACGACCGCAGCCTGTTTGGCGAGCCCTGAACTGTCGGCCAGCCGCGCTTGTGCCGCGCTTGTGCGGCGCATATGCCGCGCTCATGCGGCGCCAGCCTTGACCACCGCATAGCGCTGCAGCGTGCGTGCACGCGCAACCCCATGGTCCACCACCGGCGCCGGATAGTTACTGTCCAGCGTGATGCCGGCGGCGGCTTGTGCGGCCGGCGGTGCCGTCCACGGCGCGTGGATCAGCTCGTTCGGCAGCGCCGCCAATTGCGGCAGATAGCGGCGGATGAAGCGGCCATCGGCGTCGAATTTTTCGCTCTGGCTGATCGGGTTGAAGATGCGGAAATAGGGCTGTGCGTCGCAGCCGGTGCTGGCCGCCCACTGCCAGCCGCCGTTGTTGGAGGCCAGGTCGTAGTCGTTCAGCTGCAGCGCGAAATAGGCCTCGCCGCGGCGGTAGTCCAGCCCCAAGTCCTTGCACAAAAAGCTCGCAGTCACCATGCGCAGCCGGTTGTGCATGTAGCCGGTCTGGTTGAGCTGGTGCATCGCGGCGTCTACCAGCGGGTAGCCGGTGCGGCCTTCGCACCAGGCCGTGAAACGCTCGTCGGCTAGTCTGCCTTTGTCCCACGCGATGCGGTCGTACTGGGGCTTGAAAGCGCGGCTCATGGCGTGCGGGTGGTGGTGCATGACCTGGTGATAGAAGTCGCGCCAAATCAGCTCCGACAACCAGACCTCGGCGCCGCGCGATCCGGCCACGCGCCGCTGCCAGGCCTGCCGCGCCAGGCGGCGGATCGACACGGTGCCGAAGCGCAGGTGCACGCTCAGGTAGCTCGGCCCCTTGACGGCCGGGAAGTTGCGGGCATCGTGGTAGTTGTCGATGCGGTCCAGAAAATCGGTCAGCAGCTCATCAGCACCGGCCGGCCCGCTGGGCAGGCGCAGCTGGTGCAGGTTGCTGGGTGCGAAGCCGATGTCGGCCAGGCTCGGCACGCCGCGGTCGCCTGCCTGGCCCGCTTCTCTCGATTCACCCGCAGGCCGCGGCGCAAGGGCCGACGCGTACTTCGCGACCGGGTAGGCCGACAGGTAGAACTCGTTGCACTTCTTGAGCCACGCGTTTTTGTACGGTGTGAAGACCGAGAACGCAGTGCCGCTTTGCGTCATGACCTCGCTGCGCTCGAAGATCACGTGGTCTTTGCTGGTGTGCAGCGCGATGCCGGCATCGGCCAGCCGGCCGCGCACCTGCGCGTCGCGGGCCAGCGCATAGGGCTCGTCGTCGTGGCTGGCGTAGACGGCCTGCACCCCCAGGCGCACGGCCAGCACCACGATCTCGTCTTCAGCCAGGCCGTGGCGGACGATCAGCCCCGCGCCTTCAACGCCGTGTGAGGCCGCCAGCGCCTGCAGCGCGGTGTCGACACCCACCAGGCTGTCGCGGATGAATTCAACGCGCCGGTCCTGCCGCGGCAGTGGGTCGAGGATGGCGCGGTCGAACACAAAAGCGCACCAGACCTGGCGCGCTGCGCGCAGCGCGTGGTGCAGCGCGGCATGGTCGTCCACGCGCAGGTCGCGGCGCAGCCAGACCAGGGCCCGATCGAGGGCTTTGTCAGCAGGCCGGGCAGCCGGTTTGTCAGCCGTTCGCCGTGCCTGGACGGGGTTGGATGCAACAGCTTTGTCCATCTTTACAGTGTGCCGTAGACCCTAGAATCCTGCGTCATGGCAACGGCCTCCCGCATCGACCTCACCAACCAGTTTCTGATAGCCATGCCTGGCATGGCCGATGAGACCTTCGAAGGCTCGGTGGTCTACCTGTGCGAGCACACCGAGAGGGGCGCGCTGGGGCTGGTCATCAACAAGCCGATCGACATCAAGCTGAAGAACCTGTTCGAGAAGGTCGAGCTGCGGCTGGATTGCGAAGAGCTGGCCGAACAGTCGGTGTTCTTCGGCGGCCCGGTGCAGACCGAGCGCGGCTTCGTGCTGCACGAAAAGCGCAGCGAAGGCCTGGCGCAATACAACTCCACGCTCAGCATCCCCGGCGGCCTGGAGATGACGACCAGCAAGGATGTGCTCGAAGCGCTGGCCGAGGGCTCCGGCCCGCCCAGGGTGCTGGTCACGCTGGGCTACAGCGGCTGGCGCGCTGGGCAGTTGGAAGAAGAGCTGGGCCGCAACGGCTGGCTCACGGTGGACGCCGACCCGGCGGTGATCTTCGACACCCCGGTGAAGTTGCGCTACGGCCGCGCGGTTGCGTTGTTGGGCATCGACCCGGGCATGCTGTCCCAAGAAGCCGGGCATGCATGAGGCGCGGTTTGCGTGCGTGCCATGTCTGCTGAAACCTACCTTTGTTTTGACTACGGCAGCCGCCGCGTCGGCGTGGCTGTAGGCAACACGCTGATGCGCCAGGCACAGCCGCTGCGGACCATCGCCGTCGTTGGTGATGCGCGCTTTGTCGCGCTGCAGGCGCTGCTGACGGAGTGGCAGCCGCAGGCGCTGGTGGTCGGCGTTCCCTTTCACCCCGACGGCGCGTCGCATGACAACACCCAGCGCGCACGGCGCTTTGCGCGCCAGCTGCACGGCCGCTTCGGGCTTCCGGTGCATGAGGTCGATGAGCGCTACAGCACCACCGAAGCGCTGGCCGCCGGTGCGGTGGATGCCGATGCCGCGGCGGCTGCAATCATCCTGGAGCAGTTCTTTCGCAACCCACCCGTGCCGGCAGCCGATGCTCGAGCTTGACGCCGAATCGCTGTACGCCGAGCTGCGCCAGGGCGTGCGCGCGTTGCTGCAGCCGGGTGCTGCCATCGTCGGCATCTGGAGCGGTGGCGCCTGGTTGGCCGAGCGGCTGCAGCGCGACCTCGGGCTGGGGGGCGGCGACAAGGGCCACGGCGTCATCAGCAGCACCTTGCACCGCGACGATTTTTCGGCGCGTGGCCTGGCCGGCAGCGACGCGACGAACCTGCCGTTCGCTATCGAGGGCCGCCACATCCTGCTGGTCGACGACGTGCTCTACACCGGCCGCACGATCCGCGCGGTGGTCAACGAGCTGTTCGACTTCGGACGGCCGGCCAGCGTGACATTGGCGGTGCTGGTGGACCGCGGCGGCCGTGAGCTGCCGGTGGCTACGGCCTTTGCCGCAGCACGCATCACGCTGCCGGCGGCGCAGCGTCTGTCGCTGAGCAAGCAGGACGACGGCCGCTTCAGCTTCAACGTGCGCGAGGCGGCCTGATGCTTCTGCGGCGCAACCCGCAGCTCAACAGCCACGGCGAGCTGATCCATCTGCTGTCCATCGAAGGCCTGCCCAAGGCCGTGCTGACGCAGATTCTGGATACCGCGGGCACCTTCCTGAGCGTCAACGACCGTGATGTCAAGAAGGTGCCGCTGTTGCGCGGCAAAAGCGTGTTCAACCTGTTTTTCGAGAACAGCACCCGCACGCGCACGACCTTCGAGATCGCGGCCAAGCGGCTGAGTGCCGACGTCATCAACCTGGACATCACCAAGAGCAGCACGGCCAAGGGCGAGAGCCTCTTGGACACCATTGCCAATCTTTCGGCGATGCATGCCGACATGTTCATCGTGCGGCATGCCGAAAGCGGCGCGCCCTACTTGATCGCGCAGCATGTGGCGCCTCACGTGCACGTCATCAACGCCGGTGACGGCCGCCATGCGCACCCCACGCAGGGGCTGCTGGACATGTACACCATCCGCCACTTCAAGCGCGATTTCACGCAGCTTACGGTGGCCATCGTCGGCGACGTTGCGCATTCGCGCGTGGCGCGCTCCGACATCCACGCGCTGACCACGCTGGGCGTGCCGGAGATTCGTGCCGTCGGCCCGAAGACGCTGGTGCCGGGCGACCTGGCCGCGATGGGCGTGCGGGTGTGCCATTCAATGGCTGAAGGCATCACGGACGCCGACGTCATCATCATGCTGCGGCTGCAGAACGAGCGCATGAGCGGCGCGATGCTTCCGAGTGCCGGCGAGTTCTATAAGAGCTACGGTCTGACGCAAGAGAAGCTGGCGCTGGCCAGGCCCGACTGCATCGTGATGCACCCCGGGCCCATCAACCGCGGTGTCGAAATCGACAGCAGCGTGGCCGACGGCACACACAGCGTGATCCTGCCGCAGGTGACCTTCGGCATTGCCGTGCGCATGGCGGTGATGAGCACGATCGCGGGGAACGCGGCATGAGCGCGATCCGGGTTCCCCGGGCGCGCGCGCTCCCCCTCGGGGGGACGGCGCGCAGCGCCTTGGGGGCACCATGAAGATCGTGATCCGCAACGGCCGCGTCATCGACCCGGCATCGGGCCGCGATGAAGTCACCGATGTGACGATCGCCTCGGGCCGCATCGTCGGCATCGGTGATGCCGGCGACTTCCAGGCCGACCGCACGATCGACGCCAGCGGCCTGGTCGTCGCACCCGGCCTGGTCGACCTGGCTGCGCGCCTGCGCGAGCCGGGGCAAGAGCACGAAGGCATGCTGGAAAGCGAGCTGGCCGCTGCGGCCGCCGGGGGTGTCACCAGCCTCGTGTGCCCGCCCGACACGGACCCGGTGCTGGATGAGCCGGGCTTGGTGGAGATGCTCAAGTTCCGCGCCCGCAAGTTGAGCCGCTGCCGGCTCTTTCCGCTCGGCGCGCTGACGCGCAAGCTGGAAGGCAGCGCGCTGACCGAGATGGTCGAGCTGACGGAGGCCGGCTGCGTCGGTTTCTCGCAGGCCGACGTGATGCTGGCCGACACGCTGGTGCTGCAGCGCGCGCTGCAGTATGCAGCCACGCATGGCTACACGGTGTGGCTGCGCCCGCAGGACGCGTGGCTGGGCCAGGGCGTGGCCGCACAGGGCGCCATGGCCACACGGCTGGGGCTGTCTGGTGTGCCGGTGATTGCCGAAACGGTGGCGCTGCACACGCTGTTCGAGCTGGTGCGCGTGACCGGTGCGCGGCTGCATCTGTGCCGCATGTCCAGCGCAGCTGGCGTGGCACTGCTGCGCGCGGCCAAGGCCGAAGGCCTGCCGGTGACGGCCGATGTCAGCATCAATTCGCTGCACCTGACTGACGTCGACATCGGCTACTTCAATGCCGACATGCGATTGAACCCGCCGTTGCGCCAGGGTGCCGACCGCGACGCGCTGCGCGCCGGCTTGGCCGACTGCACCATCGACGCGCTGGTGTCGGACCACAACCCGGTGGCCGACGACATGAAGAACCTGCCGTTCGGTGAGGCCGAGCCCGGTGCGACCGGGCTCGAACTTTTGCTGAGCCTGGCCTTGCGCTGGGCACAGGACAGCGGTCTGCCGCTGGCTACGGCACTGGCGCGTGTGACCGCCGGGCCGGTGCGCGTGCTGGGCGATGCCATCGGCTCGCTGGCCACATCGGCCGGGCGGCTCGCCGAAGGCGGTGTGGCCGATGTCTGCGTCTTCGACGCCGAGGCCACCTGGGCCGTCGAGCCGGCGCGGTTGGCCAGCCAGGGCAAGCACACGCCGTTTGCTTTTGCCAGCACCGGCATGGCTTTGTCCGGCCGCGTGCGGGCGACCCTGGTGGCCGGCACGGTGGCCTACGAGGCCGATCGGGCTTGAGGCGTGGTTGCTGCCCCCGGCCGCCCCAGCTGCACGTGCGCCGCACGCGCGTCCAGCGCATCAACGTTGACTCGGTGCAGGCTCAGTGCACGTCCGATGCAGCCTCGGTGCATCGCTCGATGCCCACCTGAGGCCGGCTTGATCCCCGCCGCCTGATGCACACGGTGGTTTCGTTGTGGCGTCTGTTGCGTGCCGTGCTGCATGTGCTGCACGGCATGGCGGTGATGACGCGCTTCCCGCGGCTGGATGCGGCCGGGCGCCACCAGCGCATCCAGTGGTGGTCGGCCGGTTTGGTTCGCGCGATGGGGCTGACTCTGGAAGTCAGTGGCACGCCGCGGCCGGGTGCGACGCTGCTGGTGGCCAACCACGTGTCCTGGCTGGACATTGCGGCGATCCATGCCGCGGCGCCGCACGCCCGCTTCGTGTCCAAGGCCGACGTGCTGCAGTGGCCGCTGCTGGGCTGGTTGATCAAGGGCGCCGGCACACTGTTCATCGAGCGCGAGCGCAAGCGCGATGCCGTGCGCGTGGTGCATGCTTGTGCCCAGGCGCTGCAAGCCGGCGACACGGTAGCGGTGTTTCCCGAAGGCACCACCGGCGCCGGGCCCGAGCTGCTGCCCTTCCACGCCAACCTTTTGCAAGCTGCAGTCGCCACCGGCACGCCGGTGCAGCCGGTGCTGCTGCGCTTCTTCGATGCCGAGCAGGCCTTCAGCCCGCATGCCACTTACCTGGGCGACACGACGCTGCTGCAAAGCCTGTGGCGTGTGGCTTCGGCGCGCGGGCTCGGTGTACAGGTGCAGCTGCTGCCGCCGGTGGGCACCCGCCACGCCGACCGCCGCGCGCTGGCCGGCCACCTGCGCGAGTTGATGATGGAGCGGCTGCTGCCATGACCGGCGCGGGTTACCCTGGCGCGATTGCCCACCTGGTGGGACGACGCGCAGCCTCCGAGGTGCAGCCATGAGCCTGGTGTTGGCCTTTGCCGACGAAGCCGCGCTGGCCACGGCGCTGGCTGCCGCGCTCGGCGTGCCGCTGGCGCTGATCGATGAACACCGCTTCCCCGATAGCGAATCGCGGTTGCGTCTGCCGCCGCTGCTGCCGCATCACGTCATCCTGCTGCGCGGCCTGCAGCAGCCCAATGACAAGCTGGCCACGCTGTGGCTGGCCGCCGCCGGTGCGCGGGAGCTGGGGGCCGGGCGGCTGACGCTGGTGGCGCCGTATCTGGCCTACATGCGCCAGGACATGGCCTTTGCGCCCGGTGAAGTCGTGAGCCAGCGCCATCTTGGCGCGTTGCTGGCTACGCAGTT
Source organism: Rubrivivax sp. (assembly GCA_026785885.1). Lineage (GTDB taxonomy): Bacteria > Pseudomonadota > Gammaproteobacteria > Burkholderiales > Burkholderiaceae_C > Rubrivivax. Next base: position 16,182 of record JAJAZC010000190.1, read on the forward strand.
CGATCGCGTGATCACGGTCGACCCGCACCTGCACCGCGTGGCCACGCTGGACGATGTCTTGCCCGGCCGCAGCGGCCTGGCGTTAAGCGCTGCTGCGCTGCTGGGCGCGCATGTGGTGCGCCAGGTGCCGGGCGCGCTGCTGCTGGCGCCCGACGAAGAAGCCGGGCAGTGGGTGCGTGCTGCGGCGGCCGCCAACGGCCTCGAGTACGCGGTGTGCCACAAGCGGCGCCGGGGTGACCACGATGTGGCGGTGGCGCTGCCCGACCACGACGTGGCCGGCCGCGCGGTGGTGATCCTGGACGATGTCGCGAGCACCGGCCGCACGCTGATGGCCGCTGCGCGCGGCGCACTGGCCGCCGGTGCAGCCAGTGTCGATGTCGCCGTTACGCACGCGCTGTTCATCGGCGATGCTTGGGCGCAGGTGCGCGCAAGCGGCGTGCGGCAGGTCTGGAGCAGCAATTGCGTACCGCACCCGAGCAACGCGGTCGACGTGGTGCCGCTGATCGCCGCCGTGCTGCGCGACGGTCCGGCCACGGCTCAGCGTCAGCGCTGATCCTGTTCAGCGCCAGCGCTGATCCTGTTTATCGCGTCCGCTGACCCTGTGCTGCGACGGCTGCAGCAGCGCGCGCTGCGGCTTCGGCGTCACCGAGGTAGTAATTGCGCAGCGGCTTCAGAGCCGCATCGAGCTCGTAGACCAGCGGGATGCCGTTGGGAATGTTGACGCCGACGATGTCGGCATCGGCGATGCCATCCAACATCTTCACCAGCGCGCGGATGCTGTTGCCGTGCGCCGCGATGACCAGGCGCTGGCCGCTGCGGATGGCTGGTGCCAGGCGCTCGTCCCAGCACGGCTGCACCCGCGCGACAGTGTCCTTCAGGCATTCGGTCAACGGAATCTGCGCCGCCTTCAGCTGCGCGTAGCGCCGATCGCCGCGCTCGCTGCGCGCGTCGCCGGGGGTCAGCGCCGGTGGTGGTGTGTCGTAGCTGCGGCGCCAGACCAGCACCTGCTCGTCGCCGTACTGGCGCGCCATGTCGGCCTTGTTCAAGCCTTGCAGCGCGCCGTAATGGCGCTCATTCAAGCGCCAGTCGTGCTGCACCGGCAGCCAGGTGCGTTCCATCTCGTCCAGTGCGTGCCACAGCGTCCAGACCGCGCGCTTGAGCACCGAGGTGTAGGCCACATCGAACTCGTAGCCGCCTTCGCGCAGCAGCCGCCCAGCCTGCCGCGCCTGCGTGACGCCGGTGTCGGTCAAGGGCACATCGGTCCAGCCGGTGAAGCGGTTTTCGAGGTTCCAGGTGGACTCCCCGTGACGTATCAGGACAAGCTTATGCATGCCTGAATTCTATAATTCGCGGTTTTCACCCCAAGCGGATACCGCCTTGAACTTCTTCGTCGACAACTGGCATCTGTTCCTGGTGGCGTTTGTATCGGGCGGCCTGCTGTTGTGGCCGCTGGTGCAAAAAGGCGCAGGTGGCGCCGGCGCGGTGAGCACAGCCGAAGCCGTGCGCCTGATCAATCGCGAGAAGGGCGTGCTGATCGATGTCAGCGAGCCGGCCGAGTACGCCGCCGGCCATGCCAATGGCGCGCGCAATGTGCCCTTCGGCAAGCTCGAAGGCGCCAAGGAGTTGCCCAGCAACAAGGCCCTGCCAATCCTGCTGCTGTGCCCTACCGGCGCGCGCTGCGGGCGCGCTGCGACGCTGCTGCGCAAGGCCGGTTATGAGCGCGCTGCGGCCGTCACCGGCGGCACCGCCGCCTGGCGTGATGCGCAACTGCCGGTGGCCAAGGTAGCGGCCAAGGCCGCTTGAGCGCGAGAAGAACGGCACCGCCGCCTGATCCGCCGCCTGCGCTTCAACGCTGTTTTCGAGGCAGCGTGCACCGCAAGGGCATTGAAGACGGCTAGAGAATGCAGTGAGCCCGGAACCCCTGCGCCCAGGCCGCTCCATCAATCACCCAGGAATGACCATGAGCCCCGTCAAGATGTACACCACCCAGGTGTGCCCGTACTGTGTGCGCGCCAAAGCGCTACTCAAGCAGCGGGGCGTGGATGCAATCGAGGAAATTCGCGTTGATCTGGAGCCGGCGCAGCGTGACGAGATGGTCGCGCTGACCGGCCGGCGCACGGTGCCGCAGATTTTCATCGGCGACCAGCATGTCGGAGGCTGCGATGAGCTTGTGGCGCTGGATCAGCGGGGCGGCTTGATGGCCATGCTGAGGCGCTGATGTCGGCGCTGATCCCCGCACTGGCACAGGGCACCAGCGGCCCAAACGCCTGGCAGATAATCTCGGCTTCCGGCCCGGCGCCCTCCAGCGACGGGCTTTCTTTTACCTAAAGACGAAACCATGGCCGACGAGACTCCTGTTTTCCAGATTCAGCGCATGTACCTGAAGGACTTGTCGCTGGAGCAGCCCAATTCGCCCGCGATCCTGCTGGAACAGGCGCAGCCGCAGGTCGACATCAACCTGACGATGGCCGCAGCACCGGTGACCGGCGGTATCTTCGAAGTCACCGTGACTGCCACCGTAACCACCAAGGTCAAGGACAAGGTGCTGTTTCTGGTGGAGGCCACGCAGGCCGGCATCTTTGAGATTCGCAACGTGCCCGACGAGCAGATGCAGGGAATCATCAGCATCGTCTGCCCGCAGATGGTCTACCCGTATCTGCGCGCCATCGTCAGCGACGTCTGCACCCGCGCCGGCTTCCCGCCGATCCTGCTGACCGAGGTCAACTTTCAAGCCATGTTCGAAGCGCAACAGGCCCAGGCCGAAGCGCAAAACGGCGGCGCGCCGCGCATCATCACCGGCGCCAACTGAGGGCGCGGACGCGCGCGGCGCCGGGCGCCATGAAGATTGCCGTTCTCGGAGCCGGCGCCTGGGGCACGGCCTTGGCCAGTGCCGCTGCGCGGGGTGGTCACGACGTGTTGCTGTGGGCGCGCGACGCAGCGCAGGCGCGCCAGATCGACAGCATGCGGTGCAACACCCGCTATCTGCCCGGCGTAGCACTGCCGCCCGAGCTGACAGTGACGGCGGATGCAGCGCAGGCCTTCGACCACAGCGCTGAAGCCGACAGCCTGATAGTGATCGCCACGCCGATGGCGGCATTGCGCCCGACGCTGCAGGCAGTGCCCGCTGGGCGGGCCGTGCTGTGGCTTTGTAAGGGCTTCGAGGCCGGCGGCGGTTCGCTGGCACATGAGATTGCACGCGAGCTGCGCTCGGGCGCGGCCTGCGGTGTGCTGTCCGGCCCGAGCTTTGCGCTGGAGGTCGCGCAGGGCCTGCCGACGGCGCTGGTTGCTGCCAGCACCGACAGCGCACTCACCGCTGCAGCAGTGGCCGCTTTCCACAGCGAGACATTGCGCGTTTACACCAGCAGCGACATCGTCGGCGTCGAGGTCGGTGGTGCCGTCAAGAACGTGCTGGCCATCGCCACCGGCATCGTCGACGGCATGCCGGCGGCCGGCCTCAACGCCCGCGCGGCTCTGATCACACGCGGGCTGGCCGAGATGACGCGCCTGGGCACTGCACTGGGCGCACGCGCCGAGACTTTCATGGGTTTGTCGGGCCTGGGCGATCTGGTGCTGACTGCCACCGGTGAGCTGTCGCGCAACCGCAAGGTCGGCCTGGCACTGGCTGGCGGGCACAGCTTGGCTGACGTGCTGCAGCAGCTCGGTCATGTCGCCGAAGGTGCGCTGAGTGCGCCCACGGTGCTGCAGCGCGCGCAGGCACAGGGCGTCGAGATGCCGATCACCGCTGCGGTGGTGGCTGTGTTGCAGGGCCGGCTGGCGCCGGTGCAGGTGATGGCTGCGCTGATGTCGCGCGAGGCGCGCTCGGAATACGACAACCGCTGACGGCTGTTGACGGGTACTGACGGCTGTCGGCAGCTGCCGACAGTGCGTTGAACGCTGTTCAGCCGCCGCCGACGTAGCCGGTTTGGCGCCAGGCTTCGAACACCGCCACGGCCACGGCGTTGCTGAGGTTCAAGCTGCGCTGACCCGGCCGCATCGGCAGCCGCACTAGCTGGCCGGCTGCAAACTGCTCGCGCAGCGAGGGTGCGAGGCCGGCGGTTTCGCTACCGAAGATCAACCAGTCGCCGGCCTGCCAGGGCACCTCAGCCAGCATGCGGGTGCCACGCGTCGTGAAGGCAAACGCGCGCACCGGATCGGGCGCGCAAGCCTGTTGCAGCGCGGCCCAGCTGGCGTGGCGCCGTACGGCGGCCCACTCGTGGTAGTCCAGCCCGGCGCGGCGCAGCAACTTGTCTTCCATCAAAAAGCCCAGCGGCTCGACCAGGTGCAGCGTGCAGCCGGTGTTGGCCGCCAGCCGGATCACGTTGCCGGTGTTGGGCGGGATCTCCGGCTGCACGAGCACGATGTTGAACATGGCGCCGTTCACTCGTCGGGCGTGCGTACCAGCACCCAGGCCTGCACGGTGGCAGCACCGGCGCGCAGCAACACCGCGGCGGCTTCGCGCAGCGTGGCGCCGGTGGTCATCACGTCATCGACCAGCGCCACGTGTAGCCCGGCCAACGTGGCGCGCCGACGCGGGTCGACCATGAAAGCGCGGCGCAGGTTGGCCTGGCGTTCGGTGCGCCCCAGGTCGGCCTGGTGTGCGGTGGCTACCGGGCGTTGCAGAAGGTCGGCGCAGGCCGGCAGGCCGCGCAGGCGCGCGACACGGCAGGCCAGCTCCCAAGCCTGGTTGTAGCCGCGCTCGGCCAGCCGCTGCGGCGACAGTGGGATCGGCATCACCAGTTGCACGGCGGGCAGGGCTGCGCCGGCCGCATCGTCTTGCAGGCGCTGCGCCAACAGCGGCGCCAGGCCGCGGGCCAGCGACGGCTGGTCCTCGAACTTGAACGCGGTGATGAGCCGATCCCACGGGAAGCCGTAGTCGGCCACGCAGACCGTGCGTGTAAATGGCGGCGGCGAGCGCTGGCAATCCCCACAGGCCGCTGCTGGAATGCCCAGTCGCAAGCCACAGCGCAAACACCGCGGCACCGGGGCGGCGAAGCGCGTGATGCAATCGCCGCACAAGCTGCTGTGGCAGCCGCTGCGGCAGACCTCGCACTGACTTGGCAACCGCCAGCGGATATCCAGGAAACCGTAGCCAGGGTCTTTGAAGGCCTTGGCCGGGCGCGTCGTGGCGGGCACCGGCACCGTCTCGGGGTCTGCCATCGTCCCAATATACTGGCATCCATGCCCGCATCCGCCCCCGCGCGCAGCGCGCGCCGCCCGCTGGATCCCACCGCGCTGGCCCGCCAACAGCGCCGGCTGCTGACCGCGGCCGAACCGCCGTGGCTGCACGGCGAGGTCGCACGCCGCATGGCCGAGCGGCTGCCGGTGATCAAGCTGCAGCCGCAGTGCGTTGTCGACTGGGGTGCGTTTGTCGGTGCCAGCCAGGCGGTGCTTGCCGCGGCCTGCCCACGCGCGCAGTGCATTGCGGTCGAGCCCGATGCCGCGCGGCGCGATGCGACGGCCGCACTCTTGCAGCCCGCCTGGTGGTCGGCGCGGCGCTGGCACCGCGCGCCGCAGGCGATGCTGTCGGGCGCCCTGCCCGCCGGCGCCGCACAACTGGTCTGGAGCAACATGGGCCTGCAAGGCGAGATCGACCCGCAGCGCACGATGGCTGCCTGGCACCGCGTGCTGGTTATCGACGGTTTCTTGATGTTTTCGACACTCGGGCCCGGTACGTTGACCACGCTGCAAGCGCTGTACACGCAAGCCGGCTGGCCGCCGCCGATGGCGCCGCTGGTGGACATGCACGACCTGGGCGACATGCTTATCGAGGCCGGCTTTGCGGACCCGGTGATGGACCAGGAAACGGTGACGCTGACCTGGCCATCGCCGCAGGCGCTGCTGGCCGAACTGCGCCAGCTGGGCGGCAACGTCGATCCGCGCCGTGCGGCCGGCCTGCGCACACCGCGTTGGCGTGAGCAACTGCACACCCGGCTGCAACGGCTGGCACCCGGCAACGGCCCTGATTCACGCATCGGGCTGCCCTTCGAGATCGTCTATGGCCACGCCTTTCGCCCCCCGCCACGACCACGCTTGACAGCACGGACCGAGGTGCCGTTGGAAGACCTGCGCGCAATGGCCCGGCGCACCCCGCCGCGAGGCTGAGCCGCCGACTCGGACATCCATGCCCTGCGCTAGAATTTGGGCTCGCTGTGCAGGCGTATCTCCGCCACACATGCCGCGATCGGCCCGCCACCGCTGACCGCACCGCAGTACCCCCGGGACACGCCTGAATGTCAGCCACTTACGCCTCCAGCCCCTGGCCCGAGCGCGCGCCTGCGCCACGATCTTTCGGGTGCCGCCTGACGATGCCGGGGCCGGGGCCGGGGCCGGGCGGCACGGTGGCAGCGGTGCAGTGGTTGTTCAAGCGCAATTGTTCGATCACGCCGCGCCAGCTGGCCGGGGTCTTCGCTTCGCTATGCGCGGTGTCGTCGGTAATCGGTGCTTTTTTCTACTGGCACGGGGCGCCTTATGTGGCGGCCTTTGCCGGCATTGAATTGCTGGCCGTGGGTGCTGCGCTGCTGATCTACGCGCGCCACGCGGGCGACTGCGAGACGCTGACCTTGATGGGGCGGTTGCTGCTGATCGAGCAGTGCCACGGCAGCCGCGTCGAGCACACCCAACTGTCGGCCGACTGGCTCACGGTGGAGCCCGCAGCAGGGCAGGGCTCGCTGGTGGAGTTGCGCGGGCGTGGGCGCACGGTGCAGGTCGGCCGCCACCTGCGGCCTGAATGGCGCGGCCTGTTGGCACAAGAGCTGCGTCAGGCGCTGCGCCAGGCGCACGTTGTGCCGATGGAGCCAGGCGCGGCCGAGATCTGCAACGATTCGAATTGAAGCCAATGACGATGACGATCACGATGAAGACCAAGCTGCCTTTTGGGACGTGCCTGACACAGCTGTTTGTGGCCTCGGGTGCGTTGCTGGCAGCGCACACGGCACAAGCCGTCAACGACCTGCCGGGCGGCCCCAAGGTCAACCAGCTCAACCTGCACGACCCGGTCACGCGCATCGGGCAGGAGCAGGTCTGGCTGCACAACGGCATGCTGATCGTGTGCCTGCTGATCTTTCTCGCCGTGTTCGGTGTGATGTTCTATTCGATCCTCAAGCACCGCAAATCGGTCGGCCACAAGGCCGCCAACTTCCACGAAAGCGTGGCCGTTGAAATAGCCTGGACAGTGGTGCCGCTGTTGATCGTCATCGCCATGGGCGCGATGGCCACGCGCACGGTGGTTTCGATGAAAGACACCACCAACGCCGATCTCACCATCAAGGCCACCGGCTATCAATGGAAGTGGGGCTACGACTACCTCAAGGGTGAAGGCGAGGGCATCAACTTTCTGGCCACGCTAGACGCCACACATCGCCAGATGTCCGACAGCGGCAAGCCGTCCGGTGACAACTACCTGCTCAAGGTCGACAACCCGCTGGTCGTGCCGGTGGATAAGAAGGTCCGCATCATCACCACCGCCAACGACGTGATTCACGCCTGGATGGTGCCCAGCCTGGGCGTCAAGCAGGACGCTATTCCCGGATTCGTGCGCGACACCTGGTTTCGCGCGCAAAAGGTCGGCGACTATTACGGCCAGTGCGCCGAGCTGTGTGGCAAGGAACACGCGTACATGCCGATCCACGTCAAGGTCGTGAGCCAGCCTGACTACGCCAAGTGGGTCGACGGGCAGAAGAAGATGATGGCCGCAGCCGCCGACGACCCGAGCAAGGAATGGAAGCTCGAAGATTTGGTGGCGCGCGGCGAGAAGATCTACAACGCCAACTGCGCGGCCTGCCACCGGCCCGACGGCAAGGGCGCCGGGCCGATCAAGGCGCTGGACGGCAGCCAGATCGTGCTCAACGACCCGGCGGGTCAGATCCAGATCCTGCTCAACGGTGCGGCCAACGGTGCCATGCCGGCCTGGAAGCAGCTGTCGGACACCGAGATCGCCGCCGTCGTCACGTACACGAAGAATTCGTGGAGCAACCAGACCGGCAAGCTCGTGCAGCCGGCCGCCATCGTTGCCGCGCGCAAGTAACTAAGAACACCCGCAAGGACATCCCGCCATGAGCGCAGTGCTGCCCCAACCGTCCAACCCGGCCCACGATTCGCACGGCCACACCAGCCACGACGAAAGCCATTCGCACCCGCACGGTTGGCGGCGCTGGCTGTATGCCACGAACCACAAGGACATCGGCACGATGTACCTGCTGTTCAGCTTTGCGATGCTGATGGTCGGTGGTGTGCTGGCGCTGGGTATCCGCGCCGAGTTGTTCCAGCCCGGGCTGCAATTCGTCAACCCGGAACTGTTCAACCAGTTCACGACCATGCACGGCCTGATCATGGTCTTCGGCGCGATCATGCCGGCCTTCGTCGGCTTTGCGAACTGGATGATCCCGCTGCAGATTGGCGCCGCGGACATGGCCTTCGCCCGCATGAACAACCTCAGCTTCTGGTTGTTGATTCCGGCCGCGCTGATGCTGGCGGGCAGCTTTTTCATGCCCGGTGGTGCGCCGGCTGCAGGCTGGACGCTTTATGCGCCGCTGACGCTGCAGATGGGCCCGAGCATGGACGCCGCGATCTTTGCGATGCACATCATGGGCGCCAGCTCGATCATGGGCTCGATCAACATCATCGTCACCATCCTCAACATGCGCGCGCCGGGCATGACGCTGATGAAGATGCCGCTGTTCTGCTGGACCTGGCTGATCACTGCGTATCTGCTGGTCGCCGTGATGCCGGTGCTGGCCGGTGCCATCACGATGACGTTGACCGACCGCCACTTCGGCACCAACTTTTTCAACCCCGCTGGCGGCGGCGACCCGGTGATGTATCAGCACATCTTCTGGTTCTTCGGCCATCCTGAGGTCTACATCATGATCTTGCCGGCCTTCGGCATCGTCAGCGCGATCATCCCGGCCTTTGCACGCAAGCGACTGTTTGGCTACACCTCCATGGTCTATGCCACCGCGTCGATCGCGATTCTGTCGTTCATCGTCTGGGCGCACCACATGTACACCACCGGCATGCCGGTGACGGGCCAGTTGTTTTTCATGTACGCGACGATGTTGATCGCTGTGCCTACTGGCGTGAAGATCTTCAACTGGCTGGCCACGATGTGGCGTGGCTCAATGACCTTCGAGACGCCGATGCTGTTCGCGGTCGGCTTTATTTTCGTGTTCACCATGGGTGGATTCACCGGGCTGATCCTGGCCATGGCGCCGATCGACATTCAGCTGCAGGACACCTATTACGTCGTCGCGCACTTCCATTACGTGCTGGTGGCCGGTTCGTTGTACGGCTTGTTCGCCGGCTACTACTACTGGTCGCCCAAGTGGACCGGCGTCATGTACAACGAAACGCGCGGCAAGATCCACTTCTGGGGTTCGTTGATTTTCTTCAACGTCACCTTCTTCCCGATGCACTTCCTCGGCCTGGCCGGCATGCCGCGCCGCTATGCCGATTACCCGATGCAATTTGCCGACTTCAACATGCTGGCCAGCATCGGCGCCTTCGGCTTCGGCCTAATGCAGGTCTACTTCTTCTTGTTTGTCGTCATACCGATGATGCGTGGCAAGGGCGAGCCGGCGCCGCAGAAACCCTGGGAAGCCGCTGAGGGTCTGGAATGGGAAGTGCCGTCGCCGGCACCTTGGCATACCTTTGAGACGCCGCCTAAGCTGGATGTCACCGCCACGCGCGTGCTGGGCTGACGGCATCTCCACGACAACATCAACAGGCCATGGTGCAGAACCAGCAGCAACGCAAGGCCAACCGACGGCTCGCTCTGATCCTGGCGACGATTGCCGCGTTGTTTGCACTCGGTTTCTTCGCCAAGATTGCGCTGATGGGGCCGGCATGAGCCAGGCTGCCCAATGACCCGCGCCATGCGTTTACTCGGCGACAACCGCCGGCTGCTCGGCAAGCTGGTCGTCATCGCTGCATTGATGTTCGGCTTCGGCTATGCGCTGGTGCCGATGTACCGCGCCATCTGCGACGCTTTGGGCATCAACGTGCTGTCGCTGTCGGAGCAGCGCATCGCCAACGGCACCTGGTCTGGCCGCAAGACTGGCAGCCGGGGTGGCAATTCGCAGGTCGACACCACGCGCACGATCACGGTCGAGTTCGACGCCAACTCGAGAGGGCCTTGGGAATTCAAGCCTGCGCAGCGCTCGCTGCAGGTGCACCCGGGCGAGATGGCCACCGTGATGTACGAGTTCAAGAACATCCAGAACCGCACGATGGCGGCCCAGGCCATACCAAGTTATGCGCCGATGCAGGCCAGCGCGCACTTCAACAAGCTGGAGTGCTTTTGCTTCAACGAATACACGCTGGCGGCGGGTGAGGCGCGCCAATGGCCCGTCGTGTTCGTGATCGACCCCAAGCTGCCCAAAGACGTCAGCACCATCACGCTGAGCTACACCTTCTTCGAGGTTGGCGGCAAGGTGCCGGCACAGCCCAAGGGCACGGTTGGCGTGAAGGCGGGGGCGCCGGCATGAACGAGCTGAAAGACGCTGCACGACGCCCGGCTTCGCTGCTGCAAACGATGCGCGCGGTGGCCTGGTCGTTCCTGGGCATTCGCCATTCGTCGGCTTTCGAGCAGGACGTGCAGAGGCTGAACCCGGTGCACGTGGTGGTCGGCGGTGTTGCCGGCGCGGCGGTGTTTGTCGTGGCGATCGTGCTGTTGGTGCGCTGGGTCGTTAGCAGTGGGGTCGCGGCTTAGCCCGCCGGTCGAAGCGCGAGTCACCGAAAGATCGAGGAGAGCCAGTCCCATGTCAGTAGCCATCCCCGCGGGCAAGACCCCCTACTACTTTATCCCTGCGCCATCACGCCACCCGGTGCTGATGGCCTTTGGCCTGTTCCTGGTCATCCTGGGTGCTGGGCAATGGATCAACGGCGCTGGCTGGGGTGCGTATGTGCTGCTTGCCGGCTTCGTCATGTGGCTGACCGTGCTGTTCCAATGGTTCCGCGAGGCGGTGACAGAGAGCGAAGGTGGCCTGTACTCGGACCGCATCGATGTGTCCTTCCGCTGGAGCATGAGCTGGTTCATCTTCAGCGAGATCATGTTCTTCGCCGCCTTTTTCGGCGCGTTGTACTGGGCGCGTGTGCACTCGATACCGATGTTGGGCAACCTTGATCATCAGATCCTGTGGCCCGACTTCAAAGCGATTTGGCCCAGCGCCGGTGGCGGCATCACGGCGTCGCCCGCCGGCACTGTCGAGCCCTTCGCGACCATGGGCCCATTTTGGCTGCCGACCATCAACACCGCGCTGTTGTTGACCTCGGGCGTGACGCTGACCATTGCGCACCACGCGCTGATTGCCGGCAATCGCGCCAAGACGATCGCCTGGATGTGGATCACGGTGATTCTGGGCGCGACCTTCGTTTGCGTGCAGGCTTACGAGTACATCCATGCCTACCGCGATCTGAACCTCAAGCTCAGCAGCGGCATCTTCGGCAGTACCTTCTTTTTGCTGACCGGCTTCCACGGCTTCCATGTGTTCGTCGGCATGGTGATGCTGACCTTCATCACCTTGCGACTGATGAAGGGCCACTTCACACCGCAGCGACACTTTGGCTTCGAAGGCGCGGCCTGGTACTGGCACTTCGTCGATGTGGTGTGGCTGGGCTTGTACTTCCTGGTCTACTGGCTGTGACGGTGCGACGCCACGCCCGCTAGCGCTCGTCGCCCGCCGGCAGGGGTCGTTTGCCTAAGGCCCGGCGAAGCCGGTTTCATGGCGCCGGATTCGATCTTCGAGAACGCCGCGCCATGCGGCGTTCTCGCTGGGCGAATCAACGGCCGAGCGGAACGCCCGTCGGCCGCACCCAACCCATGTACCAGCTGAGCAGGATGAACAGGAACAAGGCCACCGACAAGCCCACGCGCAGCGCCAAGGCACGCGCCATCTGTTTGTTCGCAGGCTTGTTGCCGTCCTTGCCTTCAGCGTCTGGCGGCCCACGCCGCAACATGAAGACGCCTGCGCTGGCCAGGGCGCCCAGCACCGCCACCATCATCAACACCATCACCGTTTTCATCGAAACGAATTATCGGCGCCGCTGCGGGCCATGCTGCTGAACGGGTGGTTGCTGGCCGCTGCGTTGTTGGTCGCTGCGGGCA
>JAJAZC010000191.1 GCA_026785885.1 Rubrivivax sp.
CAGCCCCGGCACCACCACCACCACCACCACCACCACCGCCGCCGGAACCGGCTGCGCGGCCAGCAGCGGCACCGATGCCGCCGCCGGTGCAGCCAGCGACGGCACCGCCGCCGGGGGCTCCACTGCTCAACGCCGGTCGCTTCGATCTCGGCCCACGTGTCGTGCAACCGCCGGCTGCTGCAGCGCGCACGATGGATGAATTCAAGAAGCAGGCCGCGCGCCGCATGGTGGCAGCTGCGCCCCAGCACTCGTACATGGGGACACCGCCCACGCTGATGTTCGGCATCACGATTCTCGAAGTGGAAGTCAACGCCGACGGCAACGTGCGCAGCATTAGCGTCACGCGCCGGCCGGCCAACCCGGACGCTGCCGGCGTCATCGAGGTCGCACAAGAAGCCATCCGCCGCGCTGCGCCTTACGGCGACATGGCGCGCTTGCAGCGGCCCTGGCGCTGGACCGAAGTTTTCCTGTTCAACGACAAGTACCAGTTCAAGCCGCGCACGCTGGACTGATACCCCGAGCGCGAACGAGCCGCATGTTCTTAACGATCCCCACGCTACTGACCTGGGCCCGCATCGCGGCGATCCCGCTGATCATCGGTGTGTACTACCTGGACTGGCAGGTGCACACAAAGAACCTCTGGGCCACCTCGCTGTTCGTGCTGTTTGCGGCCACCGACTGGCTGGACGGTTATCTGGCGCGCCGGCTCAACCAGACCTCGGCCTTCGGTGCCTTCTTGGACCCGGTGGCCGACAAGTTCCTGATCTGCGCCACGCTGCTGGTGCTGCTGGAAGAAGGGCGTGTGGGCTCGGTGGTAGCGCTCATCATCATCGGCCGCGAGATCGCGATCTCGGCACTGCGCGAATGGATGGCGCACATTGGTGCTTCGCGCAGCGTGGCCGTGCACATGCTGGGCAAGCTCAAGACGACGGCGCAGATGGTGGCGATCCCGTTCCTGCTCTACGACGGCCAGCTGCTGGGCTTGATCGACACGCGCCAGTGGGGCACCTGGCTGATGTGGGTGGCCGCGGTGCTGACGGTGTGGTCCATGGCTTACTACCTGCGCAAGGCGATCCCTGAGATTCGCGCCAAGACCCGATGACTGAGTGCGCAATGACCGCATGCGCAATGACCGTCGGCGCAATAACGGTGTGATGCGGACCGACAGCGCAGCACTGCTGCGCGCCATGCCGCTGGTGTTTGTGCTGATCTGGAGTACGGGCTTCGTGGTGGCGCGGTTCGCCATGCCGCACGCACCGCCGCTGGGCTTTCTCACGGTGCGTTATGCGTTGTCGATTCTGGCGTTCCTGGTGTGGATCGGCTGGGCCGGCGCACGCTGGCCGCCGCGTGGCACGCAGTGGCTGCACCTGGGCCTGACCGGCGTCTTGATGCATGCCGGCTATCTGGGCGGCGTTTGGATCGCGGTGAAGGGCGGGCTGGGTGCCGGTCTGGCCGCGTTGATCGTCGGCCTGCAGCCGATCCTGACGGCGCTGTGGCTTAGCCTGGCCGCCGGCAGTGCCGGCGCTGCTGCGGGATCGGCGGGCGGCCGGGTGCAACTGCGTCAGTGGCTCGGGCTGGTGCTGGGCCTGGCCGGCTTGCTGCTGGTGCTGGGTCACAAGCTCGAGCTCGGCGAGGCCACGCTGCCGACGTTGGCTGCGGCCGCCGTGGCGCTGTTGAGCATCACCGCAGGCACGCTGTACCAAAAGCGCTGGGTGCAGCCCTGCGACGTGCGCACCGCCAACGCGGTGCAACTCATCGCTGCACTGCTGCTGACAGCGCCACTGGCTCTGCTGGAGCCGGGGCGCATGGAGCTGCACCCGGAGCTGATCGGTGCTCTGGCCTGGTCGGTGCTGGTGTTGACGCTGGGTGGCAGCTCGCTGCTGTACTTGCTGATTCAGCGCGGCGCGGCTACGGCCGTAACGAGCCTGATGTACCTCGTACCACCCACCACCGCGCTGATGGCGTGGTGGTTGTTCGACGAAGCCCTGGGCCCCGGCGTGCTGGCCGGGCTGGCGCTCACCGCTGTCGGGGTGGCGTTGATCGTGCGCCGCGGTAACCCCATCAAGGAGATTCCATGACCCGTCATCGCATTGCTGTCATCGCTGGTGACGGCATCGGCCAGGAGGTCATGCCCGAAGGGCTGCGCGCGCTCGACGCTGCTGCACGCCGCTTCGGCATCACGCTCGACATCGACGAGTTCGACTTCGCCAACTGCGGCTACTTTGCGCGCCACGGCCAGATGCTGCCGGACGACTGGAAGGACCGCATCGGTGGTCACGACGCGATCTTCTTCGGTGCGGTCGGCTGGCCGGCGACGGTGCCGGACCACGTCTCGCTGTGGGGTTCGCTGCTCAAGTTCCGGCGCGAATTCGACCAGTACGTCAACCTGCGGCCGGCCCGCCTGATGCCGGGCATCCGCAGCCCGCTGGTCGACCGCCAAGGCCGAGCACTGCAGCCGGGCGCGATCGACATGTGGATCGTGCGCGAGAACACCGAAGGCGAGTACTCGAGCATCGGCGGCCGCATGTTCGAGGGCACCGAGCGCGAGATCGTGTTGCAGGAAACCGTGATGTCGCGCCACGGTGTGGACCGTGTGCTGAAGTTTGCTTTCGAGCTGGCGGCTTCGCGGCCGCGGCGCAAGTTGACCTCGGCCACCAAGAGCAACGGCATTGCGATCACGATGCCCTACTGGGACGAGCGGGTGCAGGCGATGGCCGCGTCGTACCCGCAAGTGGCGGTCGACAGCTTCCACATCGACATCCTCACCGCGCACTTCGTGCAGCGGCCGCAGCACTTCGACGTGGTGGTGGCCAGCAATCTCTTCGGCGACATCTTGAGCGACCTAGGCCCCGCATGCACCGGCACCATCGGCATCGCGCCGTCGGCCAACCTCAACCCGACGCGGCAGTGGCCCAGCCTGTTCGAGCCGGTTCACGGCTCGGCGCCCGACATCGCAGGGCAGGGCATTGCCAACCCGATCGGGCAGGTCTGGTCTGCGGCGATGATGCTCGACTACCTGGGCCACCGTGATGCGCACGATGCCATGCTCGTCGCCATCGAGGCCGTACTGTCCGATCCGCAAGCACCGCTGACGCGCGACCTGGGTGGCAGCGCAGGCACCGCCGACCTCGGCCGCGCGCTGGCCGAACGTATCGCAAAGGGCAGTTGAAACCCATACACCCTGGGCCTTGAGCTACGTGCCGCCCGGACCCTTGTCAAGCGTGGAAGCACGCTGCGCCGGGGCCACGCCGACAGCGGTTTGCGGGGGACTTGCGCCTAGAATCCCGGCTCCGCTTGACACTGTTTTTCGCGCGGTCCTGTAATCGTCCAACGCAGGCGCAAGACCTGCGGCAGGGACTCAGGCACGAACAAGGCAAGCGCAAGGCGCGGCGCACCGATCGCTCAGCGCAAGCAGCCTGTCCTCCACCGAAAACCGATACACCTTGAGAGGGGAACCGCGACGTGAACAAGAGTGAGCTGATTCAACACATCGCCCATCAGGCCGACATCTCGAAGGCCGCGGCGTCACGTTCGCTCGAAGCCGTCATCGGTGCTGTCAAGACGACGCTGAAAAAAGGTGGCAGCGTCACGATCACCGGCTTCGGCACTTTCACCGCTCCCAAGCGTGCGGCGCGCACCGGCCGCAACCCGCGCACGGGTGCGGCCATCAAGATCAAGGCCGCCAAGGTGCCTAAATTTCGGCCCGGCAAGGGCCTTCGCGACGCGCTGTAGGCACGGCTACCGGGTGCTTAGCTCAGCCGGTAGAGCGGCGCCCTTACAAGGCGTAGGTCGGCGGTTCGAACCCGTCAGCACCCACCAACCACCCTCGGATAACATTTGGCGCCCTGGGTCGGGTGCGCGCGCAGCGCGGGCCTTGTTTGCAGCGCAGCGGCGGCCCAGACATCACGCCGTTCGGCCACGCAGGTGAGTTTGCACTCGACGGTGTAGGGGCATCTCTGACAGCCGGCCAGCTTGGCTACACCGTTGTTCCATCTACGATTTCTTGCCGGCCCTGCGGGCGGCTGTACCGAGGCTTCCAGCGATGTTTGAATTCGTCCGCAACAACACCCGGATGGCGCTCGGCTTTGTCCTGCTGCTGATCATTCCTTCGTTCATTTTCTTCGGCGTAGACGGCTACAGCCGCTTCACTGACGGCTCCAACGCCAGCGTGGCCAAGGTCGACGGTGTGTCGATCACACGGGGTGAATGGGAGAACGCGCACCAGCGGGTGATCGACAGCGCGCGGCGTCAGAACCCGACTCAGGACGTGCAGAGTCTGGACACGCCCACGGCCCGGCGCGACACGCTGGACCGCCTGGTGACGGATCGGGTCCTGCTGGCCGCCGCAACCAGGCTGCACCTGGCGCCCACCGATGAACGGCTGCGCCGCCTGTTTGCCACCGACCCGCAGTACGCGGCACTTCGCAACCCTGACGGCAGCGTCAATCGCGAACTGCTGGCGATGCAGGGCATGAGCTCCGAAGGTTTCGCGCAGCAGCTGCGGCAGGAGCTGTCGGTACAGCAGCTGCTGGCCGGCATCGGCCGCACGGCCTTTGCACCGCCCAGCATCGCCGCAGCGGGCCTGGATCCCTTGTTGCAACGGCGCGAAGTGCAGATTCAGCGCTTTGACCCAGCGGCCTTTCGCGCTCGTGCGACACCCAGCGAAGCCGAGGTCGAGGCGTTCTACAAAACGCAGCAGACCGCCTTGCGCGCGCCAGAGCAAGCAGACGTCGAGTACGTGCTGCTCGACCTTGCCGCATTGGCCAAGGGCGTAGCGCTTGGTGACGACGAGCTGCGCAAGTTCTACGCCGACAACGCTGCGCGTTACAGCACGCCCGAGGAGCGGCGCGCGAGTCACGTGCTGGTCAAGGTCGACAAAAACATGCCCGCGGCAGCCAAAGAGCAAGCCAAGCTGCGCGCCGAGGAACTGCTCGTGCAGGCCCGAAAGAACCCGGCCGCATTTGCCGAGCTGGCGCGCAACAACTCGCAGGATCCGGGCTCGGCAGCGCAGGGCGGTGACCTCGATTTCTTTGGTCGCGGCGCAATGGTCAAACCGTTCGAGACAGCGGCTTTCTCGCTCAAGCCGGGTGAGGTCAGCGAAGTCTTCGAGACCGATTTCGGCTATCACTTCCTCACCGTCACCGGTATGCGCGGCGGCGACAAAAAGCCGTTCGAGGCCGTGCGCGCCGAGATCGACAAAGAGTTGCGCAACGCCAAGGCCAAGGCCGAGTGGCCCAAGATGGCCGAGCAGTTCACCAACACCGTCTATGAACAGTCCGACAGTCTGCAGCCGGTAGTCGACAAGCTCAAGCTCGGGAAGAAAACCGCCACCGTGCAACGCACGCCGGCGCCAGGTGCCAGCGGCCCTTGGGCATCCACCAAGCTGCTGGACGCCGTGTTCGGCAATGAAGCCGTGGCCAACAAGCGCAACACCGACGCGGTCGAGGTGGCGCCGAACCAGCTGGTGTCGGCGCGGGTCGTCAAGCACACACCGTCGCGCACCCTGGAATTTGCCGAGGTCAAGGACACGGTCCGCGAGCGGCTCATCGTGCAGCAGGCCTCTGCCTTGGCGCGCAAGGAGGGCGAAGCCCGCGTGGCAGCACTCAAGCAGACGCCGGCTGAGGCTTTGCCTTTGACGCTGGTGGTCTCGCGCGCGCAGAGCCAGGGTGCACCCCGCGCAGTAATCGATGCGGTGATGCGGGCCGACGCAAGCAAGCTGCCGGCGATCGTCGGCGTTGATCTGCAGGGGCAGGGCTATCTGGTACTGCGCATCACGCAAGTGCTGCCGCGGGAAGCGGCCGCGGGCAGCGAAGCCCAACTGCAAGGCCAGTTTGCGCAAGCCTGGGCTGCGGCCGAGGCCGAGGCCTACATTGCGTCGCTGAAGAAGCGCGTGAAGGCCGACGTCAAAGGCGGCGCCAGCATGGCCGCCGATGCCGCGTCGGCACCGTTGCGCTGAGGCCGCGGTCTATAATTTGTTCTCTACGGTGGCTGTAGCTCAGTTGGTAGAGTCCCAGATTGTGATTCTGGTTGTCGTGGGTTCGAGCCCCATCAGCCACCCCAAGACGTTGTGAGTCAGGCAAAGGAAAACGGCCCCTCGGGGCCGTTTTTTCATGCGTCGCCGAAGGGTTTCGGCGCTGGTCAGCGCAGCCGACTCAGCCCTTCTTTGCCCAGGCGCTGCACCAGCCGGGTCCGGCGACCTGCTTGGTGCCGAACAGCGGGCAGCCGCCGACAGCGTCAGTGGCTTTGCCTTGATACAGGGCGCAATTAGTGCACTTCTGGTCGTTGGTGTGCTTAGGAAACTTCTTCTTGTCGGTCTTGGTGGTATCAGCCACGTAGCCCAAGGCCACGGCTTGCGGGTCTTTTTCGCTGACCATCACGGCTTGTGCCTGGGCGACGGTGGCGGCAAACACAGAGCCGCAGGCGGCAACTTGAATCAGGAAAACACGGCGATTCGTTGGGGACATGGCGGTCGTACTCCGGGGGTTGTGAGATCAATTCAACGGGGTCAGGCGCCGGCTGTACCGGCGCCGTCAGGTCGTGGTGACCGTGACCCCTAAGCAACTGTTGCAACGGCCCAAACCGCGCAGCCGCGGATCGGGTTTTCCATCGCCGGTCTTGAAGTTGGCGTGGCACTTGATGCACACGTACATCTTCGAGCTCGACATCATCGGCTTGACGCCGGGCTCGGCGTGCGGACGCGCGGCCGTGTACTCGGCCTGGGTCTGGCGCAGCTTGGGGCCGCTGGTGGTTTCGGGTGCTGTGGTCGGTCGGCGAGTGGTCATGGCGGGTGGTGGCCGGGCAATGCGCCCCGGTCGACGCGAAGCCGCTATTGTCCTCAAATTTCACACGGGATGCACTCGGGGCTGTCATGAGGTACCGGCCGGGCCTGACATGGCACCAAACCGGCCCTTTGGCAGTCAACGCGCGGCTAGGCAAGCGGTTGACAGGTAAGCCGCCACGGGCGTCATGCGGTGACGTGGAACTGCTCGACGCGCACGTCACACACGATGCCGATGGGCTGGTTCTCGCGCCATTGCACGCGGCCGCCCAGCGCCTTGACACGTTTGCGCACGCCGCCCAGGCCCAAGCCATGGGCCCAGGCTTGCGGGTCACGGCCGCAGCCGTCGTCAGTAACCGTGAGCTCGAGCAGCGGCCCTGCCAGGTGCAGCGTCACGTCGATGCGGCTGGCATGCCCGTGATATAGCGCGTTGGTCACCAGCTCGCGCAGCACGCGGGTGAGGGCCGACCATTGCACGACCGACAGCGCCAGGTCCTGATCGAAGTGGCAAATCCAGCCTAACTGCGCTTGGGCCAACGTCAACCGCTGCGTCAGGTCGGCCTTCCATTCGCCGGCGGCATGGGACAAGCGGTGCTCGGCTGCAGCCAAGCCACGGGTCAGCGTCTTAAGATCCTGCAGCGTGTGGCGGATGTAGTCCTCCATCGCTGGGTCGGGCGCCTGGTACATCAGCGTCAACAGCCGCGCGCCGATGTCGTCGTGCAGGTCCTGCGCCAGGCGCTGGCGCTCTTCGTGGCGGCCGCGCTCGACCGCCTGGTCATAGGCCACGGCGCGGCGAAGCTGATCGACCACGCGTTCGGCCAGGCGGGCATCTTCCTGCGTGAACAGGCGTTGCCCGCGCTGCGCGAAACGCAGCGTAAAAGCGCTGCTGGCCTCATCGTCACCGGCGCGCACCGGTATCACCAGGCCGGCTCCGGCGCCCACCACGCGGGAGCGCGGCGGCACGCGCGATGTCAGCTCCAGCTGCAGCGGCTCGAACAGGTCGCGCAGTAATTGCCCCAACGCGGCGCTGTGACGCTGCGGCCGCGCCTGGACCTCACGCGCGGCCCGGTACAGGTAATCGAAGGTGCGTTCGGTGGTCAGCAGGCTGGTGCCCAGCATGTGCGCCAGGATGTACTGCCGCGCCCCGGCGTAAACGGCCAGTGCAGCAAACACGGCAACTGCCAGCGACGTGAAGGCGCCGAGCGAAAACACCGTGATGAACAGCAGGTCGACCGAAGCCGCCACCGTACTGATACCGGCCAGCAGCGCAAACTCCCGCAGCAACTGACGGCTGCGTGCCAGGAAGGGCGTCAGCAGCAGCAGCGAGGCCAGGAACAGATACCACGCAACGGAAGCGCCGATAGCCACGCCATAAGCCAGGCCCGGCGTAACCCGTGCCTGAGCACCAGCCAGGCTCGAGGCCGCAGCCACCGCGCCGGTCACCAACAGCAGCGTGGCCAGCGCCATCAGGGCAAAACGCCGCATCACCAGGGCATACGGATTCGGTTCCAGCCCGTACGAGCGACTGACTGCCAGCAGCGCTGCCAACCCCAGCAGCACACACAGACTCTGCGCAGCCCACCAGCGCGGCCCGAGAAGCCCCTGGTGGATCAGCAGCAGCGCCAGCCCGACAGCAAGCCAAACGGCGGTGGCCAGCGCGGCCGCGTGTGGCAGCCGGCGCGGGTGTAGCAAGAACGCGTGCACGATGGCTGCGCCGGTGACGGCATCCAGCGCCAGCCGCAGATCCAGGTCGATTGGCGCCACGCCCAGCGGCAGGCCGAGGCCGCGCGTGGACTCCAGCGCAATGAAAAGCAAGTTGCCGGCCTGGCACAAAGACATCACCGCGAAAAGCGCATTGCGCATCTGCAGCCGCGCCAGCAGCACCACGCCGGCAAACAGCGCCAGCAACAGCGACAGCCCGATCAGCGGCCACAGCAGCCAGCCCAGCCCGGCATAGCCGCGCTTGCGCGCCGGCACCGTGAGCTCACGGCCGTTAGCAAAGTGCAGCGTGACCTCGCCGCTGGCCAAGCGCCCGGCCAGCCACTCGTGCTGCTGTATCTGGTGCACGCGCGCCGCCTCGCTGGCCTGCCAACGCGGTGAGCGATGCAGCAGCAGCGCATCCACGGTCTGCGGATCTTGGCGCGCTTGCTGCGCGTCAGGCATGTTGCTCGCGGAGCTTGTGTTGCTTGCGCTGCCGATGGCCAGCAGCGACTGGCCCAGCAGGCCTTGCAACGCCAGTTCCCGGCTGGACAGCAACTGCAGCCCGCCACGCGCATCACCGGCCCATTGCGCGTCGATCTGCGGAGTGCCGGCCAGCCAGCGCACCATCGCAAAGGCCAGTACGCAGGCCACCAGCACCAGGCCAGCCAGCGCCCGCCGGCGCCAACCCATCCAGGGCCGCGGCCCGGCGGCTTGGCCCATCTCCGGCATCAGGCTCTCGAAAGCCGACTCTTGCGGCGCGCCCTTTAAAGCGCGTGCCGCGGGGCGCGCGGCAGCGGCAGTCTCGAACACGGCGCCGTGGGCGGCGCGCGCCTAAGCGCGCGGGTGCTGCATTGCACGTCGCATTGCACGTCGCATTGCACTTTGCATTGCACTTTGCATTACGCGCTGCATCCCGCGCCGTATCAACCGCCGCATCACACCAGGCCCTGCTTGCTGGCGAGCACGGCCGCCTCGGCGCGGCTGGAAACATTGAGCTTCTTGTAGATGCTCTTGATGTGGTCGTTGACGGTGAACCACTTGATCCCCATCAGGCCCGCGATCTCTTTGATCGTGAAGCCTTTGCTGAGGTAAGTCAGCACCTCGGTCTCACGTGGCGTCAGGCGCTCGTGGTCGAGCGCCTTTTCCATTGGCACCGGCTTGCTGGTGGTGAATGCGGCCGGTGCAAAGCCCGAATCCGGCGCTGATGAGTCACCGCCGTTGCCGTGCCGGAAGTGCGTTAGCAGCCGGCGCGCGATAGCCGGGCTCAGCGGGGGTTGACCACGCACGATTTTCTGAAGTTCTTCGACCAACACCTCGAAGCGATCTTCCTTCAGCAAATAGCCGTCAGCACCGCACTGCAGCGCGGGGAACAGGTGTTCGTCGTCGGAGTACAGCGTGGTGACGATCTTTGTGGCGGGGTAGTGCGCCAGCTCGGTCAGCAGCTCCATGCCGTTGCCATCAGGAAGCTCCAGATCGACCAGGCAGAGCTTGAACGGATCGACACCATGCAGGCCCTGTGAGCCGCCGGTTAGCGAGATGTGGCGGCGCGCGGTTTCCAGATCGCCGGCTTCGGTCACCGCAATGGCGTCGCTGAAGCTTTCACGCACCACCCGGCACAAGAAAGTGCGCGCCACCGGGTTGTCTTCGAGGATAAGTACCTTGACGGCCACGGGCATGTTCTCCAATGCCGAATAGGGCGCGATGCTAGCGCGGATCGGCAGTGGTAAAGCGGCTCGGAGCGTCCCCCGTTAGGGCGTCTGCGCGCTTCACCGGTTGATCAGCAACAGCTTGCCCAGCACCCGGCGCGAACCCATGCGCGCATAGGCCGTGCGGATCTCGCGCATCGGCAGTTTGTGGTCCAGCACCGGCTTGACCAAGCCCCGCCCGTACCACTGCGCCAGCTGCATCAACGCCGCTGCGCCGGCCTCGGGCTCGCGCTTGACGAAGTCGCCCCAGAACACACCGACCCCCGACGCGCCCTTAAGCAGCGCCAGATTCCACGGCAGTGCGGGTATCACGCCGCCGGCAAAGCCGACCACCAGGTAGCGGCCGCGCCAGCCGATCGAGCGAAAGGCCGGCTCTGCCAGCACACCGCCGACGGGGTCGTAGATCACGTCAGGGCCTTTGCCCTGCGTCAGCGACTTGATGGCTTCGCGCAGGTCCTGCGTGTTGTAGTTGATCGTGGCGTCGGCGCCGATCGTGCGGCACAGCGCGCACTTCTCGTCAGTGGATGCACCCGCAATTACGGTGGCACCAGCCGCCTTGGCGATCTGCACTGCTGCACTGCCGACGCCGCCGGCTGCACCGAGCACCAACACTGTCTCGCCGGCCTTTAGCTGCGCACGGTCGATCAGCGCGTGGTGCGAGGTGCCGTAGGTAAACCCAAAGGCAGCACCATCATCGATATCGAACCCCGGCGGCAACGGCAATACGCGTGACGCGTCGACACAAGCGTGGGTTGCAAAGCCGCCGGTGCCGGCCATGGCTGCCACCGGCATGCCCGTCTTAAGGTGCTTCACACCCGCACCGATCGCGTCAATCACCCCGGCGTACTCCGAGCCCGGAACAAACGGCAGCGGCGGTTTGATCTGGTACTTGCCCTGAACGATCAGTAAGTCCGGGAAGTTCAAGCTCGCGGCCTGGATTGCGATGCGGACCTGGCCGGGCTCGGGCTCCGGCGTCGGACTTTCACGCCACTGCAGCGCATCAACGCCGTCCAGCGTTTCACAGGTCCAGGCGTGCATAGCGGGTTCCTTGTCTCTGCAGCGATCGCGGTCGCCAGCATGATAAGGAGCGTCGGACGCGCCGCGTTCGCCTCGGTGAGCGCAGCGCTACAGCGCTACAGATCTACAGCGCCTGGCGCTGGATCGTCGCACTCAAGGCCTGGCGCAGCGTATCGGCACTGTCGGCCAGGTGCGCGCGCGTCTCGGCGTCCAGGCGGCCCCGCGTGCTGCGCAGCGTGCCGTCCAACCGCGCCAGCAGCGTGCGGGCC
>JAJAZC010000192.1 GCA_026785885.1 Rubrivivax sp.
CCGCGTGCGCCCTGCCCTATCAGCGCGAGCCGGCGTGTCTGCCCCACCAAACTCTCGGTAAAGTTGCCCTTCCGCGGGGCCGGGGGCGCCCGGCGGCGGGTGACCACCAACCCCCGCTACATCTCCCCCGCGGGCCGGGCCCCCCGGGGGGTTTTTTCGGGCGGCGGCCCGGCGGGCCCGACCACGGCCACGCGTATGGACAAGTTCACCGAGATGATGCTGGGCCAGACCGGCCTGATCGCGATGATCGGCAAGGCCGAACGCGGGCCGGTGGCAATCGAAGCCATCCGCAAACACAAGAGCGCCTACCTAATGGCGGTGGGCGGCGCGGCCTACCTGGTGGCCAAGGCGATCAAGGGCGCGCGGGTCGTCGGCTTTGCCGACCTGGGCATGGAAGCGATCTACGAATTTGACGTGGCCGACATGCCGGTCACCGTGGCAGTTAGCGCCGACGGCACCAGCGTGCACGAAACAGGGCCGCGGGCGTGGCGGGCGCGCATTGCGGGCATTCCGGTGGTTGTTGCCTGAGCGTCTGAGCGTCTGAGCGTCTGAGCGGTTGAGCGTCCTAGCGCTCGCTGCGGTGACCGCAGCATCGGCCCTGCGCCTGCAGGGCGCCGTGCAGCCATGACAATTGCTGCATGTCGCAGTTGTTTGAAGTCCACCCGCACAATCCGCAGCCGCGGCTGCTCAAACAGGCCGCGCAAATTTTGCAAGCCGGCGGCGTGGCAGCGGTGCCCACCGACAGCAGCTATGCGCTGGTGTGCCGCCTGGACGACAAAAACGCCGTCGAACAGTTGCGCCGCATCCGCCAGGTCGACGACAAACATCACCTGACGCTGCTGTGCAAAGACCTGAGCGAGCTGGCCAGCTACGCCCGGGTGGACAACCGCCAATACCGGCTGCTGAAGCTTGGCACACCCGGGCCCTACACCTTCATTTTGGAGGCGACCAAAGAGGTGCCGCGGCGTGTTTCGCACCCCAGCCGCCGCACCATCGGCCTGCGCGTGCCGGATCACCAGGTGCTGCAAGCGCTGCTGGCGCAACTGGGCGAGCCGCTGCTGGCGACGACGCTGATCGCTCCGGGCGAGACGCTGCCGATGAACGACGCGGTGCAGATCCGCCAGCGCTTTCAAAAGCTGCTGCAGGCCGTCGTCGACGCCGGTGCCTGCGCGATGGCGCCGACCACCGTGATTGACCTCAGTGGCGAGAAGCCGGTGCTGGTGCGCCAAGGCCGCGGCGAGCTGGCGCGGCTAGGGCTGTAGCGCCTGGGGTTATGGCTTGAATGACGGCCGCTGCGCAGCCGACGGTTCCGACCGCAGCGCCGAAGTCAGCGCCAAAGACAGCAGCGCAAAAGCGATGTGAAAGCGCCGCGCTTCAACCCGGCACAGTGGCCTTCAACGCAGCCTGAATGCGCTCCGGGCTGAAGCCCAGCTGCGGCTGGCCGCGCACCAGCAGCACCGGCGTGCCGGCGGCGCGCAGCGCCTGATGCTCGGCGCGGCAGGCAGCGTCGCGCTCGATCAGGCATTCACTGAACGGCACGCGGTGCTCGGTGAACCAGCGGCGCGCAACCGTGCACACGGCGCAGGTCTCGGACGACAGCATGCGGATGTCGCCCGGCAGCGCCAGCGCCGCCACCTGCTGGCCCAGCGTGCGCTGCTGCTGCCGGCCCCACCAGCTGCTGGCTGCGCTGATCAGCAACAGCAACACGATCAGCCCCAGGCCGGAACGGCTGAAGCGGCTGAAGCGGCTGACCGCAGATATGCGGCTGTCTTGGCCTGGCTGCGTCACAGCGCGGCGGTGACCACCATCTCCACCCGCCATTCCGGCTTGGCCAGCTCGGCCTTGACGGTGGCCCGCGGCGGCGCGTGGCCGGCTGGCAGCCAGGCTTCCCACACCGCGTTCATGGCCGCAAAGTCAGCCAGATCGCGGATGAAGATCTGCACCATCAACAGCCGCTCTTTGCTGCTGCCGGCGCGGGCCAGCAGCGCGTCGATGGCGGCAAGCACCTGGCGCGTCTGGCCCCCGATGTCCTGGCTGGCGTCGCTTGCCACCTGGCCGGCCAGATAACACACGCCGTTGTGCACGGCCATCTCGGACAGGCGCGTGCCGACGTCGAACCGTTGGACCATGTCAATGCTGCCTTTTCTTGTGTGACGGGGAATGCTGCTGCGTTGGCGCAGCGGCCTTTCGACCCAGGCGGTTCTCGGTGCCGGCCAGCAGCTGGCGGATGTTGCCTTCATGGCGCCAGATCAAAAGCAGGCTCATCACTGCGATGGCCAGCAGCGCCGGCTCCGTGCCCCAGATCAGCGCCTGATAAAACGGCGCAAAGACAGCCGCCACGATGCTGGCCAGCGACACGTAGCGCGAGAAGGCCAGGATGATGGCAAAGCTCAGCAGAACCGCCAGGCCCAGGCCCGGGTTGATGGCCAACAGCGCACCGGCCGCGGTGGCCACGCCCTTGCCGCCTTGGAAGCGAAAGAACACCGGCCACAAGTGGCCGATAAAAGCCGCCAGGCCGGCGAATGCCGCCGCGTTGTCATCCAGACCGAAGCGCGGGCCATAAATCAGCACCAGCAGCACCGGCACGTAGCCCTTGAGCACATCGAAAGCCAGCGTCAGCAGCGCTGCGGCGCGGTTGCCCGAGCGCAGCACGTTGGTCGCGCCGGGGTTCTTGCTGCCGTAGCTGCGCGGGTCCGCCAGACCCATCACACGGCTGACCATGACGGCAAACGACAGCGAGCCGATCAGGTAAGACGCTAACAGCGCGAGGGTGAGGTTCAGGCCCAGCATGAGCCTTTTAGTTTACGCGGGCACGACTGGGCAAATTCGGGCAAGACCGGGCACAGCGGCTGCCCGCATGCCCGTGCCACGACCAAACAGGCCGTGACGACAACCTGAAACGGAGACAGACATGACAGCACCCAGTACCCTGCCCAGCGCCATCGCGCTGGCTGCCTGCGCGTTGATCGCAGCCTGCGGCGGGAGCGACGACGACATTGCCGCCGAGCCCGAAGAAACCCGGCCGCAGGACACCCGCAGCTTTACCGCCGACGCCGCCTTGACGACCTTTGCTGCGATGGCTGCCGCCCCCGGCGACAGCGTCGACATGGCCACCACCAGCCGCTGGGCCGGTGTGCAGGGCGGCGCCGGCTACCGTGTCGAGGTACCCGCCAACTGGAACGGCAAGCTGGTCATGTATGCACACGGCTTTCGTGGCGAGGGTGCTGCGCTGACGGTCAGCGACCCGACGCTCCGCCGCTTCCTTGTTCAGAACGGCTACGCCTGGGCTGCATCGAGCTACAGCAAGAACTACTACGACGTGCGCGCCGGCGTGGAGGACACCAACGCGTTGGCGCTGGCCTTCAACACGATTGCAGGTGCGCGCGGGCGCACGCTGGCCGCGCCGACGCGGCTGTACATCACCGGCCACTCGATGGGCGGGCACGTCACCGGCGCGGCGATCGAAGACGAAGCCGCCACGAATGCCATGAACAAGGTGCGCTACCACGGCGCGGTGCCGATGTGCGGCGTGATGGCCGACACCGACCTGTTCAACCAGTTTGCGGCGATGCAGGTCAGCGCGCAGGCGCTGGCCGGCTTGCCCGCTTACCCCACAGCGAAGTTCGCCGACATCCGCACGCTGGTCACGACGACGCTATTCACGACCTTCCCTTCGGCGCCCACCGCGCAGGGCACGAAGTACCTGTCGGTGGTCAAGAACATCACCGGCGGCGAGCGGCCGCTGTTTGCGCAGGGCATTGCTTTCGGCGGCAGCTTCGCGTCGGCTTACGGCACCTTCGGCAGCGACGGCACGGTCACCGGCATCCTCAACCGCAACGTGCTGGACACGCGCGCCTATACCTACACGATCGACGGTGACGGGGCCGGCAGCACCGCGCTCAACACGTCGGTGCTCAAGCTCACGCCGGCCGCCGACGCCAACCGCCTGCGCCGCGACGGCCTGCGCTGGGTGCCGGTGATCAACGGCGAGTACAAGATCCCGGTGGTCTCGATCCACACGCTGGGCGATTTGTTCGTGCCCTTCAGCATGCAGCAGGTCTACGCGCGGCGCACTGCGGCCAAAGGCAACGCGACCTGGCTGGTGCAGCGCGCGATCCGCGGCGCGAGCCATTGCGACTTCACGGTGGCTGAGCAAGCCGAAGCCTTCGACGCGATGATCAAATGGGAGCGCGACGGCGTGAAGCCCGCCGGTGACGATGTGCTGACGCCGGCCACCGTAGCCGCGCCGACCTACGGCTGCGCCTACACGCGCAACACGCTGGGCCCCGACGATGGCAACTCGACTCGGCAACTGCGCGCTGGCATAGCGGCCAGCACGCCGGCATGCCCGTGAGCCCCCGAGCCCGCTATCGCTCTTTACCCGCCGAGGGGCCGTTCGCTGACGGCTTGGCGAAGCCGGTTCCGTGGCGGGAAGCCTGATCCAGGCTCGCGCCGGTTCGTTAGCCGGCCAGCGCGCAATGCACCAGCCGCAAGCGCAGCTCATGCATCAACACCTGCGGCGCGATACCGACCAGATACCCGCGCCGGCCGCCGTTGATGTAGACGGCGGCCAGCGCCAGCACCGTCGCTTCGACGAACACCGGCATCGGTTTGCGCAACCCGAAGGGCGAGGTGCCGCCTACCAGGTAGCCACTGTGCCGTTGCGCCACGTCGGGCTTGTAGGGCTCGATGCTCTTGACGCCGATCTCGCGTGCCAGGTTCTTGGTGCTGACCTGACGGTCACCGTGCATCAGCACGATCAAGGGCTGCGCCTTGTCGTCCTGCATCACCAGCGTCTTGATCACCGCGTGTTCATCGACGCCCAACTGCCGCGCCGACTCGGCCGTGCCGCCGTGTTCAAGATAGTCGTACTGGTGCTCGGTGAAAGCCACGCCGTGCAGGCGCAGCCATTGCGTGGCCGGCGTTTCGCTGACGTGTTTGTCCTTGCGGGTCACGCTGCAGTTATTCGCCCTCGACCCACTCGATTTGCGCACCCAACGCGCGGATGTTCTCGGCGAATCGCGGGTGCGCGCGCCGTACCGGCGTGGCGTTCTTGATCACGCTGCGGCCGGGGATGCTGCAACTCAACATCAACAGCGCGATCGCCACACGGATGATGTAGGGGCTCTCGACCTCGGCCGCGGCCAGCGGCTTGCCGCCGAAAGTAATGATGCGGTGCGGGTCGCTCTGAAACGCGTGCGCGCCGAACTTGCTGAGCTCACTCGTCCAGCCCATCGCGCCTTCGTAGACCTTGTTCCAGTACATCATGCTGCCTTCGGCGCGCACGCCCAGTGCCACGAAGATCGGCAGCAGGTCCACCGGCAGATAAGGCCATGGCGCGGCCTCCACCTTGGGCAGGATGTTGCGGGTGAAAGGCTCCTTCACACGCAACGGGCCGTCGACCACCGTGTGGCTCCAGCCACCCTCGTGCACGACCTGCACACCGAACTTGGCGAAGGTGCGGTCGATCAGCGGAAACTGCTCGGGTGCGGAGTTCTTCACCGTGATGCAGCCGCCGGTGATGGCGCCCAGCGCCATGAAGGTCACGGCCTCGTGAAAGTCCTCGGCAAACTTGAACTCGACGCCTTCAGCGCGGCCCAGCGAAGCCACGCCGTGCACCGTGAGCCGGCTGGTGCCGATGCCGTCTATCTGCGCGCCAAGCAGCGTCATGAAAGTGCAGAACTCCTGCACATGCGGCTCGCTGGCGGCATTCATCAGCGTGCTGGTGCCGTGCGCCAGTGCAGCGCACAGCACGAAGTTCTCAGTCGTCGTGACGCTGGCGTAATCGAGCCAGTGGTGGTTGGCTTTGAGGCCGCCTTTGCTGTCGTCCAGGCGCATGATTAGCGCGTCGCGCCGGCGCTCGACTAGCGCACCGAAACGTTCCATGACCTCGACGTGCGGGTCGATCTCGCGCACACCCAGCGTGCAGCCCTGAACGTCGTTTTCGATGCGCGCTACGCCGTAGCGCGCCAAGAGCGGCGGCACCAGCATGATGGAGCTGCGCATCTCCTCCGGCAGGTGGTGCGTGGCGGGGTCGAAGTGCGTCTTGTCGTGGTGCACGTCGAGGATGCCGGTGGCGTAGTCCACCGACACCGTGCTGCCGAGCTGGCGGAAGATGTCCAGGATCTTGCGCACGTCGGTGATCTCGGGGATGCCGACAAGCCGCACCGGCTCGCGCGTCAACAGCGTCGCGCACAGGATCGGCAGCACGGCGTTTTTGTTGGCCGAAGGCACGATGCGGCCGGTGAGCGGCGTGCCGCCGTGAACGATGAGGTTGGCCATAAAAGCTGTGTTGGTTGGTTCAGGTGGGGATTGTCGATGCGCCGCGGATGGCGCTGCTGACTGCGGCGCTGACTGTGCTG
This sequence comes from Rubrivivax sp., assembly GCA_026785885.1. Taxonomy (GTDB): domain Bacteria; phylum Pseudomonadota; class Gammaproteobacteria; order Burkholderiales; family Burkholderiaceae_C; genus Rubrivivax. The sequence goes on from JAJAZC010000192.1 coordinate 6,363, forward strand.
CTCACTGCGCCGCTCATTGCGCCGGGTCTCGCCGCCGCCAGCGGATCGCGTCGATCGCCTCTAGCAAATCCGGCGCCAGCGTCGTGCCCCAGGCTGCCAGGCTCTCGTCGAGCTGCGCAACCGAGGTCACGCCGATGATGGTGCTGGCCACACGCCAGCTGCCGTAACAGAAAGCCAGCGCCATCTGCGCCGGCGTCAAACCATGCAGCCGCGCAAGCGCGTTGTACTCGCGCGCTGCATCCAGCGTCTCCGGCCGTGCCCAGCGCTGGTTGCGCATGCTGGCAAAGCGCGCGATGCGGCCAAGCTCGGGCCGGCTTTCGTCGAACCCCGCCTGGTCGTACTTGCCGGTCAGCGTGCCAAAGCCCAGCGGCGAATAAGCCAGCAAGGCCACACCGGTGCGGTGCAGCGCCTCGTCCAGCCCGTTGTCGACTGCGCGGTTGACCAGCGCATAGGGGTTCTGCACGCTCACGACCCGTGGCAAGCCGTGCTGATCGGCCAGGCGCAGAAACTCCATCAAACCCCAGGGCGACTCGTTGCTGAGGCCGATGTGACGCACCTTGCCAGCCTGCACCAGACCAGCCAGCGCCTGCAACTGGTCGTGGACCGAAGTCTGCGGTTTGTCCTTGGTGGGGTCGAAGTAGATGCCGCCGAAGATCGCCGCATTGCGGTTGGGCCAGTGGATTTGGTACAGGTCGATGACGTCGGTCTGCAGCCGCTTCAGGCTGGCGTTGCAGGCACTGACGATCTGCGCCGGCGACAGGTCCGCGCTGCCGCCGTGCACCCAATCCATGTTGCGCGACGGGCCTGCGGCTTTGGTGGCCAGCACCACACGCTGGCGAACACCGGGGTGGGCCGCAAACCACTGACCGATGATGGACTCCGTCGCGCCATAGGTCTCGCGCCGCGCCGGCACGGCATACATCTCAGCCGTGTCGATGAGGTTGATGCCGCGCGCCAGCGCATGGCTCAGGATGCGCTGCGCGTCGGCTGCGCCGACTTGTTCGCCGAAGGTCATCGTGCCAAGGCAGATCGGGCTCACGTGCAGGTCGGACCTGCCAAGCGGAATGAACTGCATGCGGCGCAGTGTGCAGCAATGCCTTCGGTGGCTGCCCGGCGCTGGGGCCTTCGCTGCTCGTGCCGCTGCTCTTGCCGCTGTTTGTGCTGCTGGCGTTGCTGCCTGTGCCGCAGTCTGCGCTGCAGTCTGCTACGTCCTTGCGGCCGCCTGCGCCCGCTGCTCCTCCTGCAGCCGCAGCACACGCCGCTGCACCTTGCCGGTAGTGGTCATCGGCAGCGCGTCGATGAACTCGATTTCTTTCGGGTATTCGTACGGCGCCAGGCGGCCGCGCACGTGTGCCTGCAGGGCTTTGACCAGGGCTTCGCTGGGTTTGTGGCCGCTGGCCAGCACGACGTAGGCCTTCACCACCGCACCGCGCTCGGCGTCGGGCTTGGGCACCACCGCGGCGTTGGCCACGGCCGGGTGGCGCAGCAGGCAGTTCTCAATTTCGCTGGGGCCGATGCGGTAACCCGCGGCCTTGAACACATCGTCGCTGCGGCCTTGGTACCAGAGGTAGCCGTCGGCATCCATCACCGCGGTGTCGCCGGTTCGGCACCAGCTGTTGGCCGGGTCTGCGGTGTACTTGGCCGCGGTGGCTGCATCGTTGCGCCAGTAGCCCAGGAAGAACACCGGGTCCGGCTGGCCGTGCATGTCCAGTCGGTGCACCGATACGTCGCCGGGTGTGCCACACGGGCATTCGGCGCCGCTGTCGTCGATGACCGCAACGCGGTGGCCCGGGTAGGCGCGGCCCATGCTGCCGGGCCGCGCGGGCCAGCCGGCATGGCGACTGCCGTCGACGCCGATGTAGCTGCCGCAATTGCCGACGATGTAGTTGATCTCGGTCTGCCCGAACATCTCGTTGACGGTGATGCCCAAGGCCTGCCGGCACCAGTGGAAGACGGTGTCGCCCAGCGCCTCGCCCGCACTCATCACCGAGCGCAACGCCAGCGTGTAGCGCATGGCCGGCTCGGGCACGGCTTTCATCATCGCCTTCAACGCGGTCGGAAACAGAAAGCTGTGCGTGACGCGCCAGCGCTGCATTAATTCGAAAGCCCGCTCCGGCGAAAAGCGGCCCTGAAACGCCACGATGGGGCGGCCGAAGTACAGCGTGGGCAACAGCGCGTCCATCAGGCCACCGGTCCACGCCCAGTCGGCCGGGCTCCATAAGACCTCATCGCTGTCGGCCGGGTTGCCAGCGCCAAACCAGTTCTGGCTGCAGACGAAGCCGCTGAGGTTGCCGATCAGCGCACGTTGCGGAATTAGCGCGCCCTTGGGCGGGCCGGTGGTGCCGCTGGTGTAGATCAGCACCGCAGCGTCGTCGGACCGTGTGTCGGCGGCGACAAACGGCTTGCGGCTGGCGGCGGCCAGCGCGGTGTCCCAGTCGATCTCACGCTGGGCTGGTGCCGGCCTTTCGGCTGTGCTGGCTGTGCTGGCTGTGCCGGCTGCGCTTTCTGCACGTGCTGGGCTTGCTGCACCCACCGTCACGAGCCAACGCAGCGCCGGGCAGTCGGCAATCACCGCACGCAAGTTGGTGATGGCGCTGTCGTGGGCCAGCACCGCGACCGCGCCGCTGTCCTGCAGTCGCCAGGCCAGCGCTTCGGGGCCGAACAGCATCGACAGCGGCACGACCACAGCGCCCAGCTGCTGCAAGGCGATGTGCGCGATGGCGGTCTCCGGGCGCTGCGGCATCACGATGGCCACGCGGTCGCCGCGCTGAACGTGCAGCCGGGCGAGTGCGTGGCTCAGGCGGTCGGCCTGGCGCTGCAAATCGGCGTAGCTCAGCCGGCCTTCGCGTCCGTCCTCGTGCGCCCACAGCACTGCACTCAGACCGGCAGCGCGTGGGTCGCGGGCCCAGCGCGTGCAGCAGAGCTGTGCGATGTTCAAGCGCTGCGGCACTTGCCAGTGCAACCCGTCATGCAGCAGGCTGTGCGCAACGTCCGGCGGGCGCACAGTCAGCGCGGCGGAACGGGCTGGACGTGCCCGACCGTGTGTTGGGGCCGTACCGGCCTTGGCTTGTGTACCTTGCGCACCGGCCATACGGCCCGGGCCCGAAGAAGCATCTCTGCGCTGCATGCAAAGAGCTTAAGCCGCTGCGCCGCGGGCCTGGCTCGGGCCTTCCCCGGCTTTTGCATCACGGCCGCGGCGGTCAAGTTCAGCCGCGCAACGGCCGACAACATGGCATCGCAGGGGCCGTGCGGCCCGCAGAGACCGCCACCAACCCAGGCTTTTTGCTCCGCTGTCCACCGTCCACCACCGGCTCTCGCTAAGCGCGCCGCTGCCCTTCAATGTGCGGGATGCGGATCAGTCGCTGCTGCTGGCGCGTGGCCAGACGGTGGCATTGGCCGAGCAGCTCGAAGCCATCCTGCACCGCGGTGCGCTGGTCGATATCGGCTAGCTGCAGTCACCGCGCGACATCATCCTGCAAGCGCCGAGCGCGTTGCTGCCCGAGCTGTGGGCCCACGCTTTGAGCCAGCTGGGCCAGACGCTCTTGTGTGCAAACTCCGGCAGCTTCCGCCAGCCCCGGCCGACGCTGCAATGCCGGTGCAGGCGCTGATCGAGCGCGACCCCTATCTGGCCATCTTTCAGGTGCTAAGCCAGGGTGCCGGCAATGACACCGACTGCGGCGCGCGGCGCTCGCTGCACACGGCAATCACCAGTCTGTTGGTGGCGCAGCGCCTGGGCTGGGACGCAGCCGATGCCGAGCGGGCCTTCAAGGTGGCACTGACGATGAACCCGTCGATGCTGCAGCTGCAGGGCCAGCTGGCGCGCCAGCCGCGCGTGCCCAGCGCAGCCCAGCGGCAGGCGCTGGCCAGCCACCCCATGCGCAGCCTGCGCCTGCTGGAGCTGGCCGGCGTGGCCGACCCGATCTGGCTGCAGGCCGTGCTGCAGCACCACGAGAACGAGGACGGCAGCGGCTACCCCAGCGGCCGCAGCGACGTCGCCATGCTGGCATCGCTGGTGCGGCGCGCCGATGTCTACACCGCCAAGCCGGCCTCGCGGTCATCACGCGATGCCATCGCGGCCGATCTGGCCGGCCGGCAGATGTTCATGCAGGACCCCGGTCACCCGATGACGGCCGCCTTGATCAAGGAGTTCGGCGACTACCCGCCGGGCTGCCATGTGCGGCTGGCCCCGGGCGCGCCGGCCGTGGTGGTCGACCGCGGCTCCGTGATCACCGCGCCGGTGGTGGCCTGCCTGACCGACAGCTGCGGCGGAATGCTGAAAACGCAGCAGCGCGTGGACACGCGCGATCCGCGGCACGCGGTGGTCGCGGTGGTCGGCCAAGCCGCCGTGCCGGGCCGGCTGCCGCCGGACCGGCTGCTGGCCGCTCTGGCGGCCTGAGCAGGACTACGGCGCAAACGCCTGCAGCGTATGCCCGGTGATGCGGCAGATGCGCCAGTCCGGCATCACGGTCGCACCCATCTGCTCGTAGAAGCGGATGGCCCGCGCGTTCCAGTCCAGCACGCTCCACTCGAAGCGGCCGCAGCCGCGCTGCACGGCCAGTGCGCCCAGGTGCGACAGCAGCGCGCGGCCCAGGCCTGTGCCGCGGTGCGCGGGCTGCACGTACAGGTCTTCGAGGTACAGCCCGGGCTGGCCGAGGAAGGTGCTGAAGTTGGTGAAGAACAGCGCAAAGGCCACGACCTCACCGCGCACCTCACCCACCACCGCCTCGGCCACCGGGCGCGCGCCGAAAAGATGCGGGTGCAGCGATTCGGGCGTCACGACGACGAGGTGCCCCAGCTGCTCGAAGACCGCCAGCTCCGTAATCAGGCCGACGATGGCCGGCAGATCGGCCGGTGTGGCGGGGCGCAGGGTGTGGGTGCTTTGCATGGCGGCATCGTAGCGGCGCACTCCGCCCGTCCGCGGGCGGACACAGACGCACAGCCGTCCCCGGCCGGACAGCGGCGCGGCGCCGGCTGACCTACAGTGACTGCATGCTTGAATCGCTGCCCGTCACCGCCCCCTACACACCGCGCCGGCCAGCGTATTCTGTCTTCGTGCCGATCCGCGGCCTGCGCTACCACGCGCAGGTGTGGGGCGACCCCTCGTTGGCCACACCCGAGCGGCCGCCGTTGGTGCTGGTGCACGGTTGGATGGACGTGGCCGCGTCGTACCAGTTTGTCGTCGATGCGCTGACTGCCGCCGACGGCTTCGAGCGCTGCGTCATCGCACCCGACTGGCGCGGCTTCGGCCTGACGGAAATACCGCGCGCCGATACCTACTGGTTCCCCGACTACATCGCCGATCTGGACGCACTGCTCGATGCGCTGGTGCCCGCAGAGCAGCATGCGCAGATCGACCTGGGCGGCCACAGCATGGGCGGCAACATCGTGATGAGCTATGCCGGGCTGCGGCCGGCACGCATCCGCCGGCTCATCAATCTCGAAGGTTTTGGCCTGCCACAAACAAAACCCGAGCAGGCACCCAAACGGCTGCTGCAGTGGCTGGACGAGTTGAAAGCGCAGCAGCCGTTGCGGCCGTATGCCAACGCGGCCGAAGTGGCCGAACGGCTGGTCAAGAACAACCCGCTGCTGACGGCCGACAAAGCAGCCTGGCTGGCACCGCACTGGGCGCAGCCGCGTGCGGACGGGCTGTGGCACATCCTTGGCGACCCGGCGCACAAACGCGTCAATCCCATCCTGTACCAGGTGCCGGAAATACTGGCCACCTGGCAGCAGATCACCGCACCGGTGCTGTGGGCCGAAGGCGACCGCACCGACATCGCCAAGTGGTGGGGCAACCGGTACCCGCACAGCGAGTTCGATCAACGGCTGGCCGCCGTGCGCAACGTGCAGCGGGTGCTGCTGTCGCCCTGCGGGCACATGCTGCACCACGATCAGCCCGAGGCGCTGGCCACGCACATTGCGCGTTTCCTCGGCTGATGCAGCACCCCGTGCGCCGGTAGCTGCATGCGAGAATTCGCGCTGTTTTTTCCAAGGTCAACCACCACTGTCATGGACGTCGAACACATCAACTCCGTCGGCTCGCTGCTTGCCGATCTGAGTGCCCGCACCGAGCAGCTCCGGGGGTATCTTTGACTACGACCGCAAAAGCCTGCGGTTGAACGAAGTCAACGCCGCGCTGGAAAACCCCGCGGTCTGGGACGAGCCCAAACGGGCCCAGGAACTGGGCCGCGAGAAAAAGCTGCTGGAGACCGTGGTCTCCACCATCGACCACCTGGCCAGCAACCTGGCCGACAACCTCGAACTCTTCGAGATGGGCAAGGCCGATGGCGACGACGACGCCGTGCGCACGCTCGAAGCCGAAGCCCACGCCTTGCGCAAGCAGGTCGAGGAGCTCGAGTTCCGGCGCATGTTCAGCAACCCGGCCGACCCGCTGAACTGCTTCATCGACATCCAGGCCGGTGCCGGTGGCACCGAAGCATGTGACTGGGCCGGCATGCTGCTGCGCCAGTACCTGAAATACGCTGAGCGCAAAGGCTTCACCGCCACGCTGGAAGACGAAACCCCGGGCGAGGTCGCCGGCATCAAGAGCGCCACCATCAAGGTCGAGGGCGACCACGCCTTCGGCCATCTGCGCACCGAGACCGGCGTGCACCGGCTGGTACGCAAGAGCCCTTTCGACAGTGCGGGGGGACGCCATACAAGCTTCGCGTCGCTGTTTGTCTACCCCGAGGTCGACGACTCGATCGAGATCGACATCAACCCGTCCGACGTGCGCACCGACACCTTCCGCGCCAGCGGCGCCGGTGGCCAGCACATCAACAAGACAGACTCGGCCGTGCGCCTGACGCACATTCCGACCGGTATCGTGGTGCAGTGCCAGGACGGCCGCTCGCAGCACGGCAACCGCGACGTGGCCTGGAAACGCCTGCGCTCACGCCTGTACGACTTTGAGCTGCGCAAGCAGCAGGAAGCCCAGCAAAAACTGGAAGACACCAAAACCGACGTCGGCTGGGGCCACCAGATTCGCAGCTATGTGC
>JAJAZC010000193.1 GCA_026785885.1 Rubrivivax sp.
ACGCTGAACCCGCGCCAATGCCGCGTCGTGGCTCTGCCCAAGCCCAGCGAGCGCGAGCGCACGCAGTGGTACTTCCAGCGTTATGTGCAGCACCTGCCGGCTGCCGGCGAGGTCGTGCTGTTTGACCGCAGTTGGTACAACCGAGCGGGCGTCGAGCGGGTGATGGGCTATTGCACCGAGCCTGAGGCCAAGGCTTTTCTGCGGGCCGCGCCGGTGTTCGAGCGGATGCTGGTCGACGACGGCATCCTGCTGTTCAAGTACTGGCTCACGGTCGATCAGGACAAGCAGGAAGAACGCTTTGCAGAGCGCCTGACCGACCCGCTCAAGCGCTGGAAGCTGAGCGCCATCGACCGGCAGGCGCGGGAAAGGTACGCCGCCTACACCGAGGCCCGCCACGCCATGCTGGCCGCCACGCACACCGCGCATGCACCGTGGACGCTGGTCGACTTCAACGACCAGCGCCGCGGCCGTCTGGCGTTGATTCGCCACCTGTTGGACGCTGTGCCGGAGCACGCCGTGCCCGAGTCCACCATCTTGTTGCCGCCGCTGAATCACGCGCCGCTGAAAGAGCGTTTCAAGGGTGGGCGCATACCCATCTGAGCTGCAATCACAGGAGCCACCGATGAACAGCATGGACGTCGAAGTCATCCGCACCGCGATGGATTGGATGAACCGCGGCCACCGTGTCGTGATGGGCACGGTGGTGCGCACCTGGGGTAGCAGCCCGCGGCCGCCGGGCAGCGTGATGATCATCCGCGACGACGGGCAGGTGGCTGGGTCGGTATCCGGCGGCTGCATCGAGGACGACCTCATCGAGCGTGTCAAACGCGGTGAGTTGGCGCTGCGGCTGCCGCAGGCCACGAGCTACGGCGCATCGGCTGAAGAAGCACAGCGCTTCGGCCTGCCCTGCGGCGGCACGGTGCAGATCGTGCTGGAGCCGCTGGGCGTGCAGAGCCAGTTGCGCGAGTTGCTCGCGGCCATCGAGCAGCACCGCGTGGTGCGGCGCCGGCTGGAGCTGGCCACCGGCCTGGTTGCGCTCAGCGCCTGCAGCGACAGCAACAGTGGCCACACGCTGCGCTTCGACAGCGCGGTGCTGGAAACCGTGCACGGCCCGCGCCTGCGGCTGGTGATCATCGGCGGCGGGCAGCTGAGCCGCTACCTGGCGACGATGGCAGTGATGCTGAACTACCGCGTCACGGTGTGCGACCCGCGCCAGGAGTACCACGAAGGCTGGCTACTCGAGAACCCCCAGGCTCCGCCTGCGCCTGCGCCACCCCCCGAGGGGGCTTCTCCGCCTTGGGGCGGCCCGGCGGCTGCGATCGAAGGCGTGACGCTGTCCAGGCAGATGCCCGACGACCTGGTGATTGCGATGAACCTCGATGCGCACAGCGCCTTGGTGGCCGTGACGCACGACCCGAAACTGGATGATCTGGCGCTGATGGAAGCGCTGAAGACGCCGGCTTTCTACGTCGGCGCACTCGGCTCGCGGCGCAACAACGAAGCGCGGCGCCAGCGCCTGCTGGACTTCGACGTGAGCCCGGCCGAGGTGCAAAAACTGCGTGGCCCGGTGGGCCTGAACCTGCGCGGCAAAACCCCACCGGAGATTGCGTTGTCCATCGTGGCCGAGATGGCAGCAGTGCACCGCGGCGCCGATCTGGTGGGCGCGTTGGCCGACTGGTCGGCGTCGAGCACGGCCTGCCGCACGCCGGCTTAGAAGGCAGCCCAGCGCCCGCTCAGCGCAAGTCCGCGCGGTCGGGCAATTCGTTCGGGTTGACCTGGCCTTCGATCAGCGCGAAGTGCTGCGCCAGCAAATGGTCGATGGCTTCGACGGCCTGCATCAGGCCCTTTTCGAAACGGCCGGCGCGGAAGTTCACGCGCATGGTCGCAATCAGCGTGTCGAAGGCGGCTTGGGGCACGCAGCGCGTGAGGCCGCGGTCAGCCACGATCTCGATCGCGTGCTCGGCCAGCAGCAAATAGATCAGCACGCCGTTGTTGTGCTCGGTGTCCCACACGCGCAACTTGCCGAACATCGTCACCGCGCGTTGCCGCGGCGTGGCATCGCGCCACAGGTAAGACAGCGGCAAGCCGGCTTCGACACACAGGCGGATTTCGCCGCTGTGGTGGTGCTCGCTAGCGGCCACACGCGCTTCCAGCCGTGCCAGCGCGGCCGGTGCCAGCGCGCGTGCGGTGTCGGTCTCGTCGGTCCAGCGGTGCTTGACGATGCGTTGCAGTCGCGCGGCCAGGCCCATCACCAGTCCCCCGAGGCGCCACCGCCACCAAAGTCACCACCGCCGCCAGACGAGAAGCCGCCGCCGCCGCCTCCAAATCCACCACCACCGCCGAAGCCACCGCCGCTAAAGCCGCCGATGTGCGGCAAACCGCCGCTGCCCACGCCAGCACGCCGCATGGCCGAGCCGATGCCGAAGATGCCGACGACGACCAGCGCCGCAATGCCGGCCCCCGCCGCCAGCAACACGCTGGTCGTGAGGAACCAACCCAGGCCGCCGGCCGCACCCGCCGTCAGCATTGAGCCGAATTTGCGACCGAAGACGCGGGTCAGCAGCGTGCCGACCACCGGCACCAGTACAAAGAAAAACAAGCCCAGCTCTTCCAGCTGCGGACCCCGCTCGGCGCCGCCCACGCCACCAACGCGCGGCGGCGTCGGCAGGCCTTCGCCCTGAATGCGCTGCATCAGCCGGTCGACGGCGCCGTTGATGCCACCGGCGTAGTCGTCGGCGCGGAAGGCCGGGCGGATTGCGCTGTCGATGATCTGGCGCGCCGCCAGGTCGGGGATCGCGCCTTCCAGCGCTTTGGCCACTTCGATGCGCACGCGGCGCTCGTTCTTGGCCACCACCAGCAGCACGCCGTCGCCGACATCGCGGCGGCCGATCTTCCAGCTGTCGGCCACGCGCTGCGCAAACGCGGTGATGTCCTCGGGTGCTGTGCTGGCCACCATCAAAACGACGATCTGCGGCCCGGCGTTGGCTTCGAAGCCGGCCAGCTTGGCCTCCAGTGCTGCGCGTTGCGCATCGCTCAGCGTGGCGGTCTGGTCGATGACGCGCGCTGTCAGCGGCGGCACGGGCTGGATGTCCTGCGCCTGCGCTGGGCCGGCGCCGGCTGTGCCCAACAGCAACAACAACAGCGCCAGGGCCAGCGTCACCGCGGCCTGCAGCGGCAACGCGCGGGCGGCCGGCGGGCGCTGTGGTTTCAAGGCAGCAGCCTGCGGCTCAACGTGATGCGGCCGGAGCGGGTGTGGTCGCTGCGCCCGGTGTGCCCGGTGTGCCCGATGTGCCCGGTGCACCCGGCTTGGCCGGTGTCGCTGGCTTGTCGAAGTTGACGGCCGGCGGCGCTGAAATTGCGGCTTCGTTGGCGACAGTGAAGGTGGGCTTGACCGCGTAGCCGAAGACCTTCGCCGTCAAGTTGTTAGGAAACTCGCGTGTCAGCACGTTGTAGTCCTGCACGGTCTTGATGTAGCGGTTGCGCGCCACGGTGATGCGGTTCTCGGTGCCTTCCAGCTGCACGCGCAGGTCCTGGAAACCCTGGTTGGCTTTCAGGTTCGGGTAGTTCTCGCTGACCACCAGCAGCCGGCTCAAAGCGCCGCTCAACTCACCCTGCGCGGCCTGAAATTTCTGGAACGCTTCGGGGTCGTTGACGAGCTCCGGCGTGGCCTGAATGCTGGTGGCTTTGGCGCGCGCTTCGACCACGCGCGTCAGCGTCTCCTGCTCGAAGTTGGCTTCGCCCTTCACAGTGGCCACGACGTTGGGGATCAGGTCACTGCGGCGCTGGTACTGGTTGAGCACCTCGGCCCAACCGGCGTTGACCTGCTCGTCCAGCCGCTGGAAATCGTTGTAGCCGCAGCCGGCCAAGCTGGTAAGGCCCAGCACGATGGCAGCACGGGCGGCCCAGTGTCTGGCGGTGGTGAGCAGGGTCATGTCGATTCCTCGGGTCAGTGGAGCGGGTTGCACGGATGCTGTGAACAGATGCGATAAACAGATGCGGTGAACAGGGCAGTCGACAGGATGCGGGCGGCATGGTACCCGCGGGCCTCCACACGGGGCAGGACAATGCTCGCATCAAGCCAGGAGCCCGTGAGCTGCACCGATGGAACTGCTGACCCAGGCCTTGCGCGGCGCGCAGGGCCCACCCCGGCCCGCCGTGGCACACGGGGTTCCCGTGCACGCGTCGCTGCTCCTCGCGGGCGCTGGCCGCACGCTGGGTTCGGCGCTGCTGGCCGAGGCATTGGTAGCAGGGCAATTTCAGCGCGTGCTGGCGCTGGTCACGGCACCGCTGGCTTCCGCGGTACGTGGCTTGGAGCCGTTGACGCAGGCTGCATTGCCAGGCCGCCTGGCCGACCGCGCTGGCCGCGCGCCGGTGGCCGTGATCGTCTTTGAGCGCCGGCGCCACAGCAACGGGCGCGACGACGCTTTTGTGCAGCCCGACGTCGCCGAGATGCTGCCCTTGGCGCAGTTGCTGCACGCTGCCGGTGTGCGCCAGTTGCTGGTGGTGGTGCCGCACGCGCCGGCGCTGCTGCCGCAGGCGCTGGCGCAGGGCCTGGCGACGCTGGATGAGGCGGCCGTGGCCTTGCTGGGCTTCGATCAGCTGGTGTTCGTGCGCGCTGCGCAAGCGCTGCCGGGAGTAGCGCGGGGCACGCGGCTGCAGCGCTTTGCCGCGTGGTGGTTGTCGCAGCTGAGCTGGATGGTGCCGCAGCGCCAGCAGCCGTTGCGGGCGGCTGCGCTGGCTCAGTGTGCTGTGCAGCTGGCTCAGCAGATGCCCGCGTGGCCCGCCGGCACACACGTCATCGCGCCAGAAACACTGTGGCAGTGGACGCAGCAGCCACAGCGCATGGCCGGCTTGCCAGCCGGCTTGCAATAGCGCATGCCGATGGCCGCGCCGACGGCTCCTTCGCCGGTGCCCGGCCCCATCCGCTGCCGTAATTTGCCGCCATAATTTTTGCCATGCGGCTCCCCCTCGACAACGACTGTTTCCTGCGCGCCTGTTTGCGCCAGCCCACCCCGCACACGCCCATCTGGTTGATGCGGCAAGCCGGCCGGTACCTGCCCGAATACAAGGCCACGCGGGCCAAGGCTGGCAACAGCTTCATGGCCCTGGCCACCAACGTGCAGTACGCCACCGAGGTCACGCTGCAGCCGCTGGAGCGCTACGCGCTGGACGCGGCAATCCTGTTCAGCGACATCCTCACCGTGCCCGACGCCATGGGCCTGGGCTTGAGCTTCGGCGCCGGCGAAGGCCCGCGTTTTGCGCACCCGGTGCGCGATGAAGCGGCCGTCGCTGCACTGCAAGTGCCGGACCTCGACAAGCTGCGCTATGTCTTCGACGCCGTCACCAGCATCCGCCACGCGCTCAAAGGCCGCATGCCCTTGATCGGCTTTTCCGGCAGCCCGTGGACGCTGGCTTGCTACATGGTCGAAGGCGCGGGCTCTGACGACTACCGGCTGGTCAAGACGATGCTCTACGCGCGGCCTGACCTGATGCACCGCATCCTGGCTGTCAATGCGCAGGCCGTCACCGCCTACTTGAATGCGCAGATCGACTCCGGCGCGCAGGCCGTGATGCTGTTCGACAGCTGGGGCGGCGTGCTCGCCGACGGCGCCTTCCAGCGCTTCAGCCTGGCCTACACACGCCAGGTCGTGGCCGGTTTGCAGCGCGAAAAAGACGGCCAGCGCATTCCGCTCATCGTCTTCACCAAAGGCGGCGGGCCCTGGCTGGACGACATTGCGGCCTGCGGTGCCGACGTGGTCGGCCTGGACTGGACCGTCAACCTGGCCGATGCGCGTCGGCGCGTCGGCCAGCGCGTGGCGCTGCAAGGCAACCTCGACCCCAACGTGCTGTTTGCACCGCCCGATGTCGTGGCGCGTGAAGCCGTCGCGGTGCTCGACGCATTTGGCCGCCCGCAACGCGCTGACGGCGGCTGGGACGGCCACATCTTCAACCTCGGCCACGGCATCAGCCAGTACACACCGCCGGAGCACGTCACGGCCCTGGTCGATGCGGTACATGCGCATTCGCGGCGCCTGCGCGCTTGAGCTACCTCAAACAGCGTCGGATCGGTACCAAAAATCTGTGCTGCCAGTAGGCTCTCCGGGCTTGACTTATCCCCAATTCGCGTGCAGCGGGAGCGAAGCCGATCGTCACCGCTGCTCACCCGACCTGATCGCACCCGCGTTGGTGATAAGTCGTTGATCTGATTGCGGTTATTGGCATTGCCACGATGGGCTTTTCAGACCGCCAATCGCGCAAGATCAAGCACTTGGCGCGGCTGACCGCAGGTTGCTCACAAAGTTATCCACAGTTTCGGCGGGAAACCCATAAAGACGTTGCCGATCAAGCACTTGGGATGGATTCTTGAGGTGAAACCTGGATGGTGCGGCGCAGCGAACTTCAGCCGCGGGCTCGCATGGCCGTAATCGTGCCGGTCGCAGTCGAAACGCCGCGGCACAGCGGCATGGCTTCGCTGCTTGACTATTCAAGTGAAAACCCGCTGGCGCCGGGCCTGTTGGTGCATGTGCCGCTGGGCCGCCGCACCGTCCCGGGCCTGGTCTGGCAGGCGCAGGCGCCACGGCTCGCGGCTTTGCGGGCCCCGGTGCCGGTCACGGAGTCGGTGCCGGTGCCGGTGCCGGTGCCGGAGTCGGTTCCGGTGACTATGTCCGCACCTGCCCCTGCCCCTACGCCGGCGCGGCTTCAAGGCGCTGAGTTGAGGCCTGTGTTGCATGTCTTGACCGCGCTGCCGCCGCTTGGCGCCGACTGGCTCGCTCTGATCACGTTTGCTGCGGCCTACTACCAGCGCGGCATCGGCGAACTGGCGCTGTCGGTGCTGCCGCCGGAGCTGCGCCGCATCGACGACCTGCGGCTGGCGCGTCGTGTCGCCAAAGCACTGTCCGCGCCCCTTGCCGCAGCACAGACCGCAGCGCCCGCAGCGCACGCAGCACCCGCGCTCAATGAAGAACAGCAGGCCGCCGTGGCTGCCATCGTGCAGGCCTTGGTGCCGCAGACGCTGCTGTGGCCCCAGCCCCAGCCGCTGCTGCCGCAGGTGCCAGAGCCGCAGCCCCAACCGCAACCCCGACCGCAGCCGCAACCGCAGCCCCAACCCCCCCCGCAACCGCACCCGCCACCGCAGCCCCAC
>JAJAZC010000194.1 GCA_026785885.1 Rubrivivax sp.
CAGCACCAGCAGCACGGGCAGCACCAGCAGCACGGGCGACACCGTCAGTGCAAGCAGCGGCGGCATCGCCGACACCGCGGCCTGATCACGACCGCCCAGCGAGGCCCCATGTTCCCGCACCAGCTCAGCGACAGCCGCGCCTTTGCCATCGCGCAGGCGCTTCTGGACGGCTTCAACCGCCATTACCGGCTGTTCCGCGAAACCACGGCCCAGGCCAAGCGCCGTTTCGAGCAGGCCGACTGGCACGGCCAGCAGCACGCGCAGGCGCAGCGCATCGCGTTTTATGACCAGCGTGTGGATGAAGCGGTGCAGCGGCTGCGCGGTGAGTTCGACATCGAGCGTGTGTCGATGGACACCTTGCACCAGGCCAAGCTGCACTACATCGGTCTGCTGACCAACCACCACCAGCCCGAGCTGGCCGAGACTTTTTTCAACAGCGTCACCGCCAAGCTGCTGCACCGCAGCTACTTCCGCAACGACTTCATCTTCGTGCGCCCCGCCGTCAGCACCGAGTACATCGAAGACGACGAGCCGGCCGCGCTGCCGACCTACCGCGCCTACTACCCCACGAAGGACCGGTTGCACGACACCTGCAAGCGCATCGTCACCAACTTCCAGCTCGCGCGCGCGTTCGAGGATCTGGACCGCGATGTCGCGCATGTCGTAGACGCCATGCTGGCTGAACTCGGTGGCTTTCGCCCGCGCGCCAACTTCCAGATTCAGGTGCTGTCCAGCCTGTTCTATCGCAACAAGGGTGCGTACCTGGTGGGCAAGATCATCAACGGCTTTAATGAAACGCCGCTGGCGCTGCCGATCCTGCACAGTGAAAGCGGCAACGAAGCCGACGACGACAGCGGCAATGACAGCGGCAATGACAACGGCAATGACAGCGGCCGGCTCATCATCGACGCCGCGCTGTTCGGCGAAGACGCGCTGCTAATGATCTTCAGCTACGCCCGCGCCTACTTCATGGTCGACATGGAGATCCCGTCGGCCTACGTGCAATTCTTGAGCGGACTGATGCCGCGCAAGCCGCGCGCTGAGCTGTACAGCGCCATCGGGCTGCAAAAACACGGCAAGAACCTGTTTTATCGCGACCTGCTGGCGCACCAACGCCACAGCAGCGACCAGTTCCGCATCGCACCCGGCATCAAGGGCATGGTGATGCTGGTCTTCGACCTGCCGTCGTTTCCCTACGTCTTCAAGATCATCAAGGACTTTTATCCGCCGCAAAAGGACACCACGCGCGAGCAGATCAAACGCAAGTACCTGCTCGTCAAACAGCACGACCGCGTCGGCCGCATGGCCGACACGCTGGAGTACAGCAACGTCGCATTTCCGCGCCACCGTTTCGAAGAAGAACTGATCGCCGAGCTCAAGCACTTCTGCCCGAGCCTGCTCGAAGAAGACGGCCAGAACGGCAACGACGTGCTGGTCATCAAGCACCTGTACATCGAGCGCCGCATGATCCCGCTCAACATCTATCTGCAGGAGGCAGCGCCCCAAGGCGTGGCGCACGCGGTGGTCGATTACGGCAACGCGATCAAGGACCTGGTGGCGGCCAACATCTTCCCCGGCGACATGCTGTGGAAGAACTTCGGCGTCACGCGCCACGGCAAGGTCGTGTTCTACGACTACGACGAGATCGAGTACCTCACCGACTGCAACTTCCGCAAGGTGCCCACGCCGCGCAACGAAGAAGAAGAGATGAGCGGTGAGGTCTGGTACACGGTGGGCCCGCGCGATGTGTTCCCGGAAACCTTCGCGCCTTTTCTGCTGGGCAACGCCGCGGTGCGCGAGGTCTTCATGGCCCACCACGCCGACCTGCTGGACGCCAGCTTCTGGCAAGGCCACAAGCAGCGCATCCTGGCCGGGCATGTGCACGATGTGTTTCCGTACGAGCCGGCCAAGCGCTTCCGGACCCAGCCCGACAACTTCGCCTGAATCTGTTCAACCGCGCCGAGTTGCGCTGCGGCGCGGCACACGGCGGGCGCTCTTTGGCCTGTCGGCTGTGGGCAGGTGCTGGCGCGCTTGTTGCAACACAGCTTCGTCCTGCTCGGCTTCGGGCCACAGCGCGGGAAAGTAAAAGCGCAGCGCATGGCGCGGTATCGCAAAGCGCAGCTTGCCGTAGGGCGTGTCGCTGGCCACGAAGCCTTGGGTCAGCAAGGCCGACAGCAGATCGGTGGCCACGCGTTCGCCCAGGCCCGTCATCAACTTGAACTCCGCACGGCTCAACTCGCCTCGCGCCATGAACAGGTAGTGCAAAGGCAGCAGTGCTTCGCGGCGCACGCCTGACCGCAGCGTGCTTTCTTCGAACGCCAGTGCGCCCGTAATGCGCCCATGCATGCCCTGCACGCTGAGCTGCGGGGCCATGAACTGGATCTGGTCCAGGCAGATGTCCAGCGTGTAGTGAATCCAGTCCAGCAGGCCGGCCTGCGTCAGCTTGCCGCGGCCGTCGAGCGCGCCACGCCGGGGTTTGTCGGCAGCTTGCAGCAAGGCTTTGTAGCGGGCTTCGCTGCGCGCATCCGCGCAACGGTGACCACAGGCCCTGCGTCAGGCCGGCCGTGTGCAAAGCCGGGTGGGTGTGCAGCTGCGCCACGCGGCCGTTGCCATCCAGAAACGGATGCATCCACGCCAGGCGGTGGTGCGCGGCGCCCAGCGCCACCACCGCTTCTTCACCGCGCATCACGCCGGCATACACCTGGTGCCAGCGCGCCAGGAACAGGGGCAGGGATGCCACCGTCGCCGCTTCATCTCGCCCGACGGCCACGGCACGCTGGCGAAACGCCCCAGGCTCCATGCTGCTGCCATCGGCCAGCATCAAGTCGACAGCGTCCAGCGGGCTGAAGAGCCGGCCATGCAGCCAGCGCAGCGCGTCTGGCGTGTAGAGCAGGCGGCCCACCTCGTACCCCTGGTCGGCACGGGCAGTCAGCTCGGCCTCGCAGGCGGCTTCGGTCCGGATGTGCGCCACGGCCAGGCGCTGTTTGCGTGCCAGATCGGCGTTGGCAGAGAAGTCTTGCTGCAAAGCGCGCTCGATGTCGCTCGGCCGCGTGTGTTCACCGTCGATGCGGTTGGTGTAGTAGGAGCTCATGCTGCGCAGCAAGGTGCGCAGTTCCGTCTGCGCGCCGGCTGATGTTCCAACGGATGCACCGAGCGCCGTGGCGGCGCGGGTCAGGTCGCCGGCGCGCTTTAGTAGCGGGCCCATTACCCGCGCGCTGGGCAGCAGCGGCTCAAAGTGGCTTGGATGCTCGTAATGGGTAATTGCCTGCACTTCCATCTGCGAGATGGTGTGCGTCTTGCTGTCATAGCTAAAACAAGCGATTTCGGCTGCTTTGTCTGCCAGATTGAAAGCATCTTTGGTCGAGTCGGCAAAAGCTTGCTTTCCCAGCGGCCCTGGCATGATCTGGCGCAGCGCAAACCATCGACACGCTACCCCGAGGACACCGCCATGAGCGAGCCCATCGTCATCGTCTCCGCCGCCCGCACGCCGATCGGCGGCCTGCTGGGCGATCTGTCGTCGCTGGCCGCATGGGAGCTGGGCGCTGTTGCCATGCGCGCCGCGGTCGAGCGCGCCGGCATGCCGGGTGATGCCGTCGACGAGGTGTTGCTGGGCAACTGCCTGATGGCCGGCCAGGGCCAGGCGCCGGCGCGGCAGGCGTTGCGCAGAGCCGGTCTGCCAGACAGCGCGGGCGCGGTGACGCTGTCCAAGATGTGCGGCAGCGGTATGCGCGCGGTCATGTTCGCGCACGACATGCTGGCCGCCGGCAGCGCACAGGTGGTGGTGGCCGGCGGCATGGAAAGCATGAGCAACGCGCCGCATTTGATGTTCGCTCGCCGCGGCGTGAAGTACGGCGCTGCGCAACTGTTCGACCACATGGCAATGGACGGCCTGGAAGACGCCTACGAACGCGGCAAGGCGATGGGCGTATTTGCTGAGCAGTGTGTCGACAAATACCGCTTCACGCGTGAGGCCCAGGACCAATTCGCCGTGGCCTCCACGACACGCAGCAAGGCAGCCAACGAAGACGGTCGCTTCGATTGGGAGATGGCGCCGGTGACGCTGCCCGCCAGGCCCAGCAGCAGCGGCAGCGGCGGCACGATCATCAAGTTTGACGAGCAGCCCTTCAAGGCCAGGCTGGACAAGATCCCGTCGCTCAAACCCGCATTCAAGAAGGACGGCACCATCACCGCGGCCAATGCGTCCAGCATCAGCGACGGTGCTGCCGCGCTGGTGCTGATGCGCCAGAGTACCGCCCGTGCGCACGGCTGCCAGCCGCTGGCGCGTATCGCGAGCCACGCCGTGCATGCGCAAGAGCCGCAGTGGTTTGCCACCGCACCGGCCGGTGCCATCCGCAAAGCGCTCAAGAGCGCCGGCTGGGCCGCAACGGACGTGCAGCTGTGGGAGATCAACGAGGCCTTTGCCGCCGTCACGATGGCTGCGATGCACGACTTCGAGCTGCCACACGAGATCGTCAATGTGCACGGCGGCGCCTGTGCCCTGGGCCACCCGATCGGTGCCAGCGGCGCGCGCATCGTCGTCACGCTTTTGGGCGCGCTGCGACAGCAGCGCAAGAGCCGCGGCATTGCAGCGTTGTGCATCGGCGGTGGTGAGGCGACCGCGATGACCGTCGAGCTGATGTGAGGCTTGACATCCTGCCATCGAGCGCCGGCCTTCGGGCTGTGGTGGAGCCTGATCGCTCACCGTTGAGCGCTGGGCGTCGCACGGCGTCGGCCGATCGGCTCGACGTCACGCGGTTGATCGCATGGCGGCTCGTGGCGCCGCGGCAGGCTGCCGCGTGAAGCAGGTATTGATCATCGGCGCGTCACGTGGCATCGGGCTGGAACTCGTGCGCCAGTACCGCCAGGCCGGCGCCGCCGTCACCGCCACGGCACGCGACGCCGAAGGCCTGGCGCGCATTCAGGCGCTGGGCGCGCGGGCGCTGCGGCTGGATGTGGCCGGTGCCTCGGGCACCAGCGCGCTGGCCTGGCCTATCGACCACGAGCGCTTCGACACCGTGGTCTACAACGCCGGGGTCTACGGCCCCAGCACTGCGGGCCTGCAGCCGCCGACACGCGAGGACTTCAACGCCGTGATGCACACCAACGTGCTGGGCGCCATGCGCGTGCTGCCGCAGGTTGCCGATGTGCTGGCGCCCGGCGCGCGGCTGGCCGTGATCTCCTCGCGCATGGGCTCGATCGGGCTGCGCGCCACGCCCAGCGGCTGGCTGTACCGCGCATCCAAGGCGGCGCTGAACTCGGTGTTGAAAGACGTGTCGCTGGTGCTGGCCGGCCGCGCCGTGTGCGTGGCGCTGCACCCGGGCTGGGTGCAGACCGACATGGGCGGCAGCCGCGCCGACATCGACGTAACGACCAGCGTGGCTGACCTGTGCCGCGTGCTGGACTCACTGACCGAGGCCGACAACGGCCGTTTCATCAACCACGACGGCCAGCCGCTGCAATGGTGACGCGCCGTGCTGCCGTTTTGCGAGGCCCAGCATGCTGTTGAGCGATGACCACGTAGCGGTGCAGGACGCCGTGCGCAGCTATGTGCAGGACCACGTCGCGCCGCACGCTGCCAGCTGGGACAAGAGGCACGAGTTTCCGCGCGCTGCATTGCAGGGCCTGGCGGCGCTGGGCTGTTACGGCGTGGCCGTGCCGGAACAGCAGGGCGGGGCGGGGATGGACTATCTGGCGCTGGCCGTGATCCTGGAAGAAATCGCGGCCGGCTGCGGGGCCACCAGCACCGTGGTCAGCGTCAACAACTGCCCCGTGTGCTCGATCCTGATGGCGTACGCCAACGCTGATCAACAGCAGCAATTCCTGGCGCCGCTGGCACGCGGCACCATGCTCGGCGCTTTCTGCCTGACCGAGCCGCACGTGGGCAGCGAAGCCGGCGGCCTGACGACGACGGCCGTGCGCGACGGCGACGACTACGTCATCAACGGCGTCAAGCAGTTCATCACCAGCGGCAAGAACGCCGATGTCGCCATCGTCATGGCGGTGACGGACAAAACCGCCGGCAAGAAGGGCATCAGCGCCTTCGTCGTGCCGACCACGACACCCGGCTACACGGTGGCGCGGCTGGAGGACAAGCTGGGCCAGCACGCCAGCGATACGGCGCAAATCCTGTTCGACAACTGCCGCGTGCCGGCCGCGTACCGGCTGGCCGAAGAAGGCATGGGGCTGAAGATCGCGCTTAGCGGCCTGGAAGGCGGCCGCATCGGCATTGCCAGTCAGGCGGTCGGCATGGCGCGTGCGGCCTTCGACGCTGCGCTCAGCTACAGCAAAGAGCGCAAGAGCTTCGGCCAGACGATCTTCAACCACCAGGCGGTGCAGTTCAAGCTGGCCGACATGGCCACGCAGATCGAGGTTGCGCGGCAAATGATCCACCACGCCGCCAGCCTGAAGGACGCCGGCCGCCCGTGCCTCAAAGAAGCCGCGATGGCCAAGCTGTTTGCCAGCGAGATGGCAGAGCGCGTCTGCAGCGACGCGATCCAGGTCCACGGCGGCTATGGCTACGTCAGCGACTTCCCGGTCGAGCGCATCTACCGCGATGTGCGGGTGTGCCAGATTTACGAGGGCACGTCGGAGGTGCAGAAGATCTTGATCGGGCGGGCGCTGGCGTAGCCGCAGTGCCCCGGCTGCAGTGGACGTCACGACACCGGCGCTACATTGCGCCGATGACCGAAGACGAAGCACGCCAAGTGGTGCTGGTGCAGGCGCTGGA
>JAJAZC010000195.1 GCA_026785885.1 Rubrivivax sp.
CGTCGGACGTGAGGCCGACGGGCGATTTGCCGCTTTGGCTGACGTAGCGCGGGCTTCTGAAGACGCTGAGGTTTTGCGGGTGGCCATGGTGAAACGCGCTTTCGCTTCGGTTGAAAGGGGGTTGCAAATCATCGGTGGCAAGGCCCATGCCCAACCCCCG
The DNA here is from genome assembly GCA_026785885.1 of Rubrivivax sp. Taxonomy (GTDB): domain Bacteria; phylum Pseudomonadota; class Gammaproteobacteria; order Burkholderiales; family Burkholderiaceae_C; genus Rubrivivax. The sequence continues at coordinate 161 of JAJAZC010000195.1, forward strand.
TCGACAAGCGGGAGCGGTGTTTGCCAGGTCGTGCATCGGACCCAACCCCTCAAGGAGAAGAAGCAATGAAGACGATCATCCTGGCCGCCGTGGTGGCCTTCGGTGCTGTTGCAACCACCGGCTGTGCCGTGACTAGTGGGCAAAGCAGCGTTGGGCAATACGTCGACGACGCAACCATCACTACACGCGTCAAGACCCGCTATGCCGAAGACCCGGGTGTCAGCGCCATGCGTATTGGCGTCGAAACGTTGAAGGGCATGGTGCAGCTCTCGGGCTTTGCCACTACGCAGACCGAAAAGGACCGCGCCGGGTCGATGGCCCGTGCCGTGCCTGACGTCAAGGGTGTGCAGAACAACATAGTTGTGCGTCCGGCGCAGTAATTCGCCGCCATTGACTGCCCCAGCGGCTGCGGCGGTTGCCGCAGTTCGCCCATTTTTTTATTCGAGGTGATCATGAATTCAGCCATCAGACCTACGTTGCCGGCCGCACTGCGCCTCGTGGCGCCGCTGCTTTGCGCGGGGGCCCTGGCGGCCTGCGCCAGCGACCCGCCCGCCACCGCTGCATTGGCCGCGAGTGCCTCGTCGTATGAAGCCGCGCGCTCGTCGGGCGCTTCGGAGCTGGCTGCTGCTGAGCTCAACAACGCCCGCACAAAGCTCGAGCGCGCCCGCGCTCTGGCGCAGTCCGGCAAGAACAAGGAAGCCGTTCGTCTGGCTGAGCAAGCCGAAGCAGACGCTCAACTAGCGCGCGCCATGGCCGCCTCGGAACGCTCAAAACGGGCGGTGGCTGAAGTCGACGCCAGCTTGCGCACCCTGCGCGAAGAGCTCAACCGCGCGTCCACCGGCGGCGGCCCCGCAACGACGACCCCGGTGTCGCCGTCAGGTACCCCGCGCACGCCGTAATGCACGTGCCGAATCACAAGAAGACCCAGGAGCTTTTGCCATGACCACCCTTACCCGTTCTGCCGCCGTTGCGGCACTGGCCGCGGCGCTCAGCGCCTGCCAGACGACCCCGCCGGGCAACCCCGACCTGGAGGCTGCTCGCACGGTCGTCAGCCAGGCCAGCTCTAACCCCTACGCCGCGCGCAGCGCGTCGGTGGAGTTGCAGCGTGCTCAGCAAGCCCTGCGGCGCGCAGAGTCGGCCTGGGCCGACAACCGGGACCGCGAGGAAACGCAGCACTTGTCGTATCTCACACAGCGCCGCGCGGAGACGACGCTGGCCATCGCACAGCAAGCTCAAAACGAAGAGCGCCTGCAGCAAGCCGGCAGCGAGCGTGAGCGCGTGCGCCTGGAAGCCCGCACCCGCGAGGTCGAGGCCGCGCGCCGCAACGCCAGTGCAGCGCAGGCTTCTGCGCAATCCGCGCAAGGCCAGGTTGCGACGGCTCAACAGCAGACCGAGCAAGCCCGTCGTGAGGCCGAAGCCGCGCGCCAGCAATTGGCCCAGCAGGCCGAGCGTAGTGCTGCCATGGAGCGTGACCTGCAGACGCTGCAGGCCCGCAGCACCCAACGCGGCATGGTCGTGACTCTAGGCGACGTGTTTTTCTCGACCGGCCGCGCCGATTTGCAGCCGGGCGCGCAGCGCAACGTGCAGCAGCTGGCCAATGTGCTGCGGCAGTATCCCGAGCGCCGCGTGCTGATTGAAGGCTTTACCGACAGCCAGGGCAGCGATGAGCTGAACATGGAGCTGTCGCAGCGCCGCGCCGAAGCATTCCGTCGCGCGCTGGTCAGCTCGGGTGTCGAGACCGGCCGCATCGAGTTGCGCGCCCACGGCAAATCCCACCCGGTGGCCAGCAACGACACCGCTGCCGGACGCCAGCAGAACCGCCGCGTTGAGGTGCTGTTCTCGGATCCGCAAGGCCGCTTCGGCGAGCGCCCCTGAGCTGCTGCGCATGACTGACGTCGGGGTAGACGCGGCCGCAACTGACTGACCTTTCGGCCGCCGCCCCGCCGCTTTTCTCGCGCCAACCCGACCGAACCCGGACCGCGCCTTGGCCACGACTCCGCTCGCTGCCCCCGCGGCACGGACTTCGTGGGCCACACGCGGTCTTTTCATCGTCGCGCTGATCTTCGCGGTGCGCGAAGCCCAGCCGCTGTTGGCCCCCGTGCTGGGGGCCATCGTGCTGACGTTTGTGCTGGCCCCGCTGGTGCGTGCGTTGCGACGGCTGGGGTTGCCCGAGGTACTCGGCGCGGCCATCGTGGTGTTGGCGCTGCTGGGCAGCACTGTGCCGCTGGCCGGTAGTCTGGCGCCATCGGCAGCGCAATGGTGGGACGAGTTGCCGGTAACGCTGTCACGCCTGATGGCGCATTTGGATCGGGTGCGCTCCAGCGTGCCGGCGTTGGCACCGCCGCCTTCTGCCGGATCTGCCGGTGCTTCGGGCGCTACCGCATCGACGCCGGTTGCTCCGCCTGTGTCATTGGCACGGCGCACTGCGAACCTGCTCCCGCCAGCCGCACCGCCACCGCCCCCGCAGGACCCCATCAAGGACCGGCTGACCAACGAAGGCCTGGCGTTGGGTGGCAAGCTGCTGAGTAGCAGTCTGTCGTTTGGTGTGCAGATGTCGGCAACGGTCATCCTGCTGTACTTCCTGCTGGCGTCCGAGCACTGGATGCTGTCGCGCTGTGTGCAGGCAATTCCTCGCCGCCGCACACGCGCACTGTTGCTGGGCGGCGTGCGCGCCGCGCAGCGCGAGATCGGGCGCTTCCTGGTGTCGCTGGGCATCATCAATGCCGCCGCCGGTGCGCTGACCGGCTTGGCGTTGTGGGCCATCGGTCTGCCCAACCCTACGCTGTGGGGCGTGCTGGCAGCCGCGCTGTGCTTCATTCCCTACATCGGGCCCTTGATCGTGATGGCCCTGCTGCTGCTGGCGGGCATCACAACGTTCGACGACAGCGGGCGCATGTTCTTGCCGCTGGCGGCCTTTGTCTTTATCCACGCCGTTGAAAGCAACATCTTCAGCCCGTGGATCGTCGGCCGCCGCCTGGCGCTGAGCCCGATCTCGGTGTTTCTGTCGGTCATGTTCTGGGGCTGGCTGTGGGGCATCACCGGCGCGTTGATCGCCGTGCCGGTGTTGATTGCCGTGCGCAACGCCTGCGTGCGCAGCCGGCGCCTGCGCTTGATGGGGCGCTTTCTGGAAGGCGACCGCCGCGAGCTGCCCAGCCTGCCGGCACTGCTAAGTCCGCGGGCCGACGGATTGCGGCGTGCGATCAGGGTGCGCAGCAGAGATTGAAGTTGCCTGACTGCAGTAGCCGGTTTGCGGGCGGCTGAGTTACTCGCAATGCGGCTTCTCGACGGCAAACGCGGGGCGGCGGGTGGTATTCGGCAGGGGGGCTCCGAGTGGGGCGGTCGGCGGGTACGCAGACTTCCCTGCACTACTCACCTCCGTGTCGCGCGGCCCAACTCGCTACGTTCGCCGCGCGCAGCTCCGCTCAGACACCTGCCGCGAGCATGCTGTTGATGCGCGCTGCGCGCGCCGACCCGAAGGCTGCGCTGCTCGGCGCACCACCAGTCGCCCCCTGCCCAGCACCACCCGCCGCTCTGGCACCCGTAGTGGCAGTCCAGATCTCTGAGAGCTGTCACGCTGGCGGTGACGGCCACGCCTCTTAGACGCCACCGTGGTTGCAGCAAAGGTGGGTTCGGGCACGCCGTGGCGCGCCTGTGTGGCGCCGAGCAGTGCAGGGCATGTGGCCAGCGCGCGCAGCGCGCCTCGACCCCTGACTCGCGGGCCCTTGTTTGAGCCAAGCTGAGCGCAAGCGAACGAAGCGAGTTGGCCGCGGGCCGCATGCCCGAGCAGCGCAGGGAAGTCGATGTACCCGCCGACCGC
>JAJAZC010000196.1 GCA_026785885.1 Rubrivivax sp.
CCCCGCGCCGTCCGGCCCATTGCCCCAGCCCCTCCCCCGCGGCTTGCGGCCACCAACGCAAAGCGCTGCCCATGGGGCGCGGTGAGCACGCAGCGCCGGCGGCCCGGCCAAGGGCCGGGCAGCCGGACACGACGTGTGTTGGATATCGCGCCGCTGTGGCTGCAACGGCTGCAGCGCCGATGGCTGGCGTGGCCGCTGGCCGTTGCCGCGGTGCTGGTGGTGTTGATGCTCAACGAAGCCGGCTACCAGCAATCCGTACAGGCCTTGGCGCGGTTGCGCGAGCGTACCGATGCGACGGTTCAAATCCAGTTCGTCCTGCGCCGCTTGCTGGATGCTGAGACCGGCCAGCGCGGCTATTTGCTGACCGGGCGGCGCGACTACCTCAGCCCCTACGAAGAAGCTGCCGGTGATGTGCTGCGCGCGTTGGACTGGCTGGACCGCCATCTGGCCGAAGACGGCCCCGAGCGGCAATCGCTGGCCACCGTGCTGCGCCAGCGCACACAGGCCCGACTACACACTTTGACCGCAACGCTGCAGCGCCACGAAGCAGCCGGCGGCGGCACACCGGCCCCGGGTTTGCTGGACGACGACAACCCGGCCGACACCGAAGCCGTGCGCCAGCTGAGCACCCAGCTGTGGCAAGCCGAGCGGCAGTTGATCGCCAGCGGCCGGCAAGATGTCTTCACGACCTTGAGCACGCGTCGCATCGGCGTGCACTTCTGCGCTCTGCTGGCCTTGACCGCAATACTGCTGGTGCTGCGCCAAAGCCAGCGGGTCGACGGTGAAAGCCAGCGCCATGCGGATGCTTTGCTGCGCGAACGTGAGCGCCTGGAAGCCGACATTCAGCGCCGCACCGAAGACCTGACCGAACTGGCGCGCCACCTGCAGACGGCACGCGAGGATGAGCGCAGCCGCCTGGCGCACGATCTGCTCGACGAGCTGGGCGCCTTGCTCACCACCACCAAGCTCAACGTGCTTCGCCTGCGCCGGGACCTGGGGCCCAGCGCTGCAGCGGCCGAAGCCCAGGCGCGCTTGAATCACCTGTCGCAGGCCATCGATCAGGGCATCTCGCTCAAGCGCCGAATCATCGAAGACCTTCGCCCGTCGTCACTGATCAATCTGGGCTTGGCCGCCGCGCTCGAGATTCAAGCACGCGATTTCGCCGAGCTCGCGGGAGTGACTGTGAACCGGCAGCTCGCGGAGCTGACGCTGGCAGACAACGCGCAAATCACCGCATACCGGCTGGTGCAGGAAGCGCTGACCAACGTTGCCAAATACGCCAAGGCGCGCTGCATCAGCATCACGTTGCGCGCCGAAGGTACATCCGCTCACTTGTGCGTGCAGGACGACGGCATCGGCTTCGACCCACAGGCCCCGCGACGCAGTGCACACGGCCTGATGGGCATGCGCTACCGCGTCGAGGCCGCGGGCGGCGGGCTGCACATCACGTCGGCACCCGGGCACGGCACGCGAATCGAAGCGACTCTGCCGCTGGCCGTGCCCACCGCGGCGGGTGCCCGCACCCGTCAAGCCTAGCTGTGCGCCGGTCGGCGCTGCCACCCGATCTCAGTCATGTCCTTGCGGCCCACGCCGAGCTCACGCCCGGGGGCCGCTGCGGCGGTTGTAGCCAGCGTATGCGTGACCACGCTGTCGGGGCCGTCCCATATCTCAGCGCGCAACGGCGTGACCTTCAATAGCACCAGGTCTGGATCCATCGGGCCGTCGAACCAGGGCCGGCCAGTCGCGCTCCACAACTCGCGCTTGCGCTGCGCGTCGTCGATCCATTCAGCATGTCCGGCTATCGACACGTAGTCACCCTCACCATGGCCCATGAACGCCAGATTGACCGGCGCGGGGCTTCGGCCCCGCACCATCTGGCGCTGCATCGCCTCACGCGAGGCCATGATCCATATTGCCCCATTGCCGTCCATCTCCAACGGCGTCATCGGCCGACTGGTGAGCGCAGAAGAAGCCTCCAGCAACGTCAGCATGGCCACGCGATGGCTGTGCAACCGGTGCGCAAGATCGCGCCAATCGGGGCAGCTCTGGGGCTCGATCTTCATGCGGCGCTTTCGTGGCTACGGCTGGCCCCTTGCGGTGGCAAGCCCACGGGATCGCGGTCTTCGTCTTCGACTTCACCGTCGTGGCGAACCTCGACCTGCCAGCGTCCAAGCAATCCGCGTACCTCGATCTCCAGCGCGACCCACGGCACTGTGTCGGCACCGTGGCGCTTGAGCAAGGTATCGACCCGCGTCAGATGCAGCACCGCCAGACCTTCCAGCACGGCCATGCTGGCGTCGCGGTTGCCAGCCGTGGTGCGGCCGCTCAGCGTGGACACATCACGCAGCAATTCCACTTCGCGCTGGGCCTTGTCGATTTCATCGGCCCAACCGGGTTCTGCATCGGCCAGCGCGGGGAACAGTATCTGCTCCTCCAGCTTGCTAATCAGTTCAAGACCCAATAACAGGCGCCGCTGAATCACCGTGCGGCGGCGCCGTGCCGCGAGCGGGCGCTGCACGAACAATGCCTGTAGCGCACCGTATAGATCAGCAAAAAGGCGGGCCAGACCGAGCCGCGCTGCGGCTTCGGCAGACAGCTCGGCAGGCCGGTGGTGCAGCGGTCTGGGTGGCTCGGTTGAGCGCACCCCGGCTGACTGTGTGTGGGATCGGGCGGCATCTGCCGCCTCCGCATCCGACAGTGTCAGATCAGTCGTCGCCACGGCTGCGCAGCATCCGCATCAGCGCATACAGCAAGGTGCCGGCAGCCACGGCCATCATCACCGAGCGCACCGGCTCGTCACGCACGTAACCGACCGTGCGGTCCGACGCGCGGCCCACGCTCTGGCGCATGCGACCACTGCGGTCCCGCATCCAGTCCGCGCCGTCGCGGGCTGCGTCTGCAGCACGCTCGCTCAAGCGTGAGGCGCTGGGTGCGGCTTTGTCGCGCCAATCGGCCATCGTGTCGGCGATGTCGTCGATGGTGCGGCTGACGCTGCGGCGGCCGGCATGGACACCGTTGCTGACGCGATCGGCAATATCGTCATTGGGGTCTTGGGAACGGCTCATGGAAGGGCTCCTTTTTGAAGGTGTTGCAGGCTGCACGGCCTTGACAAGGCCGCCAGTGCTCACCAGAGCACGCAATGTGCCGGCCCGCCCTGGCCGCCGGCATCGGGGCCGGCCGTGCGACCGTGTCGGACAGCCGGTGTGCGCGCTGTCGGACTCAGCCCACGCGAGTGGCGGGTGCCGGGGCACCCGCGCCGGGATCGAAGCCTGCGCGCGGACCATCCACTGCGTCGTCGCCGTCAGCCGGCTCCGGCAGCACCGGCAGCACCGGCAGCCAGGCTTCGATGCACGTGCCCTGCTGCGGTTGCGACAACACGCGCATCGTGCCGCCTTCGGCTTCGACGCGGTAGCGCATGCCCATCAGGCCGTGCGTGCTGTTACGGCGCACGCCGAGGTCGAAACCGACGCCGTCGTCGCGCACCGCCACGGTGGCGCCGGCGCGCCCATCCTGCAACTGCGGCAGCAAGCTGACCTGCACCTGCCGTGCGCGCGCGTATTTGCTGATGTTGGTCAGCGCTTCCTGCACCAAGCGGTAGACGGTGATCTGCGCCGCGGGGCTCAGGCTTACGTGCTCCAGCTCTGCCTTCAACGCCGCTTCGCTGCGCGCAGCGTGTTCGCGGGTCAAAATTTCGAGTGCGGCCACCAGCCCCAGGTTGCTCAGCGACGATGGGCGCAGGTCTTCGATGATGCGGCGCTTGAGCTCGATGCCCCGGTTGATGGAATCGTTGAGGTGGTTCAGCCGCTCCTGTACATCGGCCGTGGGTGGGCCGATGGCGCGCTTCAAGCGGGCCGTGTCGAGCTTGGCTGCCGTCAGCAGCGCGCCCAATTCGTCGTGCAGCTCGCGCGCCAGGCGGCTGCGCTCGTCTTCCCGCGCGGTCTGCAGGTGTCGCGCCAGCTCGGTGAGATCGGCCGTGCGCAGCGTGGCTTCGGCCTGCAAGCGGTCGCGCTCTGCCTGCATGGCGTCGGCGTGATCGCGCTGCGAGCGGTCCAGTGCCAGTGTCTGGCGCAGAAACAGGAACAGCGCCAGCAAGCCCAGCAGCGTCATCGCGCCGACACCGATGCGGCCCGCGCGCAGCGTCGAAAAGATGCCGCGCCGCTCGGCCGCCACGCGCTGCGTCTCCAGTGTCAGCAACTGGCTGGCGGCCAGGCGAAAGGCGTCCATCTGCTCTCGGCCGATGTCGGTCAGCACCAGTTCGCGCCAGGCCGACTCTGCGCCTTCAGCGTGCATATTCAGCGTTGTCGCCAACTCCGACAGCTTGACGTCACTCGCTTTTTTCATGGTCTGCAACATCGGCCCGCCTGCGGCGTCGCCAGCGTAGTAGCGGCCGAGCCACTGCATCGCTTCATCGACGCTGGTGATGGCGTTGTGGTAAGGCTCCAGGTACTCCTTGCGCCCGGTCAACAGGTAGCCGCGCTGGCCTGTTTCAGCGTCGATCAGCGCGCGCCAGGCCAGCTGAATCTGCGTGCGCGCCGAGGCGCGCTGGCCCACGCTTTCCAGCGCGTCGGTCGAGCCGTCATACGCGACCTCGTTGATGGCCAGAATCACCAGCGCAGCCAAAACCGCAAACGGCAGCCGCCAGGCGCTGCTGCGCAGATATTGAAACAGCGGTCGGGCCACGGTCTTCATAATTTGATGCGCCACTGAGGCGCCTGGAGCAGCACCATGATCCGAATTGCCATCGTCGATGACCACGCGCTCGTACGCGCCGGCTTGCGCCAATATTTGGGCGAGCAGGTCGACTTCCGCATCGTCGCCGAATGTGCCAGCGCGCGCGAGGTCATGGACGTCGTGCGACAAGAACTGGCCGACGTCATTTTGCTGGACATCAACATGCCCGGACAAAGCGGGGTCGATGCGCTGCAGGCCATCAAGGCCCGCGCGCCGCAACTGGCCGTGCTGATCCTCAGCAGCTTCCCCGAAGAGCACTACGCCACAACGCTGTTACGTCAGGGCGCCGCCGGCTATCTGGCCAAGGACTGCGAGCCGGAGGAGATCGTCAAGGCCATTCGCACGGTGGCGCTGGGCAGGCGCTACATCACCGCGGGTGTGGCAGAACGGCTGGCTGCCGATCTGGCCGGGCCGGGCCAGAAAGCCCCGCACGAATTGCTGTCCGAACGCGAATTCCAAGTCTTCCTGCGCCTGGCCAAAGGCGAAACGATCGGCCATATGGCGGAAAGCATGTCGCTGAGCGTCAAGACCGTGTCGACTTACCGCACGCGGGTGATGGAGAAGATGGTGTTGGCATCCAACAGCGACCTGACCTACTACGCGCTCAAAAACGGGCTGATCCAGTAACCGCCGCTGGCGCTGATCGCGCAGCGAAAGACCTAGTTGAGATTGCCGGGCGTGGTCTCGTGCCCTTCAGCCAAGCGCGCGCAATAGGCGAGCAGATCATCCAGATCGTTGGATTTGTCGAAGACACGATCGGCTCCGAGTGCCTTGCATTTATCCCGCATGTCCGAAGTCGCGTAATTGGTCAGCACCACGCGTTTGGCACGCAGGCCGTGCCGCGTCGCACCGCGCAGGATGCCCAAGCCCGAGCCGGACTTCAAGAACACGTCGATGATTACTAGATCCACCTCGCCCTGCAGTTGCGTCAGCCGACGCATCGCACTTTCCTCATCGGGTGCATTTCCGACCACCTGCACCGGCGCCATCTCTTCGAGAGTCGCGATCAGGTTGTCCAGAATGATCGGACTGTCTTCAACAATGAAAGTGCGCAGCGGTTGCATAGGAGCGGAGCCAGAATAACCCGGCGCATTGGCGGCATGTTGAGCGGCGGCTGACTGAGGCAGTGAATCCGACTGTGCCCAGACGCAAAACACCGCGTCAGACGCCGTTGCCACGTCGGGGTGTAAGAAATGCCCTACGACATTGCGCATAGAACGCTCCTCACTCCAAAGCGGGAAAGCGGCTGAGCGAACACGGAGTCCGCTCAACCCACCTCTTCGTCTGCAGATCAGCGGCTCGGCTGCACGCTCAACTCGTTGGTGACGTCGCTGACACCGTCAACGGCGCGTGCCAGCTCGGTGGCCCGCGTGCGCGATGCCGTGTCGGGCGCCGTGCCGCGCAGCACGACTTTGCCGCCGACCGTGTCTACGTTGATCTTGAGCGCGCTTAAACGCTCGTCAGCAGCCAGGCGGGCATTGACCGCCGTGGTTATGGCGACATCGCCCGACTTGTTGGCCACTGCGTCGGCTGCGTTGCCAACGGCCTGACTGGCGTCACGACCGGCTTCCTTGACTGCGGCGCCTGCGCGCTCGGCACTGGTGGCCGTAGTCGCGCCGGTTTGCTCGACACGGGCTTGTTCGTTGCGATCACAAGCCGCTAGCAAAGCGGCGCTGGCCAGCAAAGACATCAGGATCGTGGAGCGTTGCAGCTTGGTATTCATGATCTTCCTCAGTTGGGAGGCCGTACAGGCCAGAGCACCGACGATAAGAAGCGCACGGTGCGAAGCCGATCAGCCGCGGGCGCGGCTGCCTGTCGGACAGGAGGCCACGGACCCATCCGCCAAGGCAGACCGCCAGCGGCCGGCTGTGCAGGCCGGCTCAGTCCGCACGGCGGCCAGGCGCGTCGCCCACATCCACTGGCGTACCGCTTTCGGCCGCGTACTCCTTGAGCCGGTTGTACAGCGTCTTCAGGCTGATCCCGAGCACGGCCGCGGTGCGCTCTTTGTGGTGGTTGTAGTGGCGCAGCGTGGCCAGCATCAGCACACGCTCGGCCTGCGCCATCGACGTGCCGATGGGCAGCACGATGCTGTCGTCCACATTGCTCGCCATGGCAGGCACAGACGAAGCTACCGCGCCTGCGGCTGCATTCGACGCCAAGGCCGCGGCCGGCTCGGTGCCCATTGGTGCCACGGCGCCCGTCAGCGGTGCCGATGCAGCCGCTGGCAGGGCTGCCGATGGCTGCCGCGCTGTACCCACCGGGCTGCCATCGGCACGTGGCAGCCAGGCGTCGTCGATCAGGTCGCCCTGCGCCATCACGTAGGCGCGTTGCACGGCGTTGCGCAGCTCGCGCACGTTGCCGGGCCAGGGGTAGGCCATCAGCTGCGTCAGTGCAGACTGCGTGAAGCGGCGCGACGCGCCTTCCTGCTCGCTGATGGCGGTAAGAAAGTGCGTGGCCAGCAGCGGCACGTCGGTTAGGCGATCGCGCAGCGGCGGCAGCTCGATCGGAAAAACATTGAGCCGGTACAGCAGGTCTACACGCAGCTTGCCAATCGCCACCGCCTGCAGCGGCAAGCGGTTGGTGGCGGCGATGATGCGTACATCGGCCTCCTGGCTGACGGTGCTGCCCACGCGCATGAAGCGCCCGCTTTCCAGCACGCGCAGCAGCTTGACCTGCAGCTCCGGCGGCATCTCGGTGATCTCATCCAGAAACAGCGTGCCGCCGCTGGCCCGCTCAAAGAAGCCCTGGTGCTGGCGCTCGGCTCCCGTGAAGCTGCCCTTCTCGTGGCCGAAGATTTCGCTTTCGATCAGGTTGGGGCTGATGGCGCCGCAATTGACTGCCAGGAAGGGGCGCTTGCGGCGGCGGCTGATGTCGTGCACGGTCTGCGCCACGACTTCTTTGCCGGTGCCGCTTTCACCGGTGATGAACACCGTGACGCTGGTGCCGGCCACGCGGCTAATCTGCTCGTAGATGCGCTGCATCGGCGCGCTCTTGCCCCACAGGTGGCCGAAGTGGCCGCTGCTGTCCAGGTTGGCCGCCAGGTCATCGACTTCGGCCTTCAGCGTGGCCGGTTTCATGATGCGCGACAGCACGCCCTGCAGCTGCTTCAGGTTGACCGGCTTGACCAGGTAGTCGGCGGCGCCCAGGCGCAAAGCCTGTATCGACGTCTCCAGATTGGCGTGGCCGGTGCACAACACGACCTCGCTGTTGGCGACCAGCTGCGGATCGGCCAGCAAATCCATGCCGTTGCCGTCCGGCAGGCGCAGATCGAGCAGCAGGATGTCCGGCTGCTGCAAGCTGATCTGGCGCCGCGCATCGCGCAGCGTGTGCGCCATGGCCACGGTGAACTGCTCGCCGGCGATGAGCGCCCGCATCGAGGTGGCGGAGTCGATGTCGTCGTCGACGACCAGTGCATGCGGCATGAGGAGTCCTGGAGGGTTACACAGCCGCACCGCGTGGGGCGGGCAGGCTGGACGATGTGCTTGTTGTCTGCATCGCAGCGCTGGCGAAGGCATCATTTTGTTCGCAGACACCAGCGAATCGGCATTTGTATCGAATGCCGATGTTGTATCAAACCGATAGCGCTACAGGCCTGGTCTGGGCGCGCTGCTTGCAGCCCAGCAACTGGCTCTAGCCGGCGTCGCGTTCGGAGCGAGAATTCTGATCTGCCCTGTCAGGGCGTCAATTTCACTGGATCGATGTACACCATGTTCTCTGACCCGCATGACAGCCGATACCCTGGTCGCCCGGCCGACCCGGCGCTGGTGCAAACTTTGGAGAAAACCGTGCTGTGGCTGGCATTGGCTGTCGTGCTGGTGGGCACTGCTCGCCAGGTGGCGCGTACGCACCAGCGCACGCTGGGCCGCCGTGCAGCAACCAAGAACGTCACGCCGCCGCCGCGCGTGCAGACCTGGGAGGATGAAGGCGGCCGGCCTGATCCGGAGCCTGCGGACGCCTGAGGTTGCCTGCGGACGCCTGAGGACGCCTGAGGACGCCTGATGAAACAGCACCGCCGTCCCATGCCGAGCCTTGCGGCGAAAGCGCAACGCTTAGCGCCAGTCACAGGTCAAGTCAGCGACTGAACCACCAACCCGCGTAGCTCAGCGTCTAATTTGCGCACGGTCGCGGGCTACAGCCGGGGCCGCAGCACGCGCCTTGTTGCTGCCTGTTGAGCCGGCGTGCTGGCAAGCCGCCAAGCCGAAGCAGCTTCGCAGGCCTGCACGAACTGCTGCGCGCCGGCGCCCGCCCCCGCCCGCCCGTGCACCCCCTGCCCCCCCCCCGGCGTTTACGCCAGCCCGGCGG
>JAJAZC010000197.1 GCA_026785885.1 Rubrivivax sp.
CGCGCCTGGGCGAGGCCGACTTCAACGTCGTGCTCTACCCCGAGACCGCGGGCCAGGCGGCCAGCTGGCTGCAGCGCATGTTCGGCCAGCCCTTCACGCGCACCATTCCCATCGGCGTGGGCGCCACCAAAGACTTCATCAAGGAAGTGCGCACCCTGGCCGGCCTGCCGGTCGATGCCGAGCTGCCGGACGCGCTTTCCCGATCGCCCTGGTACTCGCGCTCGGTCGATTCGACCTACCTCACCGGCAAGCGGGTATTCGTATTCGGCGACGCGACCCATGCCATCGCCGCGGCCCGCGTCGCGCACCAGGAAATGGGCTTCACTGTCGTGGGCCTGGGCACCTACAGCCGCGAGTTCGCGCGTGAAGTGCGCGAGGCGGCCAAGCTGTACGGCGTGGAAGCGCTCATTACCGACGACTACCTCGACGTCGAGGCCCGCGTGGCCGAGCTGCAGGTGGAACTCGTGCTGGGCACGCAGATGGAGCGCCACATCGCCAAGCGCCTGGGGGTGCCCTGCGCCGTGATCTCTGCCCCCATGCATGTGCAGGACTTTCCGGCGCGCTACTCACCGCAGATGGGCTTCGAAGGCGCCAACGTGCTGTTCGACAGCTGGGTGCACCCGCTGATGATGGGCCTGGAAGAACACCTGCTGACGATGTTCCGCGACGACTTCGAGTTCCACGACGGCGCCGCGGCCTCGCATCTGTCGCACGCCGGTGGTGCTGCGCAGTCTGCGCAGTCTGTGCAGCCGGTGCAGCCCGCGGCCGACACCGCGGCTGATCTGGAGCCCCAGGCCCAGCCCGCCAGCAACGTCGTCGTGCTCGCGCAGTGGGCGCCGGACGCGACCAAAGAGCTGCAGAAGATTCCGTTTTTCGTGCGCGGCAAAGCCCGCCGCAACACCGAGCGTTTCGCCAGCGAGCGCGGCGTGGCCACCATCACCGTCGAGACCCTTTATGACGCCAAGGCTCACTACGGCCGCTGAACTGTCAGCCAAGCTGCCCGCCGCCGGGCCGGCTGATAAAGAGGGCCGCCCTGCGGCCACGTTTGCGGTCACGTCTGCGGCCAGGCTGCAGCGTCAGACCCTGGCCACCCCGCTGCGCTTCGTGCTGATCACGATGGATTCGCACCTGGCCAGCGCCGCCGAGCGCGCGCGTGCGGGCCTGGTGCGGCAGATGCCGGGCCTGCAGTTGAGCCTGCATGCGGCTGCCGACTGGGCCGCCGACCCCGGCGCGCTGGCCCAGTGCCGCGCCGCCATTGCTGACGCCGACATCGTGGTCTGCACGATGCTGTTCATGGAAGACCACTTCCTGCCGATCCTGCCGGCACTGCAGGCCCGCCGTGACGGCTGCGATGCGATGGTCTGTGCCATGTCGGCCGGTGAAATTGCCAAGCTCACGCGCATGGGCAAGTTCGACATGAGTAAGCCGGCCAGCGGCGCGATGGCGATGCTTAAAAAACTGCGCCCCAAGAGCGGCGCCGACGGCAAAGGCAAACCCGCCACCGGCGGCGAAAAGCAGATGAAGATGCTGCGCCGCCTGCCGCAGCTGCTGAAGTACATCCCCGGCACCGCGCAGGACGTGCGCGCTTATTTCCTGACGCTGCAGTATTGGCTGGGCGGCTCGCAAGACAACGTCGCCAATCTCGTGCGCTTTCTGATCGACCGCTACGCCGCCGGCCCGCGCGCGGTGCTGTGCGGCCTGGTGGCAGCGGCGCCGCCGGTGGAATACCCCGAGCTCGGCGTGTACCACCCGCGGCTGGCCAACCCGCACAGCGGCCGGCTGTCCAGCGATCTGCAGGACCTGCCGCAGATCGTGCCGGGCACGCGTGCCAACGGCCGCGTCGGCCTGCTGCTGCTGCGCAGCTATCTGCTGGCCGGCAACGCACGCCACTACGACGGCGTGATTGCCGCGCTTGAGGTGCAAGGCCTGCAGGTCGTGCCGGCTTTTGCCGCGGGGCTCGATGCACGCCCGGCGATCGAGCGCTTCTTCATGCAGGACGGCAAGGCCACCGTCGACGCCGTGCTGTCGTTGACCGGCTTTTCGCTCGTCGGCGGCCCAGCTTACAACGACTCGCAGGCGGCTGAGGAAGTGCTGTCGCAGCTGGACGTACCCTACCTGGCCGCGCACGCAGTCGAGTTCCAGTCGATCACCGAATGGGGCGCATCGGCGCGGGGTCTGCTGCCGGTTGAGAGCACCATCATGGTGGCAATCCCCGAGCTTGACGGCGCCACCGGCCCCAGCGTCTTCGGCGGCCGCGGCGGCGCGCCCGGCACCACCTGCACCGGCTGCCACAAGGCCTGCACCTTCGGTGCCGACGACAACACGCTGGACATGCACGGCTGCAGCGAGCGCACCGCCATGCTGGCTGCCCGTGTCGCCAAGATCGTGGCTTTGCGCCGCAGCACCCGCGCCGCGCGCAAGCTGGCGCTGGTCATCTTCAACTTCCCGCCCAACGCCGGCAACATCGGCACTGCCGCCCACTTGAGCGTCTTCGAGAGCGTGTTCGAGACGCTCAAGGGCTTGCAGCGCGAGGGCTACACGGTCGATCTGCCAGCCAGCTTCGGCGCACTGCGTGAAAGCCTGCTCAAGGGCAACGCCCAGAAGTACGGCGCTGACGCCAACGTGCACGCGCTGATCCCGGCAGCAGACCACGTGCGGCGCGAGCACTGGTTGAAAGACATCGAAGCCGCCTGGGGCCCGGCACCGGGCCGCCAGTTGAGTGACGGCCGCAATCTTTTCGTGCTGGGCGTGCAGTGCGGCAACGTGCTGGTCAGCGTGCAGCCCGGCATGGGCTACGAAGGCGACCCGATGCGGCTGCTGTTCGAAAAAGGCTTTGCACCGACACACGCTTTCAGCGCTTTCTACCGCTACCTGCGCGAGGACTTCAAGGCCGACGCCGTGCTGCACTTTGGCACCCACGGCAGCCTCGAATTCATGCCCGGCAAACAAAGCGGCATGACCGGCAGCTGCTGGCCCGACCGCCTGATTGCCGACCTGCCCAACTTCTACCTGTACGCCAGCAACAACCCCAGCGAAGGTGCGATTGCCAAGCGCCGTGCTGCCGCCACGTTGATAAGTTATTTGACGCCGCCGGTGGCAGAAGCCGGGCTGTACCGCGGGCTGCTGGACCTCAAGGCTTCGCTGTCGCGCAGCCGCACGCTGGACCCCGATGCCCATGCCGAACGTGCCGATCTGATTGTGATGATCCAGGCACAAGCCGCGGCGCTGGAACTCGCTGCAGCCGAGCCCGCCTGGGCCGCAGATGCCGAGCAGGCCGAGCGCCAACTGGCACGCTTGACAGAGCAGATCCTGGAGCTCGAGTACACGTTGATCCCGCACGGGCTGCATGTGGTCGGCCGTGCACCCAGTGCCGCCGAGCGCACCGAGCTGCTGGTGGCGATGTGCGACTGTGACGATGCCGCAGGCATAGCCCGCGACACCATCGAAGCCCTCGTCGCCGGTGCCAGCCCAGAGGCCGCTCTGGCCCAGACCGGCCGCCCGCCCAACGCCGACGCAGTGCAGCGCCTGACCGCGCTGGCCGAGTCCAATCGCCTGATGGCCACCGATACCGAAGTCGCCGGTATCGTGCGCGCGCTGGACGGCCGCTTCGTGCCGCCGGCCCCGGGCGGCGACGTGATGCGCAACCCGGCCGTG
Source organism: Rubrivivax sp. (assembly GCA_026785885.1). GTDB lineage: Bacteria > Pseudomonadota > Gammaproteobacteria > Burkholderiales > Burkholderiaceae_C > Rubrivivax. The sequence continues at coordinate 3,655 of JAJAZC010000197.1, forward strand.
CTTCCGACCGGCCGCAACCTGCACGGCTTCGACCCGTTTCGCATCCCGAGCGCCTTCGCCGTGCGCGACGCAGCGCGCCAGACGCAAACGCTGCTGCAGCGCCACGCCGACGACGGCCATGGCCTGCCCGAGACCGTGGCCCTGGTGCTGTGGGGCACCGACAACCTGAAGACCGAAGGCGCGCCACTCGCGCAAGCGCTGGCGCTGATGGGTGCGCTGCCGCGCTTCGACAGTTATGGCCGGCTGGCCGGCGCGATGCTGCGGCCGCTGGAGGAACTGGGGCGCCCGCGCATCGATGTCGTGATGACGCTGTCGGGCATCTTCCGCGACCTGATGCCGCTGCAGATTCGGATGCTGGCCGAAGCCTCGTTCCTGGCGGCCAGCGCCGACGAGCCGGTCGAGCAGAACTTTGTGCGCAAACACGCGCTGGCTTATCAGGCAGAACACGGCGGTGATCTGGAAACGGCGGCTTTGCGTGTCTTCGGCAACGCCGACGGTGCGTATGGCGCCAACGTCAACCTGCTGGTCGACAACGGCGGCTGGCAGGACGAAGACGAGCTGGCCGAGACCTACACCCGCCGCAAAAGTTTTGCCTACGGCCGCGCCGGCACGCCGGTGGCGCAACCCAAGCTGCTGACGCATGTGCTGACCGACGTCGCGCTGGCTTTCCAGAACCTGGATTCAGTGGAACTCGGCGTGACGACCATCGACACCTACTTCGACACGCTGGGCGGCATCAGCCGCGCCATCAAGCGCGCCAAGCATGCACAAGGCGACGACACCGCCACACCCGTCTACATCGGGGACCAGACCCGCAGCAGCGGCGGCGGTGGCACCGTGCGCACGCTGTCAGAACAGGTGGCTCTGGAAACGCGCACCCGCATGCTCAACCCCAAGTGGTACGAAGGCATGCTGGAACATGGCTACGAAGGTGTGCGGCAGATTGAGACGCACATCACCAACACGCTGGGCTGGTCAGCCACTACAGGCCAGGTGCAGCCCTGGGTCTACCAGCAGCTGACCGACACCTTCATGCTCGACCCCGCGATGCGTGAGCGCCTGGCGGCCTTGAATCCCACCGCGTCGGCGAAGGTCGCCAACCGGCTGCTGGAAGCCTCGCAGCGCAATTACTGGCAGCCTGACGCAGCCACGCTGGAAGCGCTGCGGCGCGCCGGCGAAGAACTGGAAGACCGCCTCGAAGGTGTCTTCGAAACCCCTTCGGAGAAGGTCGCAGCATGAGCACCCTGGCAGAGATTTCCATCAACCGCATCGGCAAGAGCGGCGCACCGCACCGTGGCATCGAGCTCGACAGCGAAGGCAGCATGCAGGTGCAGCTAGACCCCAAGCTGAAGATCGGCACGGCCAAGGTGTTTGCCATCTACGGCAAGGGCGGCATCGGCAAGAGCACCACCAGCTCCAACCTGTCGGCGGCGTTTTCGATGATGGGCAAACGCGTGCTGCAGATCGGCTGCGATCCCAAGCACGACAGCACCTTCACGTTGACCAAGAAGATGCTGCCCACCGTGATCGACGTGCTGGAGACGGTGGACTTCCACTCCGAGGAACTGCGGCCCGAGGACTTCGTCTTCCCCGGCTACAACGGCGTGATGTGCGTGGAGGCCGGCGGCCCGCCGGCAGGCACGGGCTGCGGCGGCTACGTCGTCGGCCAGACCGTCAAGCTGCTGAAAGAGCACCACCTGCTCGAAGACACCGACGTGGTCATCTTCGACGTGTTGGGCGACGTGGTGTGCGGTGGCTTTGCAGCGCCTTTGCAGCACGCCGACCGCGCCATGATCGTCACCGCCAACGACTTCGATTCGATCTTCGCGATGAACCGCATCGTGCAAGCCATCGGCGCCAAGGCCAAGAACTACAACGTGCGCTTGGGCGGTGTCATCGCCAACCGCAGCAAGGACACCGACCAGATCGACAAGTACAACGCCCGCACGGGGCTCAAGCTGTCGGCCCACTTCCCCGATCTGGACGTCATCCGCCGCAGCCGCTTGAAGAAAAGCACGCTGTTCGAGATGGAGCCCAGCCCCGAGCTGGAAGCGGTGCAGAAGGAATACATGCGCCTGGCCGCGCAGATGTGGCTGGGCTCCGACCCGCTGCCTGCCGTGCCGCTGAAGGACCGCGACATTTTCGATCTGCTCGGCTATGACTAAAGCCACCCGATCGGCCAGCTCGGTGAACACGCCAGCCTACGAAACACGCCGCGGCCAGATCGAGGACTACTTCGATCGCAGCGCCGTCAAGGCCTGGGAGCAGCTAACCAGCAACGCGCCGGTGGGCCGCATCCGCGCCACCGTGCGCGCCGGCCGCGAGCGTATGCGCTACACACTGATGAGCTGGCTGCCGCAAGACCTGCGTGGTGCGCGCGTGCTGGACGCCGGCTGCGGCACCGGCGCGCTGGCGCTGGACGCGGCACGCCGTGGCGCGCAGGTGGTGGCCATCGACCTCTCACCGCAACTGGTGGACGTCGCGCGGCGGCGCGTCGATGAATTGCAAAGCGGTGCTGCGCTGTCTGGCCGCATCGAATGGCGCAGTGGCGACATGCTGGACATGCAGCTGGGCAGCTTCGACCACGTGGTCGCCATGGACTCGCTGATTCACTACGACGAAGCCGACATGGTGCGCCTGCTGGAAAGCTGGTCGCAGCGCACGCGCAGCTCGATGCTGTTCACCTTTGCGCCGCACACACCGCTGCTGGCGGCCATGCGCTCGCTGGGCCGGCTGTTCCCGCGGGACAACCGCGCGCCGTGGATCGAGCCGGTGGCGCAGAAGTCACTGCATGCGCGGCTTTCGCGCGGTGTGCCGCAGTTCTCGCTTGGCCGCAGTGAGCGCATCGCCAGCGGCTTCTACACATCGCAAGCGCAGGAGTTGCAGCGCCCATGACGACGATGAACCGCGCGGCTGCAGCGTCTTCGACACCTGAAGCAACGGCAGCAACGGCAGCACCCGCAGTGCCCGTCAAGCTGTCGCGTCTGGCGCGGCAGTGGCAGCGGCTGAGCCCGCGCTTCCTGCCCTTTGCGGATGCCGCCACCGCCGATCTACCGCTGGCGCGCCTGCTGCGCCTGGGCTTGTTCCAGGTCTCGGTTGGTATGGCCACGGCGTTGATGGTGGGCACGCTGAACCGCGTGATGATCGTTGAGCTGCAGGTCGCCGCCTGGCTGGTGGCGCTGATGGTGGCGCTGCCCATCGTCGTGGCGCCGTTGCGCGCTTTCATCGGCCACCGCAGCGACACCTACCCATCGGCCATCGGCTGGCGGCGCGTGCCCTACATCGGCATGGGCGCCTTCCTGCAGTTTGCCGGGCTGGCGATCATGCCGTTTGCGTTGCTGCTGCTGTCCGGTGACGCTGCACGGCCCGAGCTGATGTGGGTCGGCCAAGGCGCTGCTGCGCTGGCCTTCCTGCTCGTCGGCGCCGGCTTGCAGACCACACAGACTGCGGGCCTGGCGCTGGCCACCGACCTGGCTGCACCGCAGACGCGCCCGCGCGTCGTGGCGCTGATGTACGTGATGCTGCTGGTGGGCATGGTCGGCGGCGGCACGGTGTTCAGCCTGCTGCTGGAGGACTTCAGCCCGACGCGCCTGGTGCAGGTCGTGCAAGGGGCTGCCGTGTTGTCGGTTGTGCTGTGCGTGGTGGCGGTGTGGAAGCAGGAAGCACGCAACCCTTCGCGCCGCCGCAACCGGCGTGATCCGGCGGCCGCCTTCGGGCCGCGCTGGCGCAGCTTCATTGCGCAGCCGCAAGCCCGCCGCTTCCTGTGGACGGTGGGCCTGGGCACTGCGGCTTTCAACATGCAGGACGTGGTGCTGGAGCCCTACGGCGCCGAGATCCTGGGCTTGAGCGTGGCGGCCACCAGCGCGCTGACCGCGGTGATGGCCTCCGGCGCCTTGGCCGCCTTTGCGCTGGCCGCGCGCTGGTTGTCGCGCGGCGGTGATCCGCAGCGCGTGGCAGCCGTCGGCGCGGTGTTGGGCCTGCCGGCCTTTGCCGCTGTCATCTTTGCCGCGCCGCTGGACGCAACTTGGCTCTTCCGTGCCGGCACGGCCTTGATCGGCTTCGGCGGCGGCCTTTTTGCCGTCGGCACGCTGACTGCCGCCATGTCGCTGGAGCAGCCGGACCACGTCGGCCTCGCACTCGGTGCCTGGGGCGCCGTGCAGGCCACTGCCGCTGGTGTGGCCGTGGCCAGTGGCGGCGCGCTGCGCGACCTGGTGTCCACACTTGCGCTGCAAGGCTCGCTGGGCGAGGTGCTGGTCAGCCGCGTCACGGGTTACGGCGTCGTCTACGGCATCGAGTTGCTGCTGCTGTTGGCTGCTCTCGTGGCCCTGGGCCCATTGGTACGCAACGTCAGCCGCAGCCCAGCCGACGACAACCGCACGGCGGCCCACAGTGACCGCTTCGGCCTGGCCGACCTGCCCGGCTGAGCTCGACCCAAGCATCACCGCACCTGCACCTCTGCACCCGCACCGCACCCGCGCACAAATTTGCCCGAAGGAGACACCCATGAACGGAACCGGAGCCCTGACCCAAAACCTCGACGTCGCCCAGTTGGTGCTGTATGCCTTCTGGATTTTCTTCGCCGGGCTCATTTACTACCTCGTGCGTGAAAACCACCGCGAGGGCTACCCGATGGAAACCGACAACGGCGTCACGGTCCGAGGCTTTCCGATCCCGGACCCCAAGACCTACAAGCTGCTGCACGGCGGTGAGGTCACGGTACCCAACGACCAGCCTTCACCGCAGACGCTGAACGCAGAGCCGGCGCACCGCTGGGCTGGCGCACCGCTGCTGCCCACCGGCAACCCGATGCTCAGCGGTGTCGGCCCCGGCGCCTGGGCCGACCGCGCTGACCGGCCCGATCTCGACTGCGACGGCAACCTCAAGATCATGCCGGTGCGGCTGCTGCCGGCGGTGGGCATCATCCAGGGCGACACCGACCCGCGCGGCCTGCCCGTGCTGGGCGCCGACGGCGCGGTGGCCGGCACCGTGGCCGACCTGTGGATGGACACCGCAGAAAACCTGTTCCGCTACCTCGAGGTGCAGCTCGCCGACAGCCCGCGCCGCGTCTTGCTGCCGATCAACTTTGCGCGCATCCGCCGCCACCAGGTCAAGGTCAACGCGGTGCTGGCCAAGCACTTTGCAGATGTCCCCGGCACGCGGCTGCCCGACGTGGTGACGCTGCTGGAAGAAGAAAAGATCATGGCCTACTACGGCGCCGGCACGCTGTACGCCGTGCCGTCGCGCCAGGAGCCGCTGCTGTGAGCACGGACAACACGGCGCGCCTTGAGCGCCACAAACACGTGGCCGGTCATGAGCACGAATTCGAGCCGGTGCGCGGCCTGCCCGAAGCGCTGCCGGCCGGTGAGCACGTGCTGTGGCAGGGCAGCCCGCGCTGGCAGTCGCTGGCCGTGCAGGCCTTTCATGTGCGCAAGCTGGTTTGGTACTTTGCCGCGCTGGTGGTGCTTCGCCTGGTGCTGATGGAAAGTGCCAGCGCAACCGCGATGGCGATATCGGCGCTGTGGCTGGTGCTGCTCGGCGGCGCGGCCATCGGTGCTTTGAGCCTGGTGGCCTGGCTGTCGGCGCGCGGCACGGTCTACACGCTGACCAACCGTCGCATCGTGATGCGCGTGGGCATCGTGCTGACGCTGGCCTTCAACATTCCGCTGCAGCGCCTGGCCGGCGCCGGGCGGGGCCAGCACCCCCCCCCCCCGGGGGCCCAGCCCCCGTGGCGGGTATGCGCAGACCCCCCCCCCGGAAATCACCCGTGGGCCCCAGTTGGGCCCG
>JAJAZC010000198.1 GCA_026785885.1 Rubrivivax sp.
GATGGCTTTGAACTTCGCGTTCGCAGTCTGAGGCGCGCAACAGGGGCCGCCACAAACCGTCATTGCACGCCAACAGGCCCCCCAGCAACTCTCGCGCGCGCAACGAGACCATCTGCCGCTTCAATCGCGTCGGCGAAACCATCCGCCCCGCGTGATTCCCTCGCCTTGTAAAACCCGTCTGCGAACTTGAAATGTTCACGGATTCTCAGGCGCCGGCCGTCACCAGACCTTCCACCACGGCTTGTTGCGAGCAGACAAGCCCTCAGGCAAGTAAGCGCTGTTCGGAAAGTTGGTTCGCAGCACCCGGTCAGCGGCGTCGCGCAACTCAGTCAGCTGCAGTTTGTCGTAGCTTTGCACCAGCAGGTACAGCGCTTCTTCAACGGCCGGCGACTGCTGAAACTCAGTCACCGCCTGCTGCGCGCGGTTGGCTGCTGCAACATAAGCGCCACGGCGAAAGTAGTAGCGCGCCACGTGCACTTCGTAGGCGGCCAACGAATTGACGATGTAGTTCATGCGCGTCCGCGCATCGGGGGCGTAGCGCGAGGTCGGAAATTGGTCGACCAATTGCTTGAAAGCCTGGAAGGCGTCACGCGCAGCGCGCTGGTCGCGCTCAGACAGGTCCTGCCCCGTCAACGATCCCAACAGGCCGAGGTTGTCGTTGAAATTGATCACACCGCGCAGGTAGTAGGCGTAATCCAGCGCCGGGCTCGACGGGTTGAGCTTGATGAAGCGCTCGACCGTGGTCAACGCCGATGCTTTTTCGCCGGTGCGCCAATTCAGATAAGCCAGATCCAGCAGCGCCTGCTGCGCCAGCAATGAACCGGCAGCCAGGCCTTCGACCCGCTCCAGGCTTTTGATGGCGCGCTCATAGCTGCCCGCGTCCATGTCGTCGCGAGCCTCTTTGTACAATCGTTCGGCAGTGCCGCTAGGCGTTTCGTCGCGCGGCTTGGTAGAACAACCCGCAAGCAGCGACAGCAGCACAAGCGTCGTCAACAGCGCAGCGCGCCACCCATTAGAAACGGTCATCGCCGATGGTGCCGGTCAGTTCGAATAGTGGCGAGTATAGGGAGCGCCCCCGGCTGCCCGACGATGCGGGTGATGCGGTCAGCGATGCGCCGGGCGAGGCCGATTCGGCAACGGCGGAAGTTGAAATTCGCAGCGCCTGTGTGCCGCGAGCGCAGCATGGTCAACGCCTCGATCGCATGCTGGTGACGCTGGCGCCAGAGTTCTCGCGCAGCTACTTGCAGCAGCTGATCGAGCAAGGTCACGTGCAGCTCGATGCGCTGGTGGCCATGACGGCCTCGCGTCGTGTCCGCGCCGGCCAAGTGCTGCAGCTGGCCTTGGTGCCCACCGAAGAAAGCCGCGCCTACCGGCCGCAATCGATGGTGCTGGCGGTAGTGTTCGAAGACGAGCACCTGTTGGTGATCGACAAACCTGCGGGGCTGGTCGTGCACCCGGCGCCGGGCAATTGGTCAGGCACGCTGCTCAACGGCCTGCTGGCGTATCACGCCGCAGCGGCGACGCTGCCGCGCGCCGGCATCGTGCACCGGTTAGACAAGGACACCTCGGGGTTAATGATGGTCGGTAAAACGCTGGCTGCGGTGACGGCGCTGACGCGCGCCATTGCCGCGCGCGCTATCCACCGCCGCTATCTGGCGCTGGCCCACGGCTGTCCACCGGCCGAGCGCTTCAGCATCGAAGCCCCGATCGGACGTGATCCTGTGCAGCGCGTGCGCATGGCCATCGTGGCCGGTGGCCGCGCCGCGCGCACCGACGTTCAGCGTGTGGCAGGAATGGGGCAGTTCAGCGCCCTAAGTTGCACGCTGCACAGCGGCCGCACGCACCAGATCCGCGTGCATCTGGCGTCGCGCGGCCTGCCGCTATTAGCCGACCCGTTGTACGGTGGCAAACCGGCGCTGGGAATGCAGCGGCAGGCACTGCATGCCACTGAACTGCACCTGCAGCACCCGGTGCTGCTGCAAGCGCTGGCCTTTGAACGCAAGCCGCCGGCCGATTTCGCTGCGGCCTGGGCGCAGGTGACTGCGACTTAGAGGCCGTCCTGATTGACGCTCAAGCGCGCGCGGCGCCGGCTGGCGTCGCGACGTTTGGCGATGACCATCTTGCGCAAAGCCGCAAGCTACAATCACCGGCATTCGCAGCGCTGCAGGCACCCCGAGTGCCGCGCCTGTTTGGGCACCAGCCCCGTCCCGGCTTTGCCGGACCGTGCGACCCCACCCGCAAAACCAGGCCAGGCGCCGCGCGGGCCACAGCCAGGATCACCCGCCAGCCGCTGGCGCTTTTATCCCAACCTTGCTCCCGATGTTGGTGGCAACCCTCCAAACGCAGGTCATGAACACTTCGGACGCCAAGCGTGTCCTCGAAACCGCGCTCATTTGCGCCACCGTGCCGATGCCGTTGCCCGACATGCGCGCGCTGTTTGACGGCGGGGTCGGCACCGACACGTTGAAGCGTCTGCTCGGCGAATTGGTCAACGACTGGCAGGACCGCGGTGTCGAACTCGTAGCGCTTGCCAGTGGCTGGCGCTTTCAAAGCCGGCCCGAAATGCGCGAGTACCTCGACCGGCTGCACCCTGAAAAGCCCCCGCGCTATTCGCGCGCCGCCATGGAAACCCTGGCAATCGTCGCCTACCGCCAACCGGTGACGCGCGGCGACATCGAGGACATCCGCGGTGTCACGGTCAGCACCCCGATCGTCAAACAGCTCGAAGACCGCGGCTGGATCGACGCCATCGGCTACCGCGAAGCGCCGGGTCGCCCTGCGCTGTACGCCACGACGCGCCAGTTTCTGGACGATCTGGGGCTGAGCAGTTTGGATCAACTGCCAGCCATCGACGGCGGCATGGATGGCCAGATGGACAGCCACAAAGCCGCACAGGCGCTGTCGGCCATGCATAGGCCCACGCTGCTGCTTGACGATGTGCAAAGCAGCTTGGCGCTGGACGCTCATGAGCCGGCCGAGATGCAGGCCATAGAGCTGGCCACAGAGCAGGTCGAAGAGCAGTCTGCAAAGCAGGCCGGTGAACAAGCCGGTGAACAAGCCAGTGAACAGGCCCCGCAGTCTTCCGCGCACTCGCCTTCGCAACCGCCTCGGCAACCGCCTCCGCAGCCTTTGCCGCTGATTCCGATGGACCCCACGGACACCCCCGCATGAACTCACCCGACGCCGATTCGAAGCTCGACTCGTCCACCCCTGCTGCCGACGCTGGCAGCGACGAAGCCGCAGCACCTACAAAGCGTCGGCGCACACCGCGCAAGATCGAAGCGGCCGTGCTCCCCGACCTGCTCAACGGTGCTGCCGACGGCTTGCCGCTGGCGGACGCGCCAAGCAAAGAAGCCGTGTTTTCGCGCGGAGTCTCCGGCCCGACCGATGCTGCGCCTGCGACGTATACAGAGTCTGCAGCGCCTGCAGTTACGCTGCCTGTGGTGGCGACAGTGGCCCCGGCAGTGGCAACGCAAGAAACTTCAGCAGCAGCGGCCCTGGATGAGTCTTCAGCTGCGTTCGAAGGGCCGCCGGCATTGCCTTGCGCCCCCGCAGATGATGGCGCCGGCCCGCGGCGCAGCCGCAACCGCCGTCGCGGCCGCCGCGGCGGTGAAAAACTGCGCCCCGACGGTGTCAGCACGCCGCCGCAAGCGGTTGCTGCCCCGGTGCCGCCACCCGAAGCCGGTGACGTGTTCTTGCAAGTGCTGTCCGGCGAGTTCGATGGCGAGTCTGCGCTGCGGTCGGATGCCGACGCCAATGCTGATACCGATACCGAGGCCGACGCCGACGCCGACGCCGACGCCGAAACCAGCCTCAAGGCGGATGTGAAAACGACCACCGAGCCCGGTGGCAACGGCGTTGAACAGGCCGCTTTGATTGGCGATGGCACGCCATACCGCCAAGAAGTTTTGCCGCCCGACGCGCCTGTAGCGGACGGAGACTTGTCGGCCGCGGGTACTGCCGTTGCAGCGCAAGCCGCACCGGAGTCTGCCAAGCGGGTTCTGGCGCCGGATGCCGATGCGCCCAAATTGCACAAGGTGTTGGCGCAGGCTGGCGTCGGCTCCCGCCGTGACCTCGAAGCGATGATCGGCGAAGGCCGCGTCACCGTGAATGGCGAGGTCGCTCACACCGGCCAGCGCATCAGCTACGGTGACCGCATCCAGCTCGACAGCAAGCCGGTGCGCTACCGCATTGCGCCACCACCGGCGCGGGTGTTGGCGTATCACAAGCCGGCCGGTGAGGTCGTGACGCATGACGATCCGCAACAGCGGCCTACCGTGTTTCGGCGCCTGCCACGGCTTCAGCACGGCAAGTGGCAATCCGTCGGCCGGCTGGACATCAACACCGAGGGCCTGCTGCTGTTCACCAACAGTGGCGAGTTGGCCAACCAACTGATGCACCCGCGCTTCGGCGTCGAGCGTGAGTACGCGGTGCGTTCGCTCGGCGTGTTGGCTGTAGAAGCACGCACGCGGCTGCTGGAAGGGGTGGAGATCGACGGTCAACGCGCTGCGTTCAAGAGCCTCGAGGACGGCGGGGGCGAGGGCGTCAATCACTGGTATCGGGTCGTTATCACCGAGGGCCGCAACCGGGAGGTGCGGCGGCTGTTCGAGGCAGTCGGACACGCGGTGAGCCGTCTGATCCGCATCCGCTACGGCTCGGTGGTGCTGCCGCGTGGCCTCAAGCGTGGCGTCTGGGTCGATCTCGAGGACAACGACCTGCGTCAGCTGCGCCGCCTGACCAGCGGCCCGCGGCCGCAGGGCATGCCGAGCCCTGGCGGGCCAGACGGCGGTCTGGGTGCAACCCCGGACGGCGCCGGCCGCAAGACCCGCAACCGCAACGGTCGCAAGCGCGGCGATGGCGACCAGCAGCCCGGCCAGAGTGCACAAGTGCAGGGCGACCGCGGCGAGCGCAATACTGCAATGGAGGCCGGCCCGCCAGCAGAGCGCGCACCGCAAGAGCGCCCGCCCCGTCTGGAGCGAGCGCCTCGCCCGGATCGGGCACCACGGCCCGAGCGCGGCCCGCGGCCCGATCGGGGTCTGCGCCCGGAGCGTGGCCCCCGCCCCGAGCCCGGCGAGGGCGGTGCGATTCCGAACCCGCTGCAGCAGACCTTCGACAAGCGCGCCTTTCAGCTGGACCGCCAGCAACGCCGCGACATGCCGGAAGACGGGCCTATCCCCAACCCGTTGCAGCAGACCTACGACAAACGGGCGCTGCAACGTGACCGCATGCCGCAGCGCGACATGCCGGAAGACGGCCCGATCCCGAATCCGCTGCAGCAGACCTATGACAAGCGCTTTGCGCAAGCCGGTCATGGTGGCAATGGCTACGGCAAGCGCCAGGGGGCACGCGGCACAGGGGGCGTGGGCGGTCCAGGCGGTCAAGGCGGTACAGGTGGCGGTGGCCATGGTGCCGATCCGGATCGCATTCCTGATCCGCTGCAGACGGCCGTTGGGTACATCGGCGCCAACGCGTTTCACCGCAAGAACGGCAAGGGCGGCAAGGGCAGTGGCGGCGGTGGCGCAAGGCGCAGCGGCGGCGGCGTTGCGGCGGCTGGCCGCGGCCCAGGTGGCCTGGCTGGGTCAGGGGGGCCAGGTGGAAACAGCCGCGGCGGCAAGCCGGGTGGCGGAAAGCCCGGTGCCAAATTCGGTGGCAAGTCCAAGGGCGGCGGCAGGCGCTGAACGCTCGACCGACGGGCCTTCCGCAGGGGCCGCGGCGCTACAATCGGAGGCTTTGCCAAGTCATTGATTCAGGAGCATTTCTCTCATGGCCGTCGAACGCACCCTTTCCATCATCAAGCCCGATGCTGTGGCCAAGAACGTGATTGGCCAGATTTATGCGCGCTTCGAAGGCGCGGGCCTGAAAGTCGTTGCTGCGCGCATGGCGCACCTCTCGCGCGGTGACGCCGAAGCCTTTTACGCAGTGCACAAGGCGCGCCCTTTTTTCAACGATCTGGTCAAGTTCATGATCAGTGGCCCGGTGATGATCCAGGCGCTGGAAGGCGAGGGCGCCATCGCCAAGAACCGCGAGCTGATGGGTGCGACCGACCCCAAGAAGGCCGACAAGGGCAGCATCCGCGCCGACTACGCCGACAGCATCGACGCCAATGCCGTGCATGGCTCCGACGCACCGGAAACAGCCGCAGTAGAGATCGCCTTTTTCTTCCCGGGCATGAACGTTTACAGCCGGTGATCTGACGGTGGCCGTCAATCTCCTGGACTTCGACCTCGAGGGACTGACGGCCTTCTGCGACAGGCTGGGCGAAAAGCGCTTTCGCGCCATCCAGCTCTACCGCTGGATCCACCAAAAAGGCCAGCCCGACTTCGAGCAGATGTCCGACTTGGCGCGCTCGTTGCGCGGCAAGCTGGCCAGCCAGGCCGAAGTTCGCGCACTGCCGCTGATCAGCGAGCACGTGTCGGCTGACGGCACGGTCAAGTGGCTCTTCGATGTCGGCGCCGGCAACGCGATCGAGTCCGTGTTCATTCCGGAGGCCGATCGCGGCACGCTGTGTGTCTCCTCGCAAGCCGGTTGCGCCGTTGGCTGCCGCTTTTGCAGCACCGGCCACCAGGGTTTCAGCCGCAACCTCGGCACCGGGGAGATCGTCGCCCAGTTGTGGTTTGCCGAGCACCGTCTGCGGCAGCGGCTGCAGTTGTCGGTTGGCGGCCGCGCCATTGACAACGTGGTGATGATGGGCATGGGCGAGCCGCTGCAGAACTACGACGCGCTGCTGCCGGCGCTACGCACGATGCTCGACGACCATGGCTACGGCCTGTCGCGCCGCCGTGTGACGGTATCGACCTCTGGCGTGGTGCCGATGATCGACCGCCTGCGCGCAGACTGCCCGGTGGCGCTGGCGGTGTCGCTGCACGCGCCGGACGATCGCTTGCGTGATTCGCTGGTGCCGCTGAACCGCAAGTACGCTATCGACGAATTGCTGCACGCCTGCACGCGCTATCTCGACGCCGCGCCGCGCGACTTCATTACCTTCGAGTACTGCATGCTGGACGGCGTCAACGACGCCGTTGAGCAGGCACAGGCGCTGGTGCAGCTCTTGAAGCCGCGGCTGCGCTGCAAGATCAACCTGATTCCGTTTAACCCGTTCCCGGCCTCGGGTCTCGTGCGATCGTCGCGCGAGCGCGTGCTGGCCTTTGCGCAAGTGCTGCAGGACGCCGGCCTGGTGACGACCATTCGCAAGACCCGCGGCGACGATATCGATGCCGCCTGCGGCCAACTGGCCGGTGAGGTGCAGGACCGCACCAATGCCCGTGAACGGCTGGCGCGGCAGCGGGTCATCGCGATCCAGCCGGCCCGGCCGATTCCGCTGCCGGCCGATGGCCGCGGCCTGGAGCAGCGCGCATGACGGCCTGGCTGCGACAGGCTGCGCGCGTGGTCTTGCCGGCCGCGGTGGCTGCCTTGCTGGCGGCTTGCGCGGGTGCTCCGAAGGCGCCCGACGCGGCCACGCCCAACACCACGTCACGCCCGCCCGAGCCCGGTGACCCGGACCGCCGCGCCCGCGTGCGGCTGGAGCTCGCCAGCCTGTACTTCGGCCGCGGACAGAACGACACCGCGCTGGCCGAAATCAACACCGCGCTGGCGGCCAAGCCTGACCTTCCCGAGGCTTATGCACTGCGCGGCCTGGTGCAGGCCAGCATGGGCGACCCGCGTTTGGCCGAGACCAGCTTTCGGCGCGCGCTGCAGTTGGCGCCGGCCGACGGCAACACGATGCACATCTACGGCTGGTTCCTGTGCCAGGAGCGACGCCATGCTGAGGCCCAGGCCCAGTTTGAAAAAGCCATGGCGCAGCCGCAGTACCGCGATGTCGTACGCACGCTGCTGGCCCAAGGGGTGTGCCAGGCGCGTGACGGGCGTTGGGGCGATGCCGAGCGCACGCTGTCACGGTCCTATGAGCTCGATCCGGCCAATCCGGTGACGGCCTTCAACCTGGCCGAGGTGCTGCTGCGCCGCGGTGAACTCGAACGTGCGCGCTTCTATGTACGCCGCATCAACGCGCTGCCCGACCAAGTGACGTCGCAGAGCCTGTGGCTGGCCATCCGCATCGAACGGCGGCTGGGCAACATCGAAGCCATGCAGGACCAGGGTCGACAGTTGCGCGAGCGCTTCCCGCAGTCGCCCGAGACGCTGCAGTTTGAACGCGGCCGATTCGATGAGTGAGCCTGCCACCGCTGACAACCCGAGCGCCGGCGCCTTGCTGCGCGCCGCGCGCGAAAAGCAGGGGCTCCACATTGCAGCGCTCGCCGCGGCGATCAAGGTGTCGCCGCGCAAATTGGATGCGCTGGAAAACGACCGCTGGCACGAGTTGCCCGACGCAACCTTTACCCGCGCGTTGGCGCAGCCGGTGTGCCGCACGCTGAAGATCGATGCCCGACCGGTGCTGGACAAGCTGCCCAGCGCGGGTGCGCTGCCATTCGAGGCGGGTGATCAGGGCATCAACGAGCCCTTCCGCGAGCGACCGGGCCGTGAGGCCCCTGGCCCGTCCACGGCAGCCGTGCGGCCGATGGTCTGGGGCGCTGCGCTGCTGATGGCGGCGGCCGTGCTGGTGTACGTGCTACCGGCGGATCTGTGGGTCCGGTTGTCGGCGCTCGTCGCCAGCGCCGGC
>JAJAZC010000199.1 GCA_026785885.1 Rubrivivax sp.
CCCATGACCTTGGGCTGGAGCACCACGCGGTTAACTCGGCCCAGGGCGAGCGGGTGCGGGGGGCTTGGCACATCCAGAACGTCAACGCCTATCACTCACGCCTGAAAGCGTGGCTGCGTCGCTTCAAGGGGGTTGCCACGTCTTACCTGCCGAACTACCTGGGCTGGTTCCGCGCGTTGGACCGCAGCGCGCAATCGGGCGCTAAACCCTTGTCACTGCTGGCAATTGCCATCGGGGCCTGAGGTCGTCATCAGGTAACGCGAACAGAGCCAAAGAAAAACCCGCCGGCGGCGGGTTTGATTCTGGTGCTCAGCGATCACGACGGAACTGACTGAAGCAAGCTGTTGGCGCTGCTTCTGACGGTACGGCTACAGAAGCAAAGTACCACGCTGCCATGCCGCGCAGCGCCTCCAAGTTGGCCTTACTTCAGCTTGATTTCTTTGTACAGCACGTGCTTGCGTGCCTTCGGATCGAACTTCAAGAACTCCAGCTTTTGTGGCGTGGTCTTCTTGTTCTTGCTGGTCGTGTAGAAATGGCCGGTGCCCGCTGTGGATTCCAACTTGATTTTCTCGCGTCCGCCTTTGCTGGCCATGGTGCTCTCCTAAGCTTTTAGGGATTCAAAGGCCGCCGCGGGCACGCAGGTCGGTGACGACCTGATCGATGCCCACCTTGTCAATCAAGCGCAACGCCGCATTGCTGATGCGCAGTCGAACCCAGCGGTTTTCGCTCTCCACCCAAAAACGGCGGTAATGCAGATTGGGCAGGAATCGCCGTTTGGTTTTGTTATTGGCATGGCTGACGTTGTTGCCCACCATGGGGCCCTTGCCAGTGACTTGACAGACGCGTGCCATGACGCTTCTCCGTGAGAGTGGGGTTTGTGCCGACCTGTGCTGCACACCGGGTCGTCTGGCCTACGGCCAGACGTTTGACTGCAGCTCAACCCATTTGTGCAGCTTCCCTTCGCTGCACACGGCAAAGCCCGCAAGTATAGCCGCAGCGAGAAGCAGCCTCAGGCCGCTTGCTGCTCCAAAAAGCGTTGTGCATCCAACGCAGCCATGCACCCGGTGCCGGCGCTGGTGATGGCCTGGCGGTAAATGTGATCCTGCACATCGCCGGCCGCAAAGACGCCCGGCACGCTGGTGGCGGTGGCCATGCCTTGCAGGCCCGTGCGGGTAATGATGTAGCCGTCTTTCATCTCCAGCTGCCCTTTAAACAACTCGGTGTTGGGCCGATGGCCGATGGCGATAAAGCAGCCCTTCAGCGCCAGGTCCTGCGTGCCGCCGTCCTGCGTACTGCGCAGTCGTACACCGGTGACGCCGCTGCTGTCGCCCAGCACCTCGTCCAGCGTTTGCCACAAGTGCAATTCGATCTTGCCGGCTTCGACCTTGGCCATCACCTTGTCGATCAGGATCGCCTCGGCGCGAAACTTGTCGCGCCGGTGCACCAAGTGCACCTTGCTGGCGATGTTCGACAAGTACAACGCCTCCTCGACAGCCGTATTGCCGCCGCCGATCACGCTGACCACATCGCCACGGTAGAAAAAGCCGTCGCAGGTGGCGCAGCCGCTCACACCCCGGCCCATGAAGGCCTGTTCGCTGGGCAGACCCAGGTACTTGGCACTGGCGCCAGTGGCAATGACGAGCGCGTCGCAGGTGTAGCTGCCAGCGTCGCCGGTCAAGGTGAAGGGCCGCATGGCGAAGTCGACCGTGTGGATGTGGTCGAACACGATCTGCGTATCGAACCGCTCGGCGTGCTGCAAGAAGCGCTGCATCAGTTCGGGCCCTTGCACACCCAGGGGGTCCGCCGGCCAGTTGTCGACGTCGGTGGTGGTCATCAACTGCCCGCCCTGGGCAATGCCCGTAATCAACACGGGCTGCAGGTTAGCGCGCGCGGCATAGACCGCAGCGGTGTAGCCGGCCGGGCCGGAGCCGAGGATCAGAACGCGGGCGTGTCGGACAGGTTGGGTCATGGCGAAATCGATGTCTTGTTATGGGTTATCCCGTTGGGACACGGCAATTTCACATCAGGTCCGGACCCGGGTGTTGCAAGCGCTCCTATAGGCACAATAGATCAATTCTTGCAGACCGCACAGCCGCTGCGTTCTGGTTCGAGCCAATCACAACAAGAGGAGTCACTCGATGTCGATGTTGTCCAACCTGGACCTGATCCGCCGCGTTCCTTTGTTCTCCATGCTCACCGCCGATCAGGCGCAGGCCATTGCCGACAGCGTCGTCAAACGCCGTTTTCGCCGCGGTGAATTGGTGGTCGAACAAGGCCGCAAAAGCAACGCGCTGTTCATCCTCCTCAACGGCCGCGCGCGCGTCCTGACTGCCGACAGCCGCGGCCGCGAGGTGATCCTCGCGGTGCTCGAATCCGGTGACTACGTCGGTGAGATGAGCTTGATCGACAACGAGCCGCACAGCGCCACCGTGCGCGCCGAAATTCAGACCGACATGCTCGTCCTGGCGCGTGCCGACTTTGCGCGCTGCCTGCCCGAGAACTCCACGCTCAGCTACGGCATCATGCGCGGCTTGGTCAAGCGGCTGCGCAACGCGGACCGGCAGATCGAGTCGCTGGCATTGCTTGACGTGTACGGCCGTGTCGCACGCACGCTGCTGGACATGGCCGAAGAGATCGACACGGTCAAGATCATCCGCCACAAGGTCAGCCGGCAGGACATGGCCAAGGTCGTCGGTGCCTCGCGTGAAATGGTCAGCCGCGTGATGAAGGACCTGGAAGACCGCGGCGTCATCGAGACGCAGGAAAACGGCTTCGTGGTGATCAAAGAACGGTTGCAAAACGATTGACGTTGTTGCAGCCGTCCGCGGCCGTCCGCAGCCGTTGGGGCTGGTCGGTTGCAGTCACGGCCACCTGTCGCCATCAGACGCCGTCACACACCGTCAGCTACGTTGTCGCCATGATTGATCGGCCAGAATCCGGCGCATGAGTTTTCCTTTGGGTGCCCTGGGCGCCGACGGCAGCACCGCGCTGCCGACCGCTGCTTCGGCCGATGCGCCTGCTCGCTGGCGCCGCCAGTGGCTGCTGACAGCCGGTGCTGTGGCCTGGCTCCTTTTCCTGTTGGCGATGCTCACGCACCACACGGGCGATGCTGCTTTCAGCACCTCAGGCGCGGGTGAGCCGCTGCGCAACAAAGCCGGTCTGCTGGGCGCCAAGGTGTCGGATCTGGCGCTGTTTCTGTTCGGCTACTCCGCTTGGTGGCTGGTGCCGGTGACGCTGCGCGCCTGGTTGTCGGGCCTGGCCTTGGCCTTGCGCACGCCGACGCCGGCACCGAACCCACCGCGCTGGCTGTTCTGGCTTGGCCTGGCGCTGCTGCTCAGCGCCAGTGCGGCATTGGAATGGACGCGCCTGTACCGCTGGGAGCCACTGCTGCCGGGCCATGCTGGGGGTGTGCTCGGCTACACGCTGGGGCGGCTGTCGATGCACTGGCTCGGCTTTGCCGGGTCGGGCGTGCTGTGGATTGCGGCCCTGGTGATGGGGCTGTCGCTGGCGCTGCGGTTCTCTTGGTTGCGTCTGGCTGATGCGATCGGCGAGCAGCTGGACCGCCTGCGCCAAAGCCGCCAGGGCAAACGCGAACTTCAAGAGGACAAGCGCCTGGGCGAGGTGGCCGCGCGCGAGCGTGAGCATGTCGTCGAAGAACAGCGTGCGGTGTTGGACGAGCAACTGCCGCTGGTGATTGCGCCGCCGGTGCCCGAGATCGCCAAGTCACAGCGCGTCGCAAAAGAGCGCCAGAAGCCGCTCTTCGCCGAGCTGGCCGACACCAAGCTGCCGCAGGTCGATCTGCTGGACGCTGTGCAGTTGCGGCAGGAGACGGTCAACCCCGAGTCGCTGGAGATGACCAGCCGGTTGATCGAGAAAAAGCTCAAGGACTTCGGCGTCGAGGTGCGCGTGGTGGCTGCCTCACCGGGGCCGGTGATCACGCGCTACGAGATCGAGCCGGCCACTGGCGTCAAGGGCTCGCAGATCGTCGGCCTGGCGCGGGACCTGGCACGTTCGCTGTCGCTGGTGAGCATCCGCGTTGTGGAGGTGGTCCCGGGCAAAAACTACATGGCGCTGGAGCTGCCCAACGCACGCCGCCAGACCATTCGCTTGAGCGAAATACTCGGCTCGGAGGTCTACAACAGTTCGGCGTCGATGCTGACGATGGGCCTGGGCAAAGACATCGTCGGCCTGCCTGTTGTGGCGGATCTGGCCAAGATGCCGCACTGCCTGGTGGCCGGCACCACCGGCTCGGGCAAAAGCGTGGGCATCAACGCGATGATCCTGAGCCTGCTCTACAAGGCTGAAGCGCGTGATGTGCGCCTGATCCTGATCGACCCGAAGATGCTCGAGATGAGCGTCTACGAAGGCATTCCGCATTTGCTGGCGCCGGTGGTCACCGACATGAAACAGGCGGCCAACGCGCTGAACTGGTGTGTCGGCGAGATGGAGCGCCGCTACAAGTTGCTCAGCAAGCTGGGCGTGCGCAACCTGGCCGGCTACAACAAGAAAATCACCGAAGCCGCCGAGCGCGGCGACAAATTGGGCAATCCCTTTAGCCTGACGCCGGATGCACCCGAGCCGCTGGAGCGGCTGCCGCACGTAGTCGTCGTGATCGACGAGCTGGCCGATCTGATGATGGTCGTGGGCAAGAAGATCGAAGAGCTGATTGCACGGCTGGCGCAAAAGGCGCGCGCGGCCGGTATCCATCTGATCCTGGCCACGCAGCGGCCCAGCGTGGACGTCATTACCGGCCTCATCAAGGCCAACATTCCGACGCGCCTGAGCTTCCAGGTCAGCAGCAAGATCGACAGCCGCACCATCCTGGACCAGATGGGCGCCGAAGCGCTGCTGGGTCAGGGCGACATGCTGTACCTCGCGCCAGGCACGGGCCTGCCGGTGCGCGTGCACGGCGCTTTCGTCAGCGACGAAGAAGTGCACCGTGTTGTCGACTATCTGCGCTCGCAGGGCGAGCCCAACTACGTCGAAGGCATCCTCGAAGGGGGTGTGCTCGATGGTGACGCCGCGGGTGGTGAAGGCGTCCCGGGTGGGCCGGTGGGCGAAGCCGACCCGATGTACGACCAGGCCGTGGGCATCGTGCTGCAGCACCGGCGGGCTTCGATCTCGCTGGTGCAGCGCCATCTGCGCATCGGCTACAACCGTGCCGCGCGGCTTCTGGAACAAATGGAGAACAGCGGTGTCGTATCGGCCATGGGGCACAGCGGCAACCGCGACATCCTGGTGCCCAAGAGGGAAGAATGAACCTGACGACGCTGGTTTTGACGGGCCTTCTGATGACCGCTGCGGCCAGCGTGCGAGCCGACGCCGTGGACACGCTGCGCGAGTTTGTGCGCGACGTCAAAAGCGGCCAGGCCGGCTTCACGCAGGTCGTGACGTCGGCCGACGGTGCGCGCAAGAAAACCAGCAGCGGCGAGTTTGAATTTCTGCGGCCCAACCGCTTCGTCTTCGATTACAGCAAGCCGTTTCAACAGCGCATCGTGGCCGATGGCAACAAGGTCTGGGTCTTCGACAAGGACCTCAACCAAGCCAGCTCGCGGCGCATTGCGCAGGCTCTCGGCAGCACGCCCGCGGCACTGCTGGCCGGTGCTGCGCTGGAGCCTGAATTTGCACTGACAGCCGAGCCTTCGCGCGAGGGCCTGGATTGGGCGCTGGCCACGCCGCGTGCCAAAGACGGCGCCTTTCAAGCATTGCGGGTGGGCTTTCGCGGCAAGGTGCTGGCGGCGGTGGATATCACCGACAGCTTCGGTCAGCGCTCGCGGCTGGACTTCGAGCGCTTTGTGCCCAACGCCCCATTGGCCGCAGAACGCTTCCGCTTCGTGCCGCCGGCCGGCGCCGACGTGATCGAACAGTAGACGGCGCCTGCGCCTTCGACAGCTCCAATCGCCGCGCCGGTGCCACGGATGCAAGACTCTTTGTTTGGCGCTGGCGCTGGAGCTGATGCTGGTGCTGGCGCTGGCGCTGGTGCTGGTGCTGGCGCTGGTGCGACAAACGACACCGGCACCGCGAACGCGACTTCGGGCACCGTGCCGCTGGCCGAGCGCCTGCGCCCGCGCAGCATCGACGACGTCGTCGGCCAGCGTCACCTGTTGGCGCCCGGCCGCCCGCTCCGCGTGGCCTTCGATGCCGGGCGGCTGCCGTCGATGATCCTGTGGGGCCCGCCCGGCGTCGGCAAGACGACGCTGGCGCGGCTGCTCGCAGCGGCAACGGGCGCGCACTTCATCGTCATCTCGGCCGTGCTGTCGGGTGTGAAGGAAATTCGCGAGGCCGTCGATCAAGCGCAGGCACTGCGCCGCGCCGGCCGCGCCACGGTGCTGTTTGTCGACGAGGTGCACCGCTTCAACAAAAGCCAGCAGGATGCTTTTCTGCCGCACGTCGAGGCGGGCTTGTTCAGCTTCATCGGCGCGACCACCGAAAACCCCTCGTTCGAGGTCAACGGCGCGCTGCTGTCGCGCGCCACCGTGTTCGTGCTGGAGCCGCTGACTGCCGACGATCTGTCGCAACTGCTGGAGCGTGCACATGCCTCCACGCGAGGGCCGGCGCTGGACGATGCTGCGCGCCAGCGCTTGATCGACTTTGCCGACGGCGACGGCCGCCGCCTGCTCAACGCCTACGAGAGCGCCAGCGCCGCGCACCCGGGCCTGGGCTTGCTGGAAGAAGCGCACCTGGAATCAGCCCTGGGCCGCCTGCTGCGCCGTGGCGACAAGGGCGGCGACATCTTCTACGACCTGATCTCGGCGTTGCACAAGAGCGTGCGCGGCTCCAGCCCCGACGCGTCGTTGTACTGGCTGGCACGCTTGCTGGATGCCGGCATGGACCCGCGCTATGCCGCCAGGCGCATCGTGCGCATGGCCAGCGAAGACATCGGCCTGGCCGACCCGCGCGCGCTGCGCATGGCGCTGGATGCGGCCCAGGTCTACGAGCGCCTGGGCTCGCCCGAAGGCGAATTGGCGCTGGCGCAAGCGGTCGTTTATCTGGCCATGGCGCCCAAGTCCAACGCCGTCTACACCGCGTGGGCTGCCGTGCGCGCCGCGGTGCAGCAAGGCGGCTCGCGCCCGGTGCCGCCGCACCTGCGCAATGCACCAACGAAGCTGATGCGGGACATCGGCCTGGGCGAGGGCTACCGCTACGCGCACGACGAGCCGGGGGCCTACGCTGCAGGTCAGACCTACCTGCCACCGGGTGTCGAAGGGCCGTTTTATGCGCCGGTGCCACGCGGGCTGGAACAGCGCATTGCCGAGCGCCTGGGCGAATGGCAGCACCTGGATGAGGCTGCAAAGGGCCGCTGACAAAGGCGCTCGGATGTGCGGCCTCTTGCAGCCAGCGCAAAGGGGTAACTCCGGCCCGTTGGGTGCCGGGGCCGCACCTAAAATCTGCCTGCATCGACAAGCCCGGCGCGTGAATCGGGACGAAGAAGTCAGTGTCGGGGCGAGCTTCTTGCATGCACCCCGGCACGCGACAGGCTGCAGAACAACCGGAGTACGCCCTCGATGGAAACCTTCTTCCAACAGATCATCAACGGTCTGGTGCTGGGCAGCATGTACGCCTTGGTTGCGCTGGGCTACACGATGGTCTACGGCATCATCAACCTCATCAATTTTGCGCACGGCGAGGTCTTGATGATCGGTGCGTTGACCAGCTGGACGGTGGTCACTGCGCTGGGTGATACCGGATGGCCCGGCTGGGTGCTGATGCTGATCTCACTGGTCTGCGCCGTGGTCGTGTGTTCGGTGCTCAACTTTGGAATCGAGAAGCTGGCTTACCGACCATTGCGCAACGCTCCGCGGCTGGCGCCATTGATCACGGCCATGGGCATGAGCCTGCTCTTGCAGACCGTTGCAATGATCATCTGGAAGCCCAACCCCAAGCCCTACCCGGCGCTGTTGCCGACCGACCCCATCGATCTCGGCGGGCCGGTGATCTCGGTGACGCAATGCCTGATCCTGGGGCTGACTGCGGTGATCCTGTCGGCGCTGATGTTCCTCGTCAACCGCACCAAGCGCGGCCGCGCCATGCGGGCCACGGCCGAGAACCCGCGCGTGGCGGCGCTCATGGGCGTCAAGCCCGATCTGGTCATCTCCGCAACCTTCGTCATCGGCGCCACGCTGGCCGCAGTGGCCGGCATCATGTGGGCTGCCAACTACGGCACCGTGCAGCACACGATGGGCTTCCTGCCCGGCCTCAAGGCCTTCACGGCGGCGGTGCTGGGTGGCATCGGCAACCTGGGCGGCGCGGTGGTCGGCGGTTTGCTGCTCGGCCTGGTGGAAGCACTCGGCGCGGGTTACCTCGGCGCACTGACCGGCGGCGTGCTGGGCAGCCACTACGCCGACATCTTCGCTTTCGTGGCGCTGATCCTGGTGCTAACGCTCAGGCCCCAGGGCCTGCTCGGCGAGCGTGTCGCAGACAGAGCGTGAGCCTTGAGGGCGACACGATGAATAAAAAGCTGATCATCTTTTTTCTGGCCGCCGTGGGGCTGCTGGCGCTGCCGCTCTTAATGCAGGCCGGTGGCCTGGGCGCAGGCTGGGTGCGCATCCTGACGCTGGCGCTGTTGTACGTGCTGCTGGCGCTTGGCTTGAATATCGTGGTCGGTTATGCCGGCCTGTTGGACCTCGGCTTCGTCGCGTTCTATGCCGTCGGCGCGTACATGTACGCGCTGCTGGCCAGCCCGCACCTGTGGGAGAACTTTGCGTGGATCAAGGCCGCCTTGCCGGACGGCATTCACACGCCGATCTGGCTGGTGATTCCGCTGGCCGCAGGGCTGGCCGCGATAGCCGGCGTCTTGCTGGGCACGCCGGTGCTGAAACTGCGTGGCGACTACCTGGCCATCGTGACGCTGGGCTTCGGCGAAATCATCCGCGTCTTTTTGAACAACATGGAGCACCCGCTCAACATCACCAACGGCCCGCGCGGGCTGGACCGCATCGATCCGATGACCATCGGCCCACCGGGTGACCCGTGGATCAACTTCGGTAAGCGGCTGGAGATCGGCGACTACACGATCCCATCGGTGACGTTGTACTACTACTTGTTTCTGTTCTTGGTCGTGGTCAGCGTCGTGATCTGCCACCGGCTGGAAACCAGCCGCATCGGCCGTGCCTGGATGGCCATCCGTGAAGATGAAATTGCTGCCAAGGCGATGGGCATCAACACCCGCAACATGAAGCTGTTGGCCTTTGGCATGGGCGCCACGTTCGGTGGCGTCGCCGGCTCGATGTTTGCGGCCTTTCAAGGCTTCGTCAGCCCGGAATCGTTCAGCCTGATGGAGAGCGTGATGATCGTGGCCATGGTCGTGCTCGGCGGCATGGGCCACCTGCCGGGTGTGATCCTGGGCGCGGTGCTGCTGGCCGCGCTGCCCGAGGTACTGCGCTACATCGCCGGGCCGCTGCAGCAGATGACCGGCGGCCGGCTCGATGCATCGATCCTGCGCCAGCTGTTGATCGCGCTGGCGATGATCACCATCATGCTGATGCGGCCGCGCGGCCTGTGGCCTTCACGCGAGCACGGTAAGGCCGCACCCGGCCTGGCCAACAATGGCAACGACAGCGGGAATGGCCCGGCCGCGACCATCCCCGCCGCCAACCCCGCAGCGACGCCGTCATGAGCCCGGTGCTGCGATGAGCGAACCCGTCCTCAAGGTCACCAACGTCAGCAAGCGCTTCGGCGGTCTGCAGGCGCTGTCGGACGTCGGCATCACGATCGAGAAGGGCCAGGTCTACGGTTTGATCGGCCCCAACGGCGCTGGCAAAACAACCTTCTTCAACGTCATCACCGGCCTGTACAGCCCGGATTCCGGCAGCTTCGAGCTGGGAGGCAAGCCCTACAAGCCCAGCGCCGTGCACGAAGTCGCCAAGCAGGGAATAGCTCGCACGTTCCAGAACATCCGCCTGTTCGCGGAGATGACGGCGCTCGAGAACGTGATGGTCGGGCGCCATGTGCGCACGCAGTCGGGCCTGTTCGGCGCGGTGTTCCGCACACCCAGCTTCAAGGCCGAAGAAGCGGCCATTGCCCAGCGCGCGCAGGAGCTGCTGGAATACGTGGGCATTGGCCGCTACGCCGAGTTTCGCGCCCGCACGCTGAGCTACGGCGACCAGCGCCGGTTGGAGATAGCCCGCGCACTGGCCACCGACCCCAAGCTGATTGCGTTGGACGAGCCCGCTGCTGGCATGAACGCCACCGAGAAGGTCGTGCTGCGCGGGCTGATCGACCGCATCCGCAAGGACGGCCGCACCATCCTGTTGATCGAACACGACGTGAAGCTGGTGATGGGCTTGTGCGACCGCGTCACCGTGCTCGACTACGGCCGGCAGATCGCCGAAGGCAACCCCGCCGAGGTGCAGAAGAACGAGAAGGTGATCGAGGCTTACCTCGGCGCTGGACACAAGTAAATTCAGCGAGGAAGGCATGAGCGCGACATTGCTGAAAGTCAGCGGCCTGAAGGTCGCGTACGGCGGCATCCAGGCCGTCAAGGGCGTCAGCTTCGAGGTCCGTGAGGGTGAGCTCGTAAGCCTGATTGGCGCCAACGGCGCCGGCAAGACAACGACGCTGAAAGCCATCACCGGCACGCAGGCAGTGGCTGCCGGCGATATCGAGTACCGCGGACGGTCGATCAAGGGGCAGGGTGCCTGGGACCTGGTCAAGCAAGGTCTGGTGATGGTGCCTGAAGGCCGCGGTACCTTCACCCGCATGACCATCACCGAGAACCTGCAGATGGGCGCCTTCGTGCGCAACGACAAGGCACAGATCGCAGCCGACATGGAGATGGTCTTCGGCATCTTCCCGCGCTTGAAAGAGCGCGCGCTGCAGCTGGCCGGCACGATGAGCGGCGGCGAGCAGCAGATGCTGGCGATGGGCCGCGGTTTGATGGCGCGCCCGAAGGTGCTGCTGCTGGACGAGCCCAGCAAGGGCCAGAGCCCGATAATGGTCGACAAGATCTTCGAGGTCGTGGCCGACATCCATGCCCGCGGCACCACCGTGTTGCTGGTCGAGCAGAACGCCAGCCGCGCTTTGAGCCTGGCGAACCGCGGCTATGTGATGGATTCTGGCGAGGTCACGATGACCGGCGACGCCAAGGCACTGCTCAACGACCCCAAGGTGCGTGCTGCGTATCTGGGCGAGTGAGGGCAGCTTTCCGGCCGCTGCGTCGCCTGCTGCGCGATCAGGCTTCAGGCTTCAGCTGTGAGCCGTCAGCTGTGAGCTCTTAGCCGTCGGCCTTCAGCCCGGCCCGTGCTTGTCGGCTTCTGAAGTGAAGGCATCGGCGTAGAACTCGCTCGGCAGCAGGGCGCAACGGTTGACCAGATCACGCTGCGCTGATTCCACCATCACCGGCGCGCCGCAGGCATAGACCTGGTGCCCCGACAGGTCGGGCCAGTCGGTCATCACCGCATGGTGCACAAAGCCGGTTCGCCCGGCCCAGCCGTCGCCCGCCATGGGCTCGGAAAGTACCGGCACATAACGCAGATTCGGCATGGCTTGCACGGCTTCCAGGCACCAGTCGTGCTGATACAGATCGGCTCGTCTGCGGCAGCCCCAGTACAGCACCGCGTCGCGCATGCTGCCCTTGTGCTGCAGTTGCTGGATCAACGCTTTGATCGGCGCAAAGCCGGTCCCGCTGGCCAGCAGGATCATCGGCCGCTGGCTGTCCTCACGCAGGAAGAAACTGCCGAACGGGCCTTCAATGCGAAGGATGTCCTTGTCCTTCATCGCCGTGAAGACATGGTCGGTGAACCTGCCACCGGGCATGTGGCGCAGGTGCAGCTCGATCGACGGCGGGCTGCCCAGATCGTGCGGCGCGTTGGCCATGCTGTAGCTGCGCCGCACACCGTCGCGCAGGATGAATTCGATGTACTGGCCTGCGCGGTATTGCAGGTGCTGGTTGGCCGGCAGCTGCAGGCGCAGCACGATCACGTCCGCTGCGGCGCGCTGCAGGCTCAGCACACGCGCCGGCATCTTCAGCACCGGGTACTCGCCGGCACCTGGCACGCTGCGCGCTTCGACGACGCAGTCGGTCTGCGGCGCAGCGCAGCAGGTGAGGATGAAGCCGTTCTCTTCTTCGGCCACCGACAGCGCCTTCAGCTGATGGGCACCGTGGATCACACGGCCTTGCACCAGCTTGCTCTTGCACGAGCCGCAAGCACCGTCACGACAGCCGTACGGCAGGCCCACGCCCTGGCGAATGGCGGCCGGCAAGATGGCTTCGTCGCGCGCCACTTCGAAGCTGCGGCCGGCGGGTTGGATCGTGACTTGGAAGCTCATGGACGGCCTGGACTGCACACGTAAACTGGTGTCTCAATTGTGCCCCGGGCTTTATTGGGGCTCACGGACGCCCAAGGATTCACTGGACCGACGCGCCCCAACGCGACGCGCCGGGGCTCACGGGACTCACGGGACTCGCGGGACTCGTGGGACTCGTGGGACTCGCGGGACTCATCGGGTCTCTGCCGGCCTGACCGCGCCACACGGGACCGCACAAGACCTCACTGCCCATTTGCGCTGCCAATCCCTGTCATGAGCCTGCCCACCGCCCGCGCCCGCCGCCCCCGTTTGTTGATCGTCGGCTGCGGCGACATTGGTCTGCGTGTGCTGCGCCTGGTGCTGCCGCGCTGGCGTGTGCTGGCGCTGACCTCATCGCCCGAGCGCATGGCGCTTCTGCGTGAGCGCGGCGCGTTGCCGCTGGCTGGCAACCTGGACCAGCCTGCAACGCTGTGGCGTCTTGGCCGGCTGGCCGATGCCGTGCTGCACCTGGCGCCGCCACCGCCGCACGGCAGCACCGACCCGCGCACCCGCGCGCTACTGGCTGCGTTGGCACGTGGCGGTCGTGTGCAGCGGCTGGTCTACGCCAGCACCAGCGGGGTGTATGGCGATGCCGGCGGCGCGCGTTTCGACGAAACCCGCGCCGTCAACCCGGCCCCCGCCCGCGCGCAGCGCCGGGTTGACGCGGAAGCTCAGCTGCGCCTGTTTGGCCGCCGCAGCGGGGTCTGCGTGAGCATCCTGCGAGTGCCTGGGATCTACGGCGTCGACCGCGCTGGTGGCCACCCGCGTGAGCGGCTGTTGCGCGGCACACCGGTGCTGGCCGATGCTGACGACGTGCACACCAACCATATCCAGGCCGACGATCTGGCGCGCGCCTGCGTCGCAGCGCTGCTGCGTGGCCGCCCCGGGCGCGTCTATCACGCCAGCGACGACACTGAACTCAAGATGGCTGCGTACTTCGACATCGCTGCACGGCTGTCGGGCCTGCCGCCGCCGCCGCGCGTGAGCCGCGCAGACGCTGCAGCGCAACTGGGCCCGATGACAATGAGCTTCATGAGCGAATCGCGCCGGCTGGACAACACGCGCCTGAAGCGCGAGCTGCGCTTGCGCTTGCGCTACACAACGGTGGAGCAAGGCTTGGGCGCGCCGGCCGGGGACGTGGCTTCAGCGATGCGTTGACGTGGCGACGCCGTCGATAACGCGTTGACGTGACAACGGCGTCGATAACGCGTTGATGTGACAACGGCGCCAATAACGCCGTGGGCCCCGCGTGCGCCGTCAGCGACGCCGCGAACCGAACGGCGGCTGCCGCCGCCAGTAGCGAATCATCAGCCAGCCGCCCACCATGCCGCCCAGGTGCGCGAAGTGCGCGACGTTGCCGCCGCCCAGCCCCATCAGCGAATCCAGGATGCCCGAGCCCAGCAGCAGCTCGATGCCGCCGAAGACCATCACGAAGGTCCGCGCCTTCATCGGAATCGGCGGGAACAGCGGCATGATCACGCGGTTGGGAAACAGCATGCCGAAGGCAAGCAGCAGCGCAAACAGCGCGCCCGATGCCCCCACCGTAGGGGTGCGCGAGCCGGCAATCCAGGTCACGATGATCTGCGCCGCGGCCGCCGCCAGCACGCCGGCCAGCAAGAACTGCAGGTAGCGCTTGTCGCCCCACAAGCGCTCCAGCTCGGAGCCGAACATCCAAAGCCCCAGCATGTTGAAAAACAGGTGGCCGAAGCTGCCGTGCAGGAAGGCATAAGTCAGCACCTGCCACGGCATGAAGTTCCCGCTGGCCAGCGGGCACAACGCAAACCAGGCTGTCAGCGGCACGAACAGCTGCAGGCAAAACACGGCCGTGCAGGCCAGCATCAGATATTTGGTGATGGTCGGGATCGGCGGCATGGGGTCTGCGACAGATAGGGGTCCTGAAGACCCGTGGTGCCCGCGGCCAGACTCGAACTGGCACACCTTGCGGCGGCGGATTTTGAATCCGCTACGTCTACCGATTTCGTCACGCGGGCCGGTTGCCCACAGGGCACGCCGAAGCGGATGGATTATCACATGGCCCCCAGCAGCATCAGCCCTGTGCGGCCACAATCGGCGCCCGATGCAGCAGCCACCAATGACACCCATGGCGAAGCCGACAGCAAGCTCGATCGCGGCCAGTATCCCGAGTAGCGCAGCGGCCAACACTGCCAACACCGCAGCTAATACCGCGGCACAGACACCCCGCTACAAAACGCTGGAAGACACCATAGGCGGCACGCCGCTGGTGCAGCTGCAACGCTTGCCGGGGGCGGCGGGCACGCAACGCGGCAACGTCATTCTGGGCAAGCTGGAAGGCAACAACCCCGCCGGCTCGGTGAAGGACAGGCCGGCCATCAGCATGATTCGGCGCGCCGAAGAGCGCGGTGAGATCCGCCCAGGCGACACGTTGATCGAAGCCACCTCGGGCAACACCGGCATCGCGCTGGCGATGGCTGCTGCCATCCGCGGCTACCGCATGCTGCTGATCATGCCGGAGGACCTGTCGATCGAACGCGCGCAAACCATGAAGGCGTTCGGTGCAGAGCTGATCCTGACGCCGCGCTCCGGCGGCATGGAATACGCGCGTGACCTTGCCGAGCAAATGCAGAAAGGGGGCAAGGGCCGCGTGCTCGATCAGTTTGCCAACGCCGACAACCCGCGCGTGCACGTCGAGACCACCGGCCCGGAGATCTGGGCCGACACCGCCGGCCGCATCACGCACTTCGTTAGCGCGATGGGCACCACCGGCACCATCACCGGTGTGTCGCGCTACCTGAAAGAGCAGAACCCGGCCGTGCGCATCGTCGGTGTGCAGCCGGCTGAGGGCTCGCGCATTGCGGGCATCCGCAAATGGCCCGAGGCCTACCTGCCCACCATCTACGACGCGCGCCATGTCGATGAAACGCTGCTGGTGAGCCAGGCGCAGGCTGAGGACATGGCACGCCGCCTGGCGCGTGAAGAGGGCCTGTTTGCTGGCATCTCCGCGGCGGGTGCCTGCTGGGCCGCGCTGGAGCTGGCGCGCACGCAGGAAGACGCCACCATCGTTTTCATCGTGTGTGACCGCGGTGATCGCTACCTCTCCACCGGGGTATTTCCGGCATGAGTTTCGAGGCGCGTTTTTGCCTCAGCTGCGGTACCGGTTTGACTGCGATAACGGCCGATGAAGACGGCGGCCCGAAGACACGTTTGCGCTGCCCTGCTTGCGGCTGGACGTACTGGAACAACCCAACTCCGGTTCTCGCTGCGGTGGTCGAATGCAGCGACCGCGAAGGCCGGGTGCTGCTGGCCCGCAATGTTGCGTGGCCGGGGCGGATGTTTGCGTTGATCACTGGTTTCATGGAAGCCGGTGAAACACCGCAGCAAGGCATCGCGCGGGAGATTGCCGAGGAAACTTCGCTGAAGGTCCAGGCGCTGCACCTGATCGGCGTCTACGACTTTCAGCGCATGAACCAGGTCATCGTGGCCTACCACGCCTTGGCGCATGGCGACATCGTGCTGTCGCCAGAACTGGCCGAGTACAAGCTTTTTGCACTGCCCGATCTGCGCTGCTGGCACGCCGGCACCGGCCACGCGCTGGCCGACTGGCTGCGTACCCGCGGCCACGAGCCCAAGTTCATAGAGCTGCCGCACCAAGCGCAGCAAACCTAGAATCACGCCCCATGGCCAATACCCAGACCCAGACCCCGACCGTGACCCCCGCCCCCAAGGAACTCGACACGCGCGGCCTCAATTGCCCGCTGCCCATCCTCAAGGCGAAGAAGGCGCTAAACGATATGGCCAGCGGCGACCTGCTGCGTGTCGTGTCCACCGACCCCGGCTCGGTACGCGACTTCCAGGCTTTTGCCCGCCAGACCGGTAATGATCTCGTCGAGCAGACCACCGTCGGCTCCGAATTTACGCACGTGCTCAAACGGCGTTAATCGACAGGTTCGGCGCCGGTGCTCAATGCGCCGTGCCGCGCACCTAGATCTCCAGGCCGCGCAAGAACTCGCGAAAGCTAGGCCCCAGTTCCGGGTGCGCCAAGGCCAATTCGACGTTGGCTTCCAGGAAGCCTTCCTTGCTGCCGCAATCGTAGCGCCGGCCTTCGTAGCGGTACGCGAACACCTTTTCGCGCCGCAGCAACGAAGCAATGCCGTCGGTCAGTTGGATCTCGCCACCAACACCGCGCGGTTGCGTCGCAATCTCATGAAAGACGCCCGGCGTCAGAATGTAGCGGCCGGCCACGCCAAGGCGCGAAGGCGCGTCTTCGGGCGCGGGTTTTTCCACGATGCGGCTGATGTCCATCAAGCGATCATTGACCTCGGTGCCGGCAACGATGCCGTAGCGGCGCGTCTGCTCGGGCGGCACCTCTTGCACAGCGATGATCGACGTGCGCCACTCCACGAACTGTTCCGTCATCTGCTTAAGCACCGGCTTTTCATGCACCATCAGGTCGTCGGCCAGCAGCACCGCGAACGGCTCGTTGCCGATCAACCGACGGGCGCACAGCACCGCGTGGCCCAAGCCCAGGGCCTGTGGCTGGCGCACGTAGATGCACTCCATGTCGTCGGGCTTGACGCTGCGCACCACCCGCAGCAGCTCCTGCTTGTTGGCTTGCTCCAGCGCGACCTCCAGCTCGAAGGTCATGTCGAAGTGGTCTTCGATCGGCCGTTTGTGGCGCCCGGTGACGAAGATCATCTCGCGCACCCCGGCCGCATAGGCCTCTTCGACGGCGTATTGGATCAGCGGCTTGTCCACCACCGGCAGCATTTCCTTGGGTTGCGCTTTGGTCGCAGGAAGGAAGCGGGTGCCCAGTCCAGCGACCGGAAATATTGCCTTTTGTACGCGCATAGAAGCTTTAGTTAAGGGTTAATGCTAAGCATTCTGTCATGTGGACGATCGCCTTTTCGACGAAACCTTGCCGCAGCTGCCGATGGATTTGCTGATCGTCGAGCCGATTCCTGCCGACGTTTTGCAGTGGCTTTCTTCGCGTTACGCTGTGCGCTGGGAGCCCGAACTGGCGATGGACCCGCTGGCCTGTCGCGTCGCACTGTCGGCGGCCCACGCGGCCATCCTGCCGCCGGCGGTGATGCTGGATGCCAGCGTGCTATGGCATTCGCCGCACCTGCGCGTCGTCGGGCGCATGTCGGCCGGCGTTGAAAACATCGATCTGGACGCCTGCGCCCGCGCCGGCGTCGAGGTCGTCCGGGCCAGCGACGCCAGCGCCGCGGCCGAAGCCGAGTTCGTCATCGGCGCGCTGCTGGCGCTGCTGCGCCGCGTGCCGGTGGTCAGCGACGAGGGCCTGCTGGTTGGCCGTGAACTGGGCGGCAGCACCGTCGGCCTAGTCGGCGCCACGAGCACGGCGCAACCGTTGGCGCGCCTGCTGTCGGCATTCGGCGCGCAAGTGCTGGGCTACGACCCCGGGCTGCATGCCGACGACCCCGGCTGGGCACAGGCCGGCGTCGAGCCGGTGGCCCTGTTGGACCTCATGTGCGACAGCGACAGCGTCTGCGTGCTTTTGCACCACTACCCGCGCTTCGAGGGCCTGTTCGGCGAGCGGTTACTCAGCGCGGCAAAGCCCGACCAGGTCATCGTCAGCCTATCGCACTCGACGCTGTTCGATGAAGACGCATTGGCGCGTGCGCTGCGTGAAGGGCCGCTGCACGCCGCCTGGCTGGACAGCCTGGAGCCTGGTGCCACCGACCCCGGCCGGCCCCTGCGGCACCTGGACAACCTGCAGACGACACCGCGCGTGGCCAGCACCACGCGCGAATCGCGTCTGCGCGGCGCCTGGGTCGTGGCGCAACGTATAGACGAGGTGCTGCGCCAAGCGCGCAGCACGCGCAGCCGCGTCAGCCCGCCGCCACCACCACGCGGGCGCGCTGATCCTGCAGGCGTGACAGAGCCTGTTTGAAATCAGCGACGCGCGCGCGCTCCTGCTCGACCACGGCCGCCGGCGCGCGTGCGACGAAGCTGTCGTTGCCGAGTTTGGCGTCGGCCTTCACGATCTCGCCCTGCAGCCGCGCGATCTCCTTGTCCAGGCGCACGGCTTCGACCGCGGGGTCGACTTGCACAAGCAGCGCCAGCCGCAGCGCGCCGCACACGGCCACCGGTGCGTTTTGCGTGGCCGCAGCGAAGGCGGCTTCATCGGCCAGCGGCCGCACAGCGGCCAGCCGTGCCAGCGCTTGCAGCACCGGGGTGGCGGTGGCGACAAAGTCCGCGTCGCCCAGCGTCAACAGCGGCACGCGCTCACCGGGCGGCAGGCCCATTTCGCTGCGCAGCCGGCGCACCTCGACGGCGACGGTCTTCAGGCGTGCGACCCAGGCATCGGCAACGGCGTCGACCTTTTGCAGCTGTGCCTGCGGATAAGCCGCGGTGACGATGCTGTCGCTGCGGTTGCTGTTGCTGTCGCTGTCGCTGTTGCTGTTGCTGTCACTGTCACTGTTGCTGTCGTCGCCGCCGCTGCTTTTGCCGTCATCCCGCGCAAACTTGCGGCCCGCCACCGGCGCCACCACGTCCCACAGCTCGGCGGTGATGAAGGGTGCCACCGGGTGCAGCAGGCGCAGCACGGTTTCCAGCGTGCGGATCAGGGTGCGGCGTGTGGCGCGTTGCCCGGCCTCACCGCTGGTGGCGAGTTGCACCTTGGCAATCTCCAGGTACCAGTCGCAATACTCGTCCCAGACATAGCTGTAGATGGCGCTGGCCACGTTGTCCAGCCGGTAGTCGGCAAAACCCTGCGCCACCTGCGCCTCCACGCGCTGTAACTCGCCGGTGATCCAGCGGTCGGCCATCGAGAAGCTCATGTAGCCATGGAAGGCGCCGGCCGGGCTGAGCACCCGGCCGTCGTCATCGACGACGGCGGCTAAACATTGCGCCTTGCTGTGCTGCTGCAATCCGCAGTCCTGGCCCTCGCAATGCATCAGCACAAACTTGCTGGCGTTCCAGAGCTTGTTGCAGAAATTGCGGTAACCCTCGCAGCGCTTGGCGTCGAAATTGATGTTGCGGCCGAGCGTCGCGTAGCTAACCATCGTGAAACGCAGCGCGTCGGCGCCGTAGGGCGGGATGCCTTGCGGAAACTCTTTCTCGGTCTGCTTGCGCACGCGCAGCGCGGTCTCGGGCTTGCGCAGGCCGGTGCTGCGTTTGTCCAGTAGCGGCGCCAGCGCGATGCCGTCGATGAGGTCCACCGGGTCCAGCACATTGCCTTCGCTCTTGCTCATCTTGTGGCCTTGCGCGTCGCGCACCAGGCCGTGGATGTAGACATCGCGAAACGGCACCTGGCCGGTGAAGTGCGTGCTCATCATGATCATCCGGGCAACCCAGAAGAAGATGATGTCGAAGCCCGTCACCAACACGGTGCTGGGCAAAAAGAGCTTCAGCTCCTGCGTCTGCTGCGGCCAGCCGAGGCTGGAGAACGGCACCAGCGCCGACGAGTACCAGGTGTCCAGCACGTCGGGGTCTTGTCTCAGCGGGCCGCTGTAGCCCGCAACGCTGGCGCGATGGCGGGCTTCTTCTTCGGAGCGCGCAACGAAGAGCTCACCGCCATCGCCGTACCAGGCCGGGATCTGGTGGCCCCACCACAACTGCCGGCTGATGCACCAGTCCTGGATGTTGTTCATCCAGTGTTCGTAGGTGCTGAGCCACTGCTCGGGAACGAAGCGCACTGCACCGCTGCTGACGGCGCGGCGCGCCTTCTCGGCCATGCTGGTGCCGTCCGCGCCGGGCTTGTCGACCGCTACGAACCACTGGTCGGTCAGCATCGGCTCGACGACCTGGCCGGTGCGAGCGCAACGTGGCACCTGCAGCCGGTGTTTCTTGGTCTCCACCAGCAGGCCCAGGGCGTCGAGGTCGGCGACGATTTTCTTGCGCGCCACGAAACGATCCAGCCCGCGGTAGGCGGCGGGTGCGTTGTCGTTGATGCGCGCGTTGAGGTCCAGCACGCCGATCATCGCCAGGCCGTGGCGCTGCCCGACCGCGTAGTCATTGGCGTCGTGCGCCGGCGTGACCTTGACGACGCCTGTGCCGAAGGCGCGGTCCACATACGCATCGGCGATGACCGGGATCGTGCGGCCGGTCAGCGGCAGCTGCACGGTTCGGCCAACCAGCGCGGCATAACGTTCATCCTCCGGGTGCACCATGACCGCGGTGTCGCCCAGCATCGTCTCCGGGCGCGTGGTGGCCACCACCAGCGCGCCGCTGCCGTCGGCCAGCGGATAGCGGATGTGCCACAGGAAGCCGTCTTCCTCTTCGCTCTCGACCTCCAGATCGGACACCGCGCTCTGCAGCGCCGGGTCCCAGCTGACCAGGCGCTTGCCGCGATAGATCAGGCCTTCGTCGAACAGCCGCACGAAGGTTTCGGTCACCACGGACGACAGCTTGTCGTCCATCGTGAAGTACTCGCGTGACCAGTCGACGCTGGCGCCCATACGGCGCATCTGGTTGGTGATTGTCGCGCCGCTGGTGTGCTTCCAGTCCCACACCTGGGCCACGAAATTCTTACGCCCGAGCTCGTGGCGGGACAGGCCGTTTTCCTGGAGCTGCCGCTCGACGACGATTTGTGTGGCGATGCCGGCGTGGTCCGTCCCGGGCAGCCACAGCGTGTTGAAGCCGCGCATGCGGTGGTAGCGCGTCAACGCATCCATGATGGTCTGGTTGAACGCGTGCCCCATGTGCAGCGTGCCGGTGACGTTGGGCGGCGGCAGCTGGATGCTGAACGACGGCCGGCTGTCGTCCAGCGTCGGCGCCGCGGCACCCGTTGCGGCCCACGCCGGACCCCAGCGGGCCTCGATTGCGGCAGGCTCAAAAGACTTGGCGAGTTCGATCATGGCGGCGGGGCAGTTCCATCGTTGGCTGTCTTCGCCAGCGGCGTCAACTGGAGCGAATTGTCCACGATGAAAACTGCGCCGAAGCGCGCCGCCGATGCGCTGGATAGGACCCGTTTGCCAAGGTTGCCGCAAGCCATGCTGCAGGCGCGACCGCCAAGCGCATGGCCTACAAACTGACAGTCGTTCAGGTGGGCGCAGTGTCCCGGTCGGGCAGTGGCGCTTGTTGCCGACGGCGCTTGGCCACACCGGTCACAACAGCCAACCCGGCCAGCAGCGTCATCCAGGCTGCCTGCTCCGGCACCGGCTGCGCAACCTGGAAGTCAACGTAGAAGTTGCCGCCTTCACGCACGTTGGTGTTGGAACCCAGGTTGACCAGCATGAATTGCGCCGCGTACTGGCTGCCGTCCGCCGCACTGGCGTCGACATCGAACACCGGCATCTGCTGCATGGCATTGCTGGAGCCGAGCGCAAGTACGCTGCTGCTGGCAAATAGATCCAGTGCACTTCCGAACGCGACCCGCAAGCCGGGCGTGGCCGTGACCAGTTGCACGCCGACAGAGACACCCTGGAACGACGCGTTCCAGCGCTTGTTACTTCTATCAAACAGCACATCCGCAGCCGGCGTCATGTCGTTCAGTGACTGGATCGACACGACGTCGAGATGGCTGTATTCGTACCCCGGGGCCGACGAAGGCAGCACGGCGCTGGCCCAGCTGCCAGCAAATGCACCGCTGCCCGCAGCCAGCAAAATCGCGCTGTTGGCGGGCGTAGTACGGGTATATGGGTCGGGGAGGCGGTTGTTGGCATTCGTCGCGTTGACGACTGGCGCGGCAGCCGTGCCGCTGTAGCTGTAAGCGCCAATGCTGTGAAAGTGATCGCCGTGGTCGTACAGCCAGGTCAGCCGCATGGCGTTCGGGTTGGCCAAGCCGGCGGAGGTGCCGCTGCCGATGGTGCGCAGTGTTTCGATGCCGATGTACTGGCCGATGCCGTCGCTTCAGCCCTGGCCGTCGGAGGCCGAAGCAGGCGGTACAAAGGCCGCAACGGCGATCGAAGCAGCCACGCTGGAGAACAGGTGGTGGGTGATTGATTGCAATTCAAACTCCTTCGAAGAGCAGTGAACGGGGACCTGATCTGGTGGCTGCCGGCATTGCGCCCGACGCCGACGCCGACGCCGACGTGGTGCGCATCGCGGCGCAGCAGCAGCGGCTGCAGTTCAAAGGCTGCTACCAACCGGGCGGATCGTGACTACCCGCGCTGCGCCTGGAGGCCTCGCGCAGCGGCTACGCCCACGACGAGCTGGCCGGTGGGCGCGTGGAAGCCCGGTTTCAGCACCTGGCCAGCGAAGGGCGGATCGAAGCCGACACCACGCTGTGGCGTGGCCTCAGCGGTGTGATCGGCGTGCAGGCGCAGCGGCGCGACTTTGCGGCGCTCGGCAGCGAGGCCTTCGTACCACGCACCTTCATCGATGCCGACAGCGTGTTCACGCTGCAACGCTGGTCGGGAGGGCCGTGGGCGGTCGAGGCGGGGCTGCGGGCTGAACAGCATGCTTACCGGCCCGACAGCCCCTTCTACGTGCTGGGCCAGCCGCGCGCTGCCGCCGCGCCGCTTTTGGCCGCGCAGCGGCTCGCTGTCCGTGCGGCGGGATGTGGGCGCAGGCAATGCGACGCTGACGCACTGGAGCGTTGCGCGCGCTCCCGGCGTGCAAAAGCTACACGCCGGCGGCCCGCACATTGCCACGCGCAGATTCGATCTCGGCAACACCGCGCTGGACATCGAGACGCTGCGTGGCTGGGACCTCGGCTTCAAGCAGACCACTGCAGGCTGGAAAGCGCGCGCCAATGCTTTCATGTACCGCAGCGACAGCTACATCTACCAGCGTGCTCCTGGTTAGTTCTACGAGGCCGAGGAAAAGCACGCGCAGGCCGCTTGCGCTAGGTTGGATCGCTGCTTTCCTGCCACCAAGTACGAGCAGCAGGCCGCGCAGTTCGTCGGTTATGAGGCGAAGCTGGCCTGGCGCTTGCCGTGGAAGACTGAAAGCTGGTTGGCGGTGTTTTCGGACCAGTTGCGCGGTACGCTCGAGCCGGGTGGTGACGTGCCGCGGCTGGCGCCGCAGCGCTATGGGCTGTCCTGGCAACAGCAGCATGGCGGCTTCACTGCCGACGCGCGCCTGACGCGGGGCCGTGCTCAAACCCTACCTGGTGCCAACGAAACACCGACCCGTGGCTGGGCGCAACTCAACGCCGGCTTGCGCTACACCGCAGTGGCACAGGACGGGCAGGAATTGAGCGCGTTCCTGGTCGGCCGCAGCCTCAACAACGCCGAGGTGCGCAACGCCGCCTCGTTTCTTCGCAACTACGCACCCGAGCCGGCCCGCAGCGTGCAATTGGGGGTGCAATGGTTGCATTGACAAGGCTGCAGCGGCGCCTGTGGGCAGCACAGCGATGGCGTTGCGCGCCAGCCGCGTCGGTTGTGTTGATCGCAACGGTGATTGCGAGGGTGATCCAGGAGGTGACGCCGAAGCTGACGTCGAAGGCGACGGCGCTGCTATTTGTGATGGTGCTTGCCGGCTGCGGCGGCAGCGACAGCCGGCAGCGTGGGCAGCGATTCGATCGCGGTGCCGGGCGCCGAGCAGATGGCCGCTGCGCCCTGCGCGCGGTAACGCGCGGGTTGGCTGTCTGGCGTGGCGGCGGCCGGCGGCGCGGCCATGACGGGTGCGACCGTGCGGGCCTAAGACAGCGCGGGCCGCAGCACCGAAGGGCGCAGCGACGACAGCGGCCGTTTCGAGCTGCCACTGGGCGCCATGACGGGCGCGCTGGCGGTGGAAGTCACGGGTCAGTCCTTTGGCCAACCACAGCGACTGCACGGCGCACTGCGTATCGGTGAAGCCGGCCGTCAGGCCGTGGCAGTGACGCCGGTCAGCGAGCTGATCGTGGCCGATGCGCTCGGTGGCGTGCCGCAGGAGCTGCTCGCCGGCGCTGGCTGGGATTTCAACCGCCTCGCTGGCAATGCGCTGGCCGACAGCACGCGCCGCGTAGCGGCTCCGTTGCAGCCCGTGCTCGATGCAGCAGGTGTCGGCGCGGGCGTCGGCGTGCGCATCGCGTTGTTCGATGCACCAGCAGCGCCGTCGCTGCTGGACGCCAGCGCACGCGGCGCTGCGGCGCTACCGCGCGCGCTTGCGTGGCTGGACGTGGAGCCCACCGTCGGGGGTAAAGGCGTGCGCCATGTTGCGATGCCCGTTGAAACATGGGTGCGTTTTTTGGCGGCCGGCGGTGACGATGGTGAAGCCTTGTCGCGGCCGGACGTCACGGCTGTGGCACGCGTGGACACTGCGCTGCTGCAATTGGCAGCCATCGACCGCGAATTGAGCGCGCTGGGCGCGAGCCTTGCAAAGGCCTTGCCGGAGGCAGCGGTGCTTGACGGTTTCGTGAGCCCGAACTTTTGCCATGGCGGACTTAACCGCGACCAGTTTGTGGCCCGCGTGCTGCGGCGCGACGATGCTGCCACCGACGGCGCCTTCAACCCCGCCGGCGCCACCTTTTCGGCTGTCCGTTTGCTGGCTGTCGACCGCGCCGCGCCGCCACAGGTGCGCTTTGCGCTGCGGCCGCGCTCACCGTTTGCGCTGCAGTCGCTGGCGATGGCATTCGAGCAACAGGCGGGCCGCTGGGTCTGGCGCGGCGCTGGCCTGGTGCCGCAGGCGCAATTGGGTTGGGGGCGGGCCCTCGGGCCGCCGCCGATGGCGGCGGATGCCGTGCGTGCACGGCCCGGCGTTGCCTGTGGCCGCGTGCATGCGGCGTCGTTGGTTGAGTCCTGCCAGGCCGATGCCGCTGCCAAAGGCCTCACGGTGCCCGGCCGTGTCGATTACGGAGATCCAGCCGATGCCCGCTCCGGGCTGCTGGGCCTGTTTCGCCGCACGGCCGCCGACGCGCCCGAACGTCGCGCGGGCTACGCCAAGAACAGCCGTCTGTTAGCAGCGCCCAGTGCGCTGGTGCAACGTTTCCTCGCGCTCGCGGTTGACGCGCGCCAGAGCGATCCGCGTGTACAGACTATGGTCATCACAGCACCGGCGCGTGACGGGGCGACTGCTGGCGCCCTTTCCTGGACGCTTTACCGGCCGGCCGGCCGGCCTGGCCGGTGCGCCGCGCTTGCCGCACTGGACGTTCGATCCCGCCGGCCTGCAGGACTGGCATGCGGTGGAGCCCGGTGCTGCGAGGGGACGGCGCTGGCCAAGGCGCCGCCGGAGGTTTGCCGAGACGCCTGGTCGGGCGTGCAACGCGGGTCGCGGTGGGGGCTGCGCAGCTTCGAAGCGTGCGGGGCCATGCTGCAGCAACCACCTTGACGCTACAGAGCCCGCCGCCTGACGCAGCGCAGGCGTGGCAACAGCGCGCCGCGCTGTTCGCCCGTTGGGAGCTGGCTGGCCTGCCGTCGACGCAGCCGACGCTCGGGTGGAGCAACGCGTTGCGGGCCGCTGAAGGCGACGCGTTGACGCTGGACTGGCCGTGGCGCGCACCCAGCGCCCGGTCGGCCGATTCAGCGCAGGTCGTGGTCGCGTGGCAGCGGTTCGATCGTTCTGACGGCGAGCAGGCCGACACCGTGCGTCGTGTAGCCACGCTCGCGCCGGGGGTGCCGTTGCAGCTCTCGGTTCCGCCGCGAGCGGGTTGATTTGCCGGCTGGCTTAGCGCGCGCATCGAGCCAACTGACGAACTTGGTGCACGTTATTGGCACGTTGTGTCGCCGACCAACCCGCAATGATTGCTGCATTGGTTGTCGGCTGCGGCATATACATCACCGCACCTGATTAGGCACCGAGCTCAGCCTGGCTCACCCCATGAGCTAGTCGGCCCCCACGCTGGCTCCTGTTACTACCCGGGAGCCTGCCGTCATGCCCATCAATCGCATCCAGTTTCAACGCGGCGTTTCGATGCCTGAGAATCCGTGAACATTTCAAGTTCGCAGACGGGTTTTACAAGGCGAGGGAATCACGCGGGGCGGATGGTTGCGCCGACGCGATTGAAGCGGCAGATGGTCTCGTTGCGCGCGCGAGAGTTGCTGGGGGGCCTGTTGGC
>JAJAZC010000200.1 GCA_026785885.1 Rubrivivax sp.
CCCCGCGCCGGGGGGCCCCCCCCCCCCCCCCCCCCCCCCCCCCCCCCCGCCCCGCGCCGGGCGGCGCCCCGCGCCGCCAGCCGGCCCGGCTGGCGATGCAGGTCCCACCGGCGATTCCGGCAACCCCGGCAACATGGGCGGTGGAGGCCCGCCTCCCGCAACGCCTTGAAGGCCGAGCGCGTCTTCGTCGGTCTGGGTGCCAACCTGGGCGATGCAGGCGCCACGCTGCGGCAGGTGCTGGCGCGGCTGGACGCGCTGACAGGCACGCGGCTGATCGCCGCTTCGCCGCTGTACCGCAGTGCGCCGTTGGATGCAGCCGGCCCCGACTTCATCAACGCCGTGGCCGAACTGTCGACTTCAGTGGAGCCCATGCCGCTTCTGCAGGCGCTGCAGGCCATGGAGCTGGAACACGGCCGGGAGCGCCCCTACCACCACGCGCCGCGCACACTGGATCTGGACCTGCTGCTGTACGGGCAGCGCGTCATGCACAGCGCTGCACTGCAGCTGCCGCACCCGCGCCTGCACCAGCGCGCCTTTGTGCTGCTGCCCTTGCTGGCCCTGGCTCCCGATCTACAGCACCCGGGGTTGGGGCCGCTACAGGACTGGCTGGCCGGCGTACATGAACAAACTATCGAACAAGTGCCGTGAACCGTGCTGCCTGCGGCGTGCGGCCTGCGGTCCCGCCGTTTGACGCGCCGCGGCGCCTGGCGGTCAGGGGCGGCTGGTGCGCTGGATTTGCTCGTCTTCGAGCTGCCACTCAAAGAACTTCTGCCCGCCGAAGGCCACGGTGCCCGTCAGCACGCCGCCACCCAGCAGCAAGGCCGCAATTGCGGCGAGCACCGGTCCCCAGCCGGTGGAGCGCGGGGGCTGGCCGGTGTTGTGGCGCGCATCCCATCGCGCGTCGGGCGTCAACGCGATGATCAGCGTTTGCAGCATCGCCGCGCTAATCACAATTCCCAGTAGCGGGATCAGCAGCCACGCCGTGCGGTCGTCCTGACCAAGATTTTGCATGCGCACGACGCCAGACAAGCCGATCAAGGCTGGCGGTATGTGCAGCCAAGCCCAAACATCACGTGGCCCGTGCAGATACATGCGGTGCACACCCAGTGAGCCCAGCAACAGTGCCAGCCATGCTGCAAGCGTCTTGGAGCGGTAACGCACAGCCTCAGACCGGCGCGGGCAATGCGCCGCGCGTGGGCCGTTGTACGAACCCGCTTTGCCGCCTTTGGAGCCAGCGTAAATCGTGCAGCGGCACCATGGCAGCTAAATCGTCGGGTGTGCTGGGCCGAGTTGAGCAGGCGGTCATTGCGAAGGTTGACGGTGGCTGCTGTCGCGGCCAAGCCCAGCAGTTTATAGTTCGGGGTTTTGAGCGCTGGCCTGTTGCACATTGTGTGAATCGCAAAAGCATCAGGCGTATCTACGGCGACGACAGCGGATGGCTTGCGCGAAACGCACTTGCCATTCACCACGATGGCCGGCCCGGCGTGTCCCCGGCGAGGCGATCGACCCAACGATTTTCAAGGAATCTCATCATGGTCGTGATCCGACTGGCTCGTGGTGGCGCCAAGAAGCGCCCGTTCTACAACATCGTGGTAGCCGACTCGCGTGAGCGCCGCGACGGCCGTTTTATCGAGCGGCTCGGCTTTTTCAACCCCGTGGCCGCCGGGGCCGAGCAGCCGCTGCGTGTGGCACTCGACCGCCTGAAGCACTGGATCGGTGTCGGCGCGCAGATGTCGCCCACTGTTGCCCGCCTGGTCGATCAGGCGAAGAAGGCTGTCTGAAGCAGCAACCGCACTGGCCCGGCGCGTCATGACGCAGCAAGCCAGCGCGGCGGAAGACGCTTTGCCCAGCGACGCGGTCGAAGTCGGCCGGGTCCTCGGCGCCTGGGGCATCAAGGGCGGTATCAAGGTCAAGGCTTTTTCCGCCGACCCGCAGGCGCTGTTTTCGACCAAACGTTGGTATCTGCAGCCGCCTGAAACCTTGCGGCCGGGAATTGCGGCAGTGCCTTTGCCGCCGCTGCTGCGTGTTGTGCAGGCCCGCGAGCATGGCGATGTGGTGGTCGCTACGGTTCAGGGGCTGGATGACCGCAGCGCTGCCGAGGCGCTCAGAGGCGCGCGCGTTTTTGTGCCGCGCACCAGTTTCCCGACGCCAGACGATGGTGAGTTCTATTGGGTCGACCTGATCGGGCTGACGGTTGCTGACCGCGCTGGCGCAGTGCTGGGGCAGGTGATCGGACTCATCGAAACCGGGCCGCATTGCGTGTTGCGCATCCAGCCTGAAGACAGTGTGGTGGCTGAGGTGCTGATTCCGTTTGTCGGCGCCTATGTCGACACAGTCGATGAAGACGCGCGCCGCATCACCGTGGACTGGAACATCGGGGATTAAGGGGCGCTGCCCATGCGCTTTGACGTCGTAACGCTTTTTCCGGAATTGTTCGCGCCGCATCTGGCTCATGGCATCACGCGCCGGGCTTTCGATTCGCGCCAGGTCGACGTGCGCTTGTGGCCGCTGCGGGACTTTGCCGACGACGCCTACCGCCGCGTCGATGACCGCCCGTATGGCGGTGGGCCCGGCATGGTGATGCTGGCCGAGCCGTTGTTGCGCGCGCTGGCGGCCGTTGTCATCGACCGCGCCGAGCCGCAGCCGGAGGTCGTGCACTTCACCCCGACGGGGAGGCGCATGGACCAAGCCGTCATCAACACCCTGGCTGCCGGCTCCGGCGCGGTGCTGTTGTGTGGTCGGTATGAAGGCATCGACCAGCGCTTCATCGACCTGCATGTGACGCAGGAGTTGAGCCTGGGCGACTTTGTTCTGTCGGGCGGCGAATTGCCGGCACTGGCTTTGTTGGATGCCGTCGCCCGGTTACAGGACGGTGTGCTGAACGCCAGCTCCCACCAACAGGACAGTTTCGCAGACGGGCTGCTCGATTGCCCGCATTACAGCCGGCCTGACAAGCTGGCCATCGACGGCAGCGAGCATGCGGTGCCGCCGGTACTGCTGTCGGGCCACCA
The DNA here is from genome assembly GCA_026785885.1 of Rubrivivax sp. Classification (GTDB taxonomy): domain Bacteria; phylum Pseudomonadota; class Gammaproteobacteria; order Burkholderiales; family Burkholderiaceae_C; genus Rubrivivax. The sequence goes on from JAJAZC010000200.1 coordinate 3,012, forward strand.
CGCCGACATTGCACGTTGGCGCCGTGAGCAGTCGCTGTTGCTGACGGCGCAGCGGCGGCCCGATGTATTGATGGCCGCCCGAAACGCAAGCCGTTTGACTGCGGCCGACGAGCAGTTCCTCAAACGCCACGGGTTATAATTCGCAGTTGTCCGATCCTCTGCCGGCCACGCAGACCCGTTGAGTAGCTGATTGCTTCTTACACCCTCGTTTTGCAGCGATGGTCGTTGGACACGCAGCCAAGCAAGCCGCTTTAGAAAGCAGCTCAACAAACATTCCAACAAGCACTTCAACAAGCGGCCGCGTCAAGATCGCACGGAGAAACCATGGACCTCATCGCAACACTGGAGCAGGAAGAGATCACGCGTCTCAACCGCACCATTCCGACGTTCGCCCCCGGCGACACCGTCATCGTCAACGTCAACGTGGTCGAGGGCACCCGCAAGCGTATACAGGCCTACGAAGGCGTGGTCATTGCCAAGCGCAATCGCGGCCTTAACAGCAGCTTCATCGTGCGCAAGATTAGCAGCGGTGAAGGTGTGGAGCGCACCTTCCAGACCTACAGCCCGTTGATCGCCAGCGTCGAAGTCAAGCGCCGCGGCGACGTCCGCCGTGCCAAGCTGTATTACCTGCGTCAGCGCAGCGGCAAGTCGGCCCGGATCAAAGAGAAGCTGGCTTGACGCAACGGCGGTGAGTTGCAGGCCACCACCAAGGCCGCCTTCGGGCGGCCTTGTCCATTGAGGCGCACGCTGCACACGATGACACCGCCGCGCATCCTGAATCCGCGCTTGATTCCCGTCCTCGGCACCGACGCTCACCTGCCTGCGGTGCCCGACGAGCGGCTTACCGCGGGCGCACTCCAAGTGCGGCTGGCCGACATCCGCGCCTGGCAGCCAGAACACGTGGGCGATGGCGGCCTCTTTGCTGGGCGCGAGCCCGCCCACGCGGCCGTGCTGGTGCCGCTGGTGCAACGAGAGCGCGGTTTGCAGGTGCTGCTGACACGCCGCACCGATCATCTGCGCGATCACGCCGGCCAGATCAGCTTCCCTGGCGGCCGCACCGAGCCGGAAGATGCAGGCCCTGCCGGCACTGCGCTGCGCGAAGCCGAAGAAGAAGTGGGGCTGCCACTGGACCGTGTGCGCGTCATCGGCCAGATGCCGGTCTACACCACCGTCACGCAGTTTGTCGTGACGCCGGTGGTAGCGCTGGTGCAGCCGCCGTTCACGCTGGTACTAGACAGCTTCGAGGTTGCCGAAGCGTTCGAGGTGCCGTTGGCTTATCTGATGAACCCGGCCCACCACCGCCGGCACATCGTTGCTTTCGATGGCGCGCAGCGGCAGTTCTTGTCGATGCCATGGTGCGGCCCCGGTGCCGACGGCATCGAGCGCGAGTACTTCATCTGGGGTGCCACCGCCGCAATGCTGCGCAACCTGTATTGCCTGCTGGTGCAATGAGTCGCCGTTAGCGAGGCGGTGATGGAAAAGTGACGGCCAGTGACGGCCAGTGACGGCCAGTGACGGCCAGTTATGGGCCAGCAGGAAGCCAGCAATGGGCCAGCAGGGTCGGCGGGTCAGGCTGCCAGTCAAGTAGCCAGTCAAGTAGCCAGCCAATCAGCCAGCCAATCAGCCAGCCGTGCAGCCAGCAAGACCGCCACCAAGGCAACCAGCAACGTGGCGCGGCACAGCGCTGCTGGAGTGAGCCCCTATCATCGCGTGCGATGAGCTTCTTCGCCGTCCTTTTCGCGCTACTCATTGAGCAACTGAAGCCGCTTCCTCGCGACAACTGGGTGCACGAGACGCTGGTGTCGTGGGTGCGCTGGACTGGCCGCAACTTCGATGCCGGTGAGAAGCACCACACGCGTGTCGTGTGGGCTGTATCGGTGTTGTTGCCGGCCGTGCTGATCGGCGGTGTCTACCTGCTGGTTCGTGAATACAGCTTGCTGCTGGCGCTGGTCTTCGATGTCGCGCTGCTGTACCTGACGCTGGGCTTTCGGCAGTTCAGCCACTACTTCACCGACATCCGCGATGCGCTGGAGCGCAGCGACGAAATAGAAGCCCGCCGCTTGCTTGCTGAATGGCGCCACCTGGATGCCAGCGAGCTGCCGCGTACCGAGGTGCTGCGCCACGTCATCGAGCACGCGCTGTTGGCCGCACACCGCCATGTCTTCGGCGTGTTCTTCTGGTTCGTGCTGCTGTCGGCACTGGGTTTGGGGCCGGTAGGTGCAGTGCTCTACCGCATGGCCGAGTTCTCTTCACGGTACTGGGGCTATCGGCAGCGCGCGCTGGAAGCGCCGGCCAACGACGCGCTACAGGCGCTGTCTCGTCGCGTATTCTCGTGGCTCGATTACATGCCGGCGCGCCTGACGGCTTTTGGCTTTGCCGTGGTCGGCAACTTCGAAGAAGCGGTGGCTGGCTGGCGGCGCGACGCACCGCTGTGGCAGCACGCCAACGAAGGCATCCTGCTCTCGGCGGCAGCCGGCGCGTTGGGTCTGCAACTGGGTGGCGCTGCTGCACCCGGAGTGACGCCGGACCGATCCAAGACCTTCATGGCCGGCGGTGAAGCAGGCATCGCCGATGCACAAGGCTCGACGGCCGGTGTGCCGCCGCAAAGCGGCCATCTGCAAAGCGTGGTCGGGCTGGTCTGGCGATCAGTCGTGCTGTGGATGCTGCTGGTAGCGCTGCTGAGCCTGGCCAACGTCGTCGGCTGAGCAGGCCGCGCGGCTACCAGCGCTGGGCCGACAGCTCCTCGTACAGCGACTCGTAGATGCGCTGCCGCGACGGCGTGATGTCGCCACGCTCGATCGCATCACGCACGCCGCAGCCCGGCTCGTGGCGGTGGCTGCAGTTGTGAAAGCGGCAGTTGCCGATGTGCGCAGCAAAGTCGGGCATCAGCGCGGCCAGATTTTCAGGCGCCACCTGACGCAGGCCGAATTCCTGAAATCCCGGTGAATCGATCAGCGCACCTTGGCGGGTGTCGTCCAGCCAGTACCAGGTGGTCGTCGTCGTGGTGTGGCGGCCGGCTTGCAGCGCTTGCGAGATCTCGCCCACCTGCGCCGCGGCCTGTGGCACCAGCAGGTTGATCAGCGTGCTCTTGCCCATGCCGCTGGGGCCCAGCACCAGCGTGATGCGGCCTTGCAGTTGCTGTTGCAACAGCGCGCTGGCGGCAGCGGGCTCGGCTTTCAAAGCCAGCTCGATCACCGTCACGTCCATGTGGGCATAGGGCAGCAGGCGCGCGCGCGCCGCAGCGGCCGACGGCAGGTCGATCTTGTTCAGGCCGATGAGGGCCGGGATGCCCGCCTGCGCGGCCGCAATCAGCGCGCGAGTGAGCTGTGATTCACTGAACACCGGCTCGCCGGCCACCAGCACCAGCAGCTGATCGAGGTTGGCCGCAAAGCTCTTGCTGCGCCATTCGTCCTGGCGGTGCAGCAGGTTGCGGCGCGGCTCCAGCGCCTCGATGACACCGCCGTCGCCTGTGGGCTGCCAGCGCACGCGGTCGCCCACCACCAGCTCGCTTTTCTTGCCACGCGGGTGGCAGTGCACGCGCCGGCCTTCCGGTGTTTCGACAACGACATGGCGGCCGTGTGCGGCCACCACCAGGCCGACATCGAGCGCTTGATCGGTACCGGCCGTCAAGTTACCGGCGAGACAAGCGCGTCGACCTTGGCCGCGCAGATGAAGTCGTTGATCGAGATGCCGCCCACCGAGTGCGTGTTGAAGCGCACGGTGCAGCGGCCGTAGCTCACCAACAGGTCGGGGTGGTGATCCTCGGTGTGCGCGATGAACGCCAGCGCATTCACGAAGGCCAGCGTGCGGTGGTAATCGGCAAAGTCGTAGCGCTTCTGAACGGCACCTTCCACCAATGCCCAACCAGGCGCCTGCTCAAGATGCAAGTCGATCTCTGCGGTGGCCATGGCGGCCTGGCACTCCAACGGTTGGCAGTGGCGGTCGGCAAGCGGGTTCAAGGTAGGCATGGTGTGAAGCAGCGCGCGTTCAAGTAGGCGAGGGCAGGGCCGCCAACCGCTCACCGGCCGGCGGGTGGGAGTAATAGAAGCGCGCATAGACCGGGTCTGGCGTCAGCGTGGCGGCGTTGTCCTCGTGGAGCTTGAGCAATGCGTTGGCCAAGTCGCGTCCATCCGCCTGCAAGCAGGCGTAAGCGTCGGCCTCGAACTCGTGGCGGCGCGAGAAGTACGCCATCAGTGGTGAGACAAAGTAGCCGAAGCTCGGCACCACCATCATGAACAGCAGCAGCGCCAGCGCATCGTTGGGCGCGCTCATGTTGGGCCGCACGCCCAGGCCCGTATAGAAGCCGCTCTGCTGCGCCAGCCAGCCCAGCAGCGCCAGCCCCGCCAGGCTGATGGCGAAGATGCCCAGCAGCCGCTGCAGCACGTGTTTGTGTTTGAAGTGGCCCAGCTCGTGCGCCAATACCGCTTCGACCTCACCCGGCGACAGGCGCTGCAGCAGTGTGTCGAAGAACACCACCCGCTTGGCCGCGCCCAGACCAGTGAAGTAGGCGTTGGCGTGCGCCGAGCGGCGGCTGCCGTCCATCACGAACAGGCCCTTGGCGGCAAAACCGCAGCGTTGCATCAGCGCTTGCACACGGGCCTTCAACGACTCGTCGGCCAGCGGCTCGAACTTGTTGAATAGCGGCGCAATGATGGTCGGGTAGATCACCATCAGTAGCAGGTTGAAAGCCACCAGCGCGGCCCAGGCCCACAACCACCACAGCCCACCGCTGGCACCCATCAGCCACAACACCAGCGCGGCCAGTGGCAGCCCGATCAGCGCGCCGATCAAGGCACCCTTGAGCTGGTCGACGATCCACAGGCGCAGGGTCATGCGGTTAAAGCCAAAACGCTGCTCGATACGAAACGTGGCCCACAACTCCAGCGGCAGCTCGATCAGACCGCCGATCGCGGTGACCGCGGCCACCAGCACCAGTTGATAAGCCAGCGCGCCCCACGCCGGCATCACAACGGCCCGCAGCAGCAGGTTCAGCGCGTCCAGCCCGCCCAACAGTGTCCAGCCCAGCAGCACTGCGCTTGCGATGGCGGTGGTCCACAGGCCGAAGCGGCCTTTGGCCAGCGTGTAGTCGGCCGCGCGCTGGTGCGCAGCCAGCGTCACGGTGCTGATGAAGGCGGTCGGCACGGCGTGGCGGTTGAGCGCCACGTGGCGCATCTGGCGTGTGGTCAGCCACAACTTGGTGGCCAACGACAGCAGCAAAGCGGTCGCGAAAGCCAGGGTGACAACGCTCGGTTCCATGGGGCGCGAGTGTAGGCGTGAGGTCAGCGCGGAGCCGCTGTCGGCGAGAATCGCAGTCTTTGCCCGAGGCCTTCATTCATGAGCCCGTCCGTCAGTCCGCCAGTGAGTCCGTCAGTGAGTCCGTCAGTGAGTCCGCCCATCAGCGATTCCCCAGTCGCCAGCGTGCCCGCCCAACTCGTTCTCAGCGACCAGAACCTGATTTGGATCGACCTGGAGATGACCGGCCTGGTGCCCGAGCGGGACTGCATCATTGAAGTCGCCGTGATCGTCACCGACGCGATGCTGAATGTGCGGGTGGAGGGCCCGGTGTTCGCGGTGCACCAGAGCGACGCGGTGCTGGACGGCATGGACAGCTGGAACAAGGGCACGCACGGCCGCAGCGGCCTGACCGAGCGCGTGCGTACATCGATCATCGACGAGGCCACAGCCCAGGCGCAGGTCATCGAGTTTCTGGCGCGCTACGTGCCCCGCGGCAAAAGCCCGATGTGCGGCAACAGCATCTGCCAGGACCGCCGTTTCCTGGCCCGCACGATGCCCGCGCTGGAGGCTTTCTTCCACTACCGCAACCTCGATGTCAGCACCTTGAAGGAGCTGGCCAAACGCTGGAAGCCGGCCGCGCTGGACGGCTTCAAGAAAGCCCAGGCGCACACCGCGATGGCCGACATCCATGAGTCGATCGACGAGTTGATTCACTACCGCAAGCACCTGCTTGCGGTTTGATACGGTCTCGCAAGCACCTGCTTGCGGTTTGATCCGGTCCCGCCAGCATCTGCTGGCCGTCTGATCCGGCGGCCACGCTTCGGCCAAGCGACATGCACTTGCCGAAGTCCGACCTCCGGCGGTCGACCCTCTCCCGGCGCTAAAGCGGCTGCGGGTACAAAGGCGGTGTCTACCCATCGCTGGAGTCGCCGCAAGATCATTCGTCGCACCGTCCTCGCCGCAGCTGCAGCTGCAGCTGCAGCCGTGGTGGCGGTTGCTGTTCTGTCGGCGGCCCAGGCGCAGGCGCCTGAATAAAAGAAGCTATGCGTCGGTGTCGAGGGCAACTACCCGCCGTTTTCCAAACTCGGCCCGGACGGCAAGCTGGCCGGCTTCGACATCGACATCGCGCTGGCCGTGTGCAGCCGCATGGGTGCCGAGTGCACGCTGGTGCAGCAGGAGTGGGACGGCATGATGCCGGCGCCGAACGCGAAGAGGTCCGACATGATCGTCGCCAGCATGACGATCACCGACGAGCGCAAAAAGGCGGCCGATTTCAGCGACCCGTACTACGCGTCCCCAGCCGCTGGGTGGCCAAGGCCGGCGCCTTCAAAGACGCGTTGCCGGCATCGCTCGAGGGCAAGAAAATCATCGTGCTGCGCAACAGCCCGCGCGCCGAGGTCGTCGCCAACAACCACAAGGACGCCGAGGTCCTGCTGGTCAACAAAGAGACCGACATCTACATGGAGTTCGTCGCCGGCCTCGGTGACATCGGCTTCGGCTCGTCGGTGGTGTCGTCCGAGGCTTTTCTGAAGCAGAGCGAAGGCAAAGGCTTTGCACAGGTCGGCCCCACGCTGCGGCTGGACGGTGGCGGCAGTGGCGTCGGCATCGCCATGCGCAAGGGTGAGACGGCCCTGCGCGACAAAGTCAACGCGGCTTTGAACGCCATCCGGGCCGACGGCAGCTACTAGAAGATGGCCGACGTGTACTTCGACTTCGAGGTCTCCGGTGGCAACTGAGCAGCCCGTCTTCAACTCCGCTGCCATCCGGCGCCCGCGATGTTCCACGGCTACCTTGCAGCCATCCTCGGCGGTCTGGGCATCACGCTCGGGGTTGCGGCGCTGTCGCTGGCGGTGGCCTGCGCTTTTGGGCTCATCGGCGCGGTGGCCAAGCTGTCGCGCTCGCGCAGCGCGCGCTGGGCGGCGGCGTCCTACACCAGTGTGATCTGCGGCCTGCCGGAGTTGGTGCTGATGCTGATGCTGGCCATCTTCGACGGCGGCCAGATCCTGCTCAACCGCTTGGCCGAAGCGCAAGGTTGGGGCTACATCGACGTGCTGCCGTTTGCCGCCGGTGTGTTGACCATCGGCTTCATCTTCGGCTCGTACCTCACCGAGACCTTTCGCGTCGCGATCCTGGCCATCCCCAAAGGCCAGGCCGAAGCTGCGCTGGCCTTCGGCATGCAGCGTGGTTAGGTGCTGCGCCGCATCGTGCTGCCGCAGATGGTGCGCCATGCCATTCCGGGCTTCGCCAACAACTGGCTGGTGATGGTCAGAGCCACCGCGCTGGTGTCCATCATCGGCCTGGACGACATGCTGCACCGCGCCAAGATGGCCAGTGCTGCCACGCGCGAGCCGTTCACGTCTTTCATGCAGATTGCGCTGATCTACCTGGCCATCCGCCGGCTCGGAGCCCATCACCGCGCCGCAGGCCGGCGTCGTGGTCTTCCATCAGCGGCTGGGCAACCGCGTCGAGGCCGGCACGCTGATCGCCGATCTGGTCGATGTCGACAGCGGCGCCGTGCTGCCGCTGGATGCGCAATCGGCCGGCGTGCTGTACGCACGGGCGGCCACGCGCTGGGCCACGCCCGGCAAGCGCCTGGCCAAGATCGCCGGCACCACGCTGGCGCGCACCGGCAAGCTGCTCAGCCCATGAACACGGCCCCGTTCGGTCAGCCGTGGCTGCTGGAAGCGCAGGACATCGTCGAACGCTTCGGTGCCAATGAGGTGCTGCGCGGCGTCACCGTGCGGGCGAAGAAGGGCGACGTGATCTCGATGATCGGCGCCAGCGGCTCGGGCAAAAGCACCTTCCTGCGCTGCCTGAACCTGCTGGAGCAGCCACACGGCGGCCGCATTGCCATCGATGGTGAAATGCTGCTGCTGGTGCTCGACACCGCGCGTGAGGCCGGCGGTGCGCTAAAGGCACAGGACCCGGCGCAGCTGCAGCGGCTGCGCGCGCGTTTGGCCATGGTCTTCCAGCACTTCAACCTGTGGGCGCACATGACGGCACTGGAAAACGTCATCGAAGCGCCGGTGCAGGTGCTGCGTCTAAGCAAGGCCGAGGCCGTCGAGCGTGCCGAGCACTATCTGCAGCGCGTCGGCGTCAGTCACCGCAAGAACGCGTACCCGGCGCACCTGTCGGGCGGTGAGCAACAACGCGTGGCCATCGCGCGCGCGCTCGCGATGGAGCCGCAGGTCATGCTCTTCGACGAGCCGAGTTCGGCGCTGGCCTCCGAGCTGGTGGGCGAGGTGCTGCGCGTGATGCGCGCGGTAGCAGAAGAAGGCCGCACGATGATCGTCGTCACGCACGAGATGGGCTTTGCGCGCGAGGTCAGCAACCACCTGGTTTTCCTGCACCAGGGCTGCATCGAAGAGCAAGGCGCGCCGCGCGAAGTGCTGGCGTCGCCGCAGAGTGCGCGGCTGCAGGGCTTCCTCGCCAACACGCTGAAGTAGCCCTGCGTCGCTTGGCGCGCGCAGGGCTTCACACGCCCCGCGCGGCGGGTTCGTACACTCGCGACATGACCGACGACCCGCAGGCCCCCGCTGCCGACCTGCCCGCTGCAGGCCTGCCCATCCCAGCCCTGCCGTTGATCAACCGCGAGCGCGCCATCCTGCAGTTCAACCGGCGCGTGCTGGCGCAGGCAACGCGCGACGACGTGCCGCTGCTGGAGCGGCTGCGCTACGTCACCATCGTCAGCAGCAACCTCGACGAATTCTTTGAGGTGCGGGTGGCCGACATCGTCGAAGCCGCGCGCCGCCCGGGCTCCGGTGTCACGCGTGAAGAACTGGCTGCCGTGGCGCAGGCCGCGCACGAAATCATCGACGAGCAGTACCGGCTGTTCAACGACGCGGTGATGCCGGCGCTCAAGCAGCAGGGCATCGTGGTGCTTAACCACGCCGAGCGCAACGCTGCCCAGCGCCGCTGGGTGGCCAACTTCTTCCACACGCAGGTGCAGCCCCTCCTGGTGCCGGTGAGCCTGGACCCGAGCCACCCGTTTCCACTGGTGGCCAACAAGTCGCTGAACTTCATCGTGCGGCTCGGTGGGCGCGATGCCTTCGGGCGCGAAAACAGCATCGCCATCGTCAAGGTGCCGCGCGTGCTGCCGCGGGTCATCCGCCTGCCCGACGGGTTGTGCAAGGGGCAGCAGGGCTTCGTGCTGCTGACCAGCGTGATCCGTGCGCATCTGACGGAGCTGTTTCCGGGCCGCACGGTGCACACGTTTTCGCAGTTTCGCGTCACGCGCGATTCCGACCTGGATGTCGACCAGGACGACGTCACCAACCTGCGCCAGGCGCTGCGCACGGGCCTGACGACACGCCACTTCGGCCAGGCCTTGCGGCTGGAGGTCGTGAGCACCTGCCCGCCGGAGTTGTCGGACTTCTTGCTGCAGCAGTTTTCACTGCCGGAGGTGGCGCTGTACCGGGTCAACGGCCCGGTCAACCTGGTGCGCCTGAACGAGCTGATCGACCAGGCCGTGGGCCCGGCCTTGCGCTTTCTGGCCTTCGAGCCGCGCTGGCCTGCGGACCGGCTGCCGCCCGGGCACAGCATCCTGGCGCGGCTCGGTCAGGGCGACCTGCTGCTGCACCACCCGTTCGAGAGTTTCGAGCCCGTGGTGCAATTTCTGCGCGAAGCCGTGATGGACCCCGACGTGCTGGCCATCAAGCAGACCATCTACCGCACCGGCACCCAAAGCGTGCTGATGGATCTGCTGATCGAAGCTGCGCGGCGCGGCAAGGAAGTGCTGGCGGTGGTGGAGCTGAAAGCGCGCTTCGACGAAGAGGCCAACATCAACTGGGCCGAGCGGCTGGAAGCCGTCGGTGCGCAGGTCGTCTACGGCGTTGTCGGCCTCAAGACGCACGGCAAGCTGCTGCTGGTGACGCGCCGCGAGAAGGGCGCGCTGCGCCGCTACCTTCACCTGTCCACCGGCAACTACAACCCGCGCACGGCCAGGCTGTACACCGACATGAGCTACCTCACCGCCGACGCCGGCTTCACCGCCGATGCCGACGCGGTGTTTCTGCAACTGGCCAGCCAGACCCGTGCGCGCCGGCCGCAGCACCTGGTGACGGCGCCTTTTCAGCTGCACAAACGCATGCTGCGCCACATCAATCAGGTGGCTGCTGCTGCGCAGGCCGGGCAGCCGGCGCGCATCGTCGCCAAGCTCAACGCGCTGACCGATCCCGGTCTCATCGGCGCGCTGGTGGCGGCCAGCCGCGCCGGTGCGCGCATCGACCTCATCGTGCGCGGCGCCTGCATGCTGCCGCCGGGCGTGCCGGGGCAGACGCACAACATCCGCGTGCGCTCGGTGGTTGGGCGCTTTCTGGAGCACTCGCGCATCGCCTACTTCAGCTGGGGCGCGGGTGCCGACGACGAGGTGCTCTACCTCAGCAGCGCCGATTGGATGAGCCGCAACATGTTCCGGCGCGTCGAAGTCGCCTGGCCGGTGCGTGACGCAGCACTGCGCCAGCGCGTCATCGACGAAGGCCTGGTGCCCTACCTGCACGATGAAGCCGATGCCTGGCTGCTGGACAGTGAGGGTCGCTACCGCCGCCTGGCGCAATCCGGCGCCAGCGCACAGCAGGCCTTGATGCAGCGTTACGGCGCCTGATCGATCAACAACGAGCACCAGAGCTATGGACCTGATTCTGTGGCGCCACGCCGAGGCGCTGGACATGCGCGAGGTGCAGGACGACCTGGACCGTGCGCTCACGCCCAAGGGCGAGCGGCAGGCCCAGCGCATGGCCGCCTGGCTCAACAAGCAGCTGCCGGCCACCACGCGGGTGCTGGTGAGCCCGGCGCGCCGCGCGCAGCAGACGGCTGCCGCGCTGGACCGCAAATGCAAGACCGTGCCGGCATTGGCGCCCGACGCCGGCGTGGAGGCGCTGCTGAATGCAGCGCGCTGGCCCGATGCACGCGAGCCGGTGCTGGTGATAGGCCACCAGCCGACGCTGGGCCTGGCCGCGGCCTACCTGCTGTCAGGCCAGCCGCAGACCTGGGGTGTGCGCAAGGGCGCTGTGCTTTGGCTGCGCGTGCGGGACCGCGAAGGCCCGCCGCAGGTCGTGCTGCACGCGGCTCTGGCGCCCGAGCTGGTCTGATCCAGGCCCCGGCTTGCTTGGCTTGTCTAGTCAAGCGGGCGGCAGCAGCAGCCGCAGCGGCCCGCTACGGGCCCACACCGGGCCTTCTTCATGCAGCAGGTACAGCGTGCGCGGGTGGCTGTCGGCCCACGCGGGGCTAAACACCAGTTGCGCGTCGCGCTGGCGTGCCTGCACGCCCAGCGCCAGCGGATCGACAGCACCGCGGGCATGGCACTTGATGACGGCCAGGCGCAAACACATGACCTGCCAGGCAAAGGTCTCGCTGGCCAGCTGCGGCTCGATCTTGCGCAAGCCGCCGCGCTGCCCCAGCACCAGGTCCCCGAGCCGGCGCTGCTGGCTCTGCGAAAAACCGGCCGCGTCGATGTGCGTCAGCAGGTAGGCGCTGTGGCGGTGGTGGTCGTGGTGCGACACCATCAGGCCGATCTCGTGCAGCGCGCAAGCCCAGGCCAGCTCACGCCGTGTTTCTGCATCGGCATCGGGCATGGCGGCGTCGAACAACGCCAGCGCCACCGACGCCACGCGCTGCGCCTGTGCGGTGTCGACCGTGAAACGCTGCTGCAGCTCAACCACCGACGCGTCGCGCATGTCGCCACGGGCTTGCGCAGCACCGGCCTGGCGCTCGTGCAGATCGACGATGACGCCCTGCCGCAGCGCGCCCTTGGCCGGCCACAGCGCCTGGATGTCGAAGTGCGTGGCCAGCGTGTAAAGGATTGCCAGGCCGCCGGGAATCACGGCGCGGCGCTCGGGCTTCAGGCCGGGCAGATCGATGCGGTCGATGTGGCCTGCCTGCAAGCACTGTTCGATGCACCAGCGCAGACCTTGCGGCGTGATGCGGCCATCAGTGATGCCCGCGGCCAGCAGCACCTGCGACACCGCGCCCGCGGTGCCGGACGAGCCCAACGCGCGGCTCCAGCGCTGGCGCGCAAATGGTTGCAGCGCTTCTTCTAGCTCGGCCCCGGCGGCGACCTGGGCCTGGCGGAAGCCCTCCTGCGTGAGCCTGCCGTCGGCAAAGAACCGCAACGACAGGCTGACGCAGCCGATGCCGAAGCTCTCGGTTACGCGCGGCGTACGGCCCTGGCCCAGGATCAGCTCGGTGCTGCGGCCGCCGATGTCGACCACGAGCCGCGGCTCCTCCGACGGCTGCAGATGGTTGACGCCGGCGTAGATCAGCCGCGCTTCCTCGCGACCGGAGATGACCTCGATCGGAAAACCCAGCGCTTCTTGCGCGCGCAGCAAGAACGCGTTGCGGTTGCGCGCCTCGCGCAGCGTCTGCGTGGCCACGGCGCGCACCTGCGCCGGTGCAAAGCCGGTCAGGCGTGAGGCAAACCGCCGCAGGCAGGCCAGGCCGCGTTGGGCGGCGTCTTCGCCCAGCAAGCCCGCGGCATCCAGACCGCCGCCCAGGCGCACGGTTTCCTTGAGGTAGTCGATGCGCTTGTAGCGGTCCTGCGGCAGTTGGCCGATCTCGAGCCGGAAGCTGTTCGACCCCATGTCGATGGCCGCCAGTGCAGCGTTGGGAATGACGCGGGTATCCATCTGTCGACTGTACCTTCGGCCCTGTTTCTAGAATCCGCGTTGCACGGGCACAGCGCCCTTTCACAACCACCAGGAGCCCCGATGATCGAGACCGAATTCGACAGCCGCGTGCCGCCGCGCAGCGTTCTGGACCGCCGCGGTTTCATGCGCGCCACCGTGGGCTCCGGCTTTGCCGCCGCCGTGTTGCCGGTGGCTGCACAAACGGTCATCAAGACCAACAGCGCCGGCCTCGTGGTCGGCGAGGTCACGATCCCTGTCGGTGACTTCAAGATGCCGGCCTACCACGCCGCGCCGGCCGGCGGCAGCGGGCTGCCGGTGGTGCTGGTGCTGAGCGAGATCTTCGGTGTGCACGAGCACATTGCCGATGTCGCGCGGCGCTTTGCCAAAGCCGGCTACTTTGCGGTGGCGCCCGAGCTGTTTGTGCGCCAGGGCGACGCCAGCAGCTATGGCGAGATCGCCAAGCTGATGACCGAGGTCGTGGCCAAGGTGCCCGATGCGCAGGTCATGGCTGATCTGGACGCCACGTTGGCCTGGGCCCGCGGGCAGGGCGCCGACACCGGCCGCACGGCGGTCACCGGCTTTTGCTGGGGCGGGCGCATGACCTGGCTGTATGCGGCGCACAACCCACAGGTCAAAGCCGGTGTGGCCTGGTACGGCCGCCTGGTTGGCGCAGCCTCGGCGCTGCAACCGCGCCACCCGGTGGACGTGGCGGGGCAGCTCAAAGCGCCGGTGCTGGGCCTGTACGGCGAGAAGGACGCCGGCATTCCGCTGGATAGTGTCGAGCGCATGAAAGAGGCGCTGCGTGTAGCGGGCACCTCGGCGGCCCGCCAGAGCGAGTTCGTGATCTACCCGGATGCGCCACACGCCTTTCACGCCGACTATCGGCCGAGCTACCGCAAGGACGCCGCGGACGACGGCTGGAAGCGCGCACTGGCCTGGTTCAACTCGCACGGCGTCGGCTGAAGTGGCAGCAAGGGCCGTTCGCGGATCACTGCGCAGTGGTCGTCGATAGCCGATAGCTGACAGCCGATCACCGATCACCGTTCACCGATCACCGATCACCACACGGTGCTGCGGCCGGGCTTGACAGCTTCGGTAGCATCGTCTCCAAGGGGCTGGCCCAACGCCAGCCCTTTGTCATGATGACGTTGCTCTCGATCATTCTGGCCACGCTGGCCGGTGGTGTGCTGTCGGTGGTGCTGGCTGCCGCGCTGACCGTGTCGGTGCTCGGCCGCCTGGTCAAGAACCTCGTCAGTCTGTCGGCCGGCGTGCTGCTGGGCACCGCGCTGCTGCATGTGCTGCCCGAGGCCTTCGAGAGCGCTGCCGAGCCGCAAGCGCTTTTTGGCACGTTGCTGGCGGGGCTCTTGTTCTTCTGGTTGCTGGAGAAGGCCGAGCTGTACCGCCATGTGCACCACCACGAAGGCGATGGCCACGGCCACCACCACCAGTTCGACGCGCAGCAGGCCGGCCGCGGCGGCTTGAGCGTGTTGGTCGGCGACGGCATCCACAATTTCTGCGACGGCATCATCATCGCCGCCGCTTTTTTGGCCGACCCCGTGCTCGGCTGGGTCACTGCAGCCGCTGTGGTGGCCCACGAGATTCCGCAGGAAGCAGGCGACTACATCGTGCTGCTCAACGCGGGCTTCAGCAAGAAGAAGGCGCTGCTCTACAACGCGTTGTCCGGCTTGGCCGCCGTGGTCGGCGGTGTTCTGGGCTACTACCTGCTCGGCAGCTTCGCGCAGTGGATGCCGTACCTGCTGGTGGTGGCCGCCAGCAGCTTTATCTATGTTGCGGTGGCCGACCTGTTGCCTCAGCTGCAGCAGCGCCTGGCCTGGCGCGAGACGCTGTCACAGGTGGTGTGGTTGGGCAGCGGCCTGGCGATGGTGCTGGTGGCGCGCGCGGTGCTGCACTTCGGCCACGCGCACTAGCTAAGGGGCCACCGGGTCGGCGGCGTCGGCGCTGCGTCAGCACAGAGAGCGCGCTGCTGGCTGCATCGTTGTTCGGCGTTCACCCCTTGGCCACCGGCCGTGAGGCGTCGCTGCACCATTCGCTCCAGGAGCCGGGGTACAGCGCGCCGGCACCGATGCCGGCGTGCACCATCGCCAACAGGTTGTGGCAGGCGGTGACGCCGGAGCCGCACTGGTGCACCACAGCGGCCGGCTGCACGGCGCCCAGCGCTTCGAATTCGGCGCGCAGCGTGGCGGCCGGCTTGAAGCGGCCGTCGGCACCGAGGTTGTCCTTGAAGAAGCGATTGACGGCGCCGGGGATGTGGCCTGCCACCGGGTCCAGCGGCTCAACCTCACCGCGAAAGCGCTCGGGCGCGCGTGCGTCGATCAGCGTGATGCGGTCGAGCTGGCGACCGGGCTCGTTGCCGTGCGGTTGGCCCAATTGCTGCCCGAGCGTCGATGCGTCGACGGTCGGCATGGCCGCCGGCAGCGTGGGGTAGGGCGGTGCAGCCGGGGCCGATGGCAATGCGGTGTCGAAGATGCCGCCGGCGGCGCGCCAGGCAGCACGGCCGCCGTCCAGCACAGCTGCTGCGTCGTGGCCCAGCCAACGCAGCAGCCACCAGGCACGCGCTGCGTAAACACCGCCGTGATCGTCATAACAGACGACCTGCGCTGACGGCGTGATGCCCCAGGCACCGACACGCGTGGCAAGCGTGCTGCGCTCGGGCAGCGGGTGGCGGCCGTTGTTGCCGCTGTTGCTAGCCGCCTTGCTGGCCACCTTGTCGCCGGACAGCGCTTGCTCGAGGTCTGCGTACCAGGCACCGGGGAGGTGGCCTTGCGCGTAGGCGCGGGCGCCGAGCGCGGTGTCGGCAAGATCGAAGCCGCAGTCCAGCAGCAACGTCGGGGGGCTGCCCGCACGGGCCTGCAGCGCCATCAATGCGGCGGCGGAAATAAGCGTGGTGTGCGGCATGCGGGCCTCGGCGATCGAGTCAAGTCTCGGTAGGTGCGGCGGCCCCGCGCGTGCTGGCCGGCGAGCGCAGCAGCGTGGCGGCCACGCCCGCCGCCATGATCAGCACCATGCCGGCGCCGGACAAGACCGTCAGGCGTTCATCGAACAGCAACAGCCCCAGCAGCGAAGCGAACACGATACCCAGGTACTGCAGCGCCGCGATGCCGAGCGTCGCGCCGGTGCCGTAGGCCCTCGTCATCATCCACTGCGCTGCCGTGGCCAACACGCCGATGGCTACCAGCAGCGTCGCGCCGTGCAGGCTGTGGCCCTGCAGCCCGCCCAACAGCAGCGCCACGGCCAGGCCGAAGACCACGCCGGTGGCCGAGAAGAACAGCACCACGCGCTCGCCGGGCTCGCCCACACGGCCCAGCGCCGTGACCTGCAGGTAGGCCATGGCCGCAATCAGCCCCGATCCCAGGCCGATGACGCCGTGCCATAGCTGCTCTTGATCCAGCGTCGGCCGCAGCACCAGACCGACGCCGACAAAGCCGATCAGCACGGCAGCCACGAGGCGAACATCGATGGCCTGGCCGCCGCCGCGCTCGGGCGCCAGCAGCACCGCGCCGCCCACCAGGAACAGCGCGATCCAGACCGAGGACATGTAGTTCAACGTCATGGCCGTGGCTAGCGGCAGGTGGGCAATGGCATAGAACCACAGGCACAGCGCAGTAGCCCCCGTAACGCTGCGCCACAGGTGCATGGCCGGGAAGCGCGTGGCAAAGCCGATGCCGCGCCAACGCATCAGCGCGGCCATCAACGCCAGGCCGACGAGGGATCTGTACAGCACGATCTCACCGGCGTTGTAGTGTGCAGATGCCAGCTTCACGCACGCGCCCATCAGGGCGAACAGCAGCGACGCGGCGATCATCAGCGCCGGGGCGCTCATGCCGCCGCGCGCCGTGGCCGCCATCGTCAAATCAGCGCGGGCAGCGGGCCCATCTCGCGCCGATACCACTCGTGGAACTGCTGCATGCCGTCTTCCATCGGGCTCTGGTAGGGGCCGGCGTCGTCATCGCCGCGTTGCATCAGCGCCTGGCGGCCCGCGTCCATGCGCAGCGCGATCTCGTCGTCCTCAGCGCAGGTTTCCATGTAGGCGGCCTGCTGCGCTTGCACGAAGTCGCGCTCGAAGGCGGCGATTTCTTCGGGGTAGAAGAACTCCACCATGTTCATGGTGCGGCGCGGCCCCTGCGGGAACAGCGTGCTGACGACCAGCACGTGTGGATACCACTCGACCATCACGCTCGGGTAGTAGGTGAGCCAGATCGCGCCCTGTGTGGGAGCCACACCGCCGTTGAACTTCAGCACCTCCTGGTGCCAGCGCTGGTAAGCGGGCGATCCGGCCTTGGCGAGCGCTTTGTTGACGCCCACGGTCTGCACCGAATGGTGGCGGCCGAACTCCCAAGCCAGATCGTCGCAGCTGACAAACTGCCCGAGCCCGGGGTGGAACGGGCCGACGTGGTAGTCCTCAAGATAGACCTCGATGAAGGTCTTCCAGTTGTAGTCGCAGCTGTGCATCACGGTGCGGTCGTGCACATAACCCTTGAAATCCAGCTGCGCGCGCGGGCCCACGTGGCCCAGGTCGCTGGCCACGTCACGCCCTTTGCGCTCGAACAACAGGCCCTGCCAGTTCTGCAGCGGGTAGTTGCGCAGGTTCAGGCAGGGGTCGTGTTCGAAATGCGGCGCGCCGACCAGGCGGCCATGCAGGTCGTATGTCCAGCGGTGCAGCGGGCAGACGATATTGTTTTGCGTGCGCCCCTGGCCCTGCAGCATGACGGCCTGGCGGTGGCGGCAGACGTTGGATACCAGCTCAATGCCTTGCTGCGTGTGCACCAGGGCCCGGCCTTCACCTTCCTGCGGCAACGCCAGATAGTCGCCGACGTCGGGCACCGACAGCGTGTGCCCCAGGTAGCGCGGTGCCGCATCGAAGATCAGGGCCTGTTCACGGCGGAACAGTTCCTCATCGAAGTAGCTGGTGACCGGTAGTTGAGTGCGGCTGCGCTCAAGGGATTCGAGGCTGATGCTCAGGTCCGACATGATCCGACCGGGTCCTCCTTGGGGTGAAACAGTGGGGGCTGCAGCCCGCGCTGCAAGGCGCTGTGTGCGCCGAAGCAGCTTGTTGAACAGAGCGGGACGGGCGCTGTCTGCGGGCGGGATGCGAACGTAAGGTACGGACGCGAGGTACGGACGCGAGGTACGAACCCGCCGAAGATTCTAGCCGCGGGGTTTGCAACCCGATGCATGGCAAGGCCCATGCCGGGGCCGGTGATCCGCAGCCGCCTGCACACGGCCGATGGCAGCTCCTCGGCACAGAGGCCGTTGTCTAGAATGCCGGACTGAACTCAGCCCACAAAATGCCGCGAAGCATTGCCCCGTCATTGAAGGATTCCAAAGAACCCGCCACCTACGAAGCGGCCCTGGCTGAGCTGGACCGCCTGGTGCTGCAGATGGAAGGCGGCCAGCTGCCGCTGGACCAGTTGCTGGACGCCTACCGCCGTGGCGCCGAGTTGCTGGCCTTTTGCCGCACGCGGCTGCAGGCGGTCGAAGAGCAGGTCAAGGTGCTGGACGACGGGCTGCTCAAGCCGTGGACCGCTGCATGAGCCAGGCCAGCGGCCACGTCGTCGACGCCGGCCTGCCCATCGATGACTGGGCCGCCAAGCAGCTGGTGGCCGTTGAGGCCGCGCTCGTTGCCTGGGTGCCGTCTGACGCGCCGGCCGGCCTGGGCCAGGCCATGCGCTACGGCGTGCTGGACGGCGGCAAGCGGCTGCGGCCCTTGCTGGTGCTGGCGGCGGCAGGCGCCGTCGGGGGTGACCTGCAGGCCGCGCTGCGCGCTGCGGTGGCCGTCGAGCTGATCCATGCCTATTCGCTGGTGCACGACGACATGCCCTGCATGGACAACGACGTGCTGCGCCGCGGCAAGCCAACCGTGCATGTGCAGTACGGCCAGGCCAAGGCCATGCTGGCCGGCGATGCCATGCAGGCGCTGGCCTTCGAGGTGCTGACGCCCGAGCCCACTTTATCGGCAACCCCGGTTATGCCACCCGCGCTGCAGGCTCGCCTCACCGCGCTGTTGGCACGTGCTGCAGGCCACGCCGGCATGGCCGGCGGCCAGGCCATCGATCTGGCCAGCATCGGCCACACGCTGGACGAAGCGGCACTGCGCGACATGCACCGCCGCAAGACCGGCGCGCTGCTGCAGGCCAGTGTGCTAATGGGTGCGGCCTGTGGCCACACCACGGCCGCAGCCTGGCAGGCGCTGGCTGACTATGGCGCAGCCATCGGGCTGGCTTTTCAGGTTGTCGACGACATCCTGGACGTCACGCAGTCAGCCGCCAAGCTGGGCAAGACCGCCGGCAAGGACCAGCACCACAACAAGCCGACTTACGTCACCGTGCTCGGCCTGCAGGCCGCACGCCGCCATGCGCAGGCGCTGCGCGAGCAGGCGCTGGCGGCACTGCTGCGCGCCGATCTTGGCCCAGCGGCAGCGCTACTGTCACAACTGGCCGACAAGGTCGTGGAACGTGAAAATTGATGTCATGACCAGCTTGCTGAACCGAATCGACAGCCCGGCCGACCTGCGCCGCGTACCGCGGGCCGAGCTGCCCGTGCTGGCCGTCGAGCTGCGCCAGTTCGTGCTCGACACCGTCAGCCGCACCGGCAACGGCCACCTGGGCAGCAACCTCGGCACGGTGGAGCTGACGATTGCGCTGCACTACGTTTTCAACACGCCGCGTGACCGCATCGTGTGGGATGTGGGCCACCAGACTTATCCGCACAAGGTGCTCACCGGCCACCGTAACCGCATGCACACGCTGCGGCAGCTGGGCGGCATTGCCGGGTTTCCGCGCCGGGAAGAAAGCGAGTACGACACCTTCGGCACCGCGCACAGCAGCACCAGCATCAGCGCTGCTCTGGGCATGGCGCTGGCGGCCAAGCTCAAGGGCGAAGACCGCCACGCCGTGGCCGTGATCGGCGACGGCGCCATGAGCGCCGGCATGGCCTTCGAGGCGCTGAACAACGCCGGCGTCAGCCATGCCGGTGTCAACGCCGACCTGTTGGTGGTGCTCAACGACAACGACATGTCGATCAGCCCGCCGGTCGGTGCGCTCAACAAATACCTGGCCCGCCTGATGAGCGGCAACTTCTACGAAGCCGCGCGCCAGGGCGTCAAGGGCGTGCTGAAGAACGCGCCGCCGCTGTTCGAGCTGGCGCGGCGTTTCGAGGAGCACGCCAAGGGCATGGTTGTGCCGGGCACGATCTTCGAGGAGTTCGGCTTCAACTACGTCGGCCCGATCGACGGCCACGACCTGGACGCGCTGATACCGACGCTGGAGAACCTGCGTGCCAAGAAGGGCCCGCAGTTTCTGCACGTCGTCACTAAAAAAGGGTATGGCTACAAGCTGGCCGAAGCCGACCCGGTGCGCTACCACGCGGCATCGGCCAAGTTCGACCCGGCCGAGGGCTTCCCGGTCAGCAAGCCCGGCAAGCCGGCTTTCATGAACGTCTTCGGCCAGTGGCTGTGCGACATGGCCGAGGTCGACGACAAGCTGGTGGCCATCACGCCGGCCATGCGTGAAGGCTCGGGCATGGTCGAGTTCCACAAGCGCTTTCCCAAGCGCTTTTACGATGTCGGTATAGCCGAGCAGCACGCCGTGACGTTTGCCGGCGGCCTGGCTTGTGAAGGCCTGAAGCCGGTGGTGGCGATCTACAGCACCTTCCTGCAACGCGGCTATGACCAGCTGATCCACGACATCGCTTTGCAGAACCTGCCGGTGATGTTTGCACTGGACCGTGCTGGCCTGGTCGGTGCCGACGGCCCGACGCACGCGGGTGCCTACGACATCGCTTACGTGCGCTGTGTGCCCAACATGGCGATGCTGACGCCCAGCGACGAAAACGAATGCCGCATGGCGCTGAGCACGGCCTTCGGCCACAACGGCCCGGCCGCCGTGCGCTACCCGCGTGGCCCCGGCGTCGGCGTGGCTGTCGACACGACACTCACGACCTGGCCCTGGGGCAAGGGCGTTGTGCGGCGGGAAGCGCAGGGCAAGGCCGATGGTCGTGGCGATGGTCGTGGCGACATGCGCAGCGATATCCGCAGCGACACGCGCAACGACATGCGCAGCGACAACCGCACCGGCGGCCGCATCGCGATCCTGGCCTTCGGCACGCTGCTGCACCCGGCGCTGGCCGCTGCTGAACGCCTGAACGCCACGGTGGCCGACATGCGGTTTGCCAAGCCGCTGGACGAAGTGCTGGTGCTGGACCTGGCGCGCCGCCACGACGCACTGGTGACGGTGGAAGAGGGCTGCATCGCCGGCGGTGCCGGCAGTGCGGTGCTCGAATGCCTGGCCGCTGCCGGCGTAACCGTGCCGGCGCTGCTGCTGGGCCTGCCCGACCGGTTCATCGAACACGGCGACCCGGCCACCTTGCTGGCGCAGTGCGGGCTGGACGCAGCCGGCATCGAAAGCGCCATCGTCAAGCGCTTCGGCGCCCGCCCGACGCTGGCCGCGGTCAACGGCTGATACGGCGTCAGCGCGCCGTTGGCGGGTGCGCCGCCTGCGGGCGGTTCGAACTCTGCCAGTAACCGGCGTGACGGCAGGCGCTATCAAAAGCTGTCATTCTTCAACCGCAATGAACAAGCTCACCGACGCACTGCACATCCCCGATACACAGAGCGCGCCCGATGGCCGCCACCTGGCCATCCAGCGCGTGGGCATCAAGGATCTGCGTTACCCGCTGCAGATCCGCGTCGCAGGCGCACTGCAATCGACCGCGGCCGTGTGGTCGTTAGACGTGGCGCTGCCGGCCGACAAAAAGGGCACGCACATGTCGCGCTTCGTGGCCTGGCTGGACGCGCTGGCGACCTCGGGCGACGCACTCGACGCACCGGTGCTGCGCCAGCGCCATGCGGCGATGCTGGACAAGCTCGGTGCCGACGAAGGCCGCATCGAAGCCGCTTTCAGCTTTTTCCTGCGCAAGCGGGCGCCGGTCTCAGGTGTGTCTAGCCTGCTCGATTACGAAGGCCGCTGGATTGCCGAAACTCGCGCCGGCAGCACGGCCGTCTGGTGCGAAGTGGCGGTGCCGGTGAAGACGCTGTGCCCCTGCAGCAAAGAGATCTCCGACTACGGCGCGCACAACCAGCGCTCGCGCGTGACCATCCGCGTCGAAGCGCGCGACACCGCCGCGGCGCTGCCCTGGGAGCAACTGGTGCGATTCGCCGAAGACAACGCCAGCAGCGAGCTCTGGTCGATGCTTAAGCGCAGCGATGAAAAGTGGGTCACCGAGCGCGCTTACGAGAACCCGAAGTTCGTCGAAGACCTGGTGCGCGACGTCGCGCTGGCGCTGGACGCCGACGCCCGCATCGGGCGCTACACGGTGGATGTCGAAAATTTCGAGTCCATTCACAACCACTCGGCTTACGCTCGCATCGAGCGGCTTTGAGCGGTTGCAGCCGGCCGGCTAGCCAGCCGCTGTAGTGCGTGGGCTCTTACGGGACGTCCCGATTCACTTCACGGTGAATCGTGCCGTCACCGGCGCTTTGCCGGGCCAGCTCACCACGGCGACGGCCTTCGTGCCGGCAGACACTGTGAAGTTGCCTCTGGCCTCCAGGCGATCACCGGCGGGCGACAGCTGCACATCCGACTTCGCAACACCGGTCAGCAGGGTCAGCTTGGCGCTAGCCTTGCTGATGTCAAACGCTTTGCCGTGGTCGCGCACATGCAGCGACAGTCGGTCGGCTTTGGCGACCAGTTCATAGTCCATGTTCTTGGCTTCAATGACCACGCCGCCATGTTTTGGCGTTAGGTCATGCTGGTCTGATGGGCCTGCCAGGGCCGGTGCCGAAAGAAGGCCGAGCGACGTGGTCAGCGCGGCCAGCAGTGAAACGAGGGTCTTGCGGCTCATATGAACTCCTTCAGTTTTCAGAGGTTGCGGGTTGGGAGGTGACTTGGATATGCAGCGCCGGGCTGGGCGATTTCAGTAAGCCTCGGCGCCCGAATCGGCCACCAGTTTTTCTATGGGCTTGCGGCCATACAGCCACACCAATGCGGGCGTCAAAAAGGTGTCCAGCAACGTCGAGCTGATGAGCCCGCCGAAGATGACCACCGCCACCGGGTAGAGGATCTCGGTGCCAGGCTGGTTGGCCTCGAACAGCAGCGGCGCCAGCGCAAAGGCGGCTACCAGGGCCGTCATCAGCACGGGGGTCAGCCGCTCCAGCGAGCCGCGGATCAACATCTGCTGGTTGAAACTCTCGCCTTCAAAAGCACACAGGTTGATGTAGTGGCTGATCTTCAGGATGCCGTTGCGCGTGGAGATGCCCGCCAGCGTGATGAAGCCGATCAAAGCCGCCACGCTCAGCGGCTGGCCCGACAGCCACAGCGCCAGCACCGAGCCCACCAGCGCCAGCGGAATGTTGGCCATGATCATCAGCGTCAGCGTGTTGCTGCGGTAGCGGCTGTACAGCACCAGGTAGACCATCGCCACCGACACCAGCGACAGCAGTCCGATCAACCGGCTCGACTCTTCCTGCGCTTTGAACTGGCCGCCGAGCTCGATGAAATAGCCACCGGGCAGCTTGTGCTGCGCCAGCACCGTGCGCATGTCGGCCACCACCTCGGACAAGGGGCGTTGCGACGCATTGGCCGACAGCACGATGCGCCGCTTGCCGTCGTCACGGCTGATTTGGTTGGGGCCGTCGCCTTCTTCGATGGTGGCCAACTTGGCCAGCGGCACGCGGCCGGCAGGCGTGTCGATCATGACCCGCTTCAAACCTTCGATATCGCGTGCGTCGTCGGGCAAACGCAGCACCAGATCAAAGCGCCGGCTGCCTTCCACCACCTGCGTTAGGCGCTCGCCATCGATCAGGGTTTGCAACTCTTTCAGCAACAGCGATGGCGCCAGGCCGTAGCGCTCGGCGGCGCCATAGTCCACGCGCACACTGATCTGCGGCGTCAGCACCTGCTTTTCGATCTCGAGGTCGGCCAGGCCGCGAATGCCCGCCAGCTTGGCACGGATGGCATCGGCTTCGCCGCGCAGGGTGTCCAGGTCTTCGCCGAACACCTTGATGGCGATCTGGCTGCGTACGCCTGACAGCATGTGGTCGATGCGGTGGCTGATGGGCTGCCCGATGCCAATGGCCGCCGGCAATGTTTCCAGGCGCTTGCGCATGTCGGCGTAGATGTCGTCGGTGCTGCGTTTGCTGGCGCGCAGCTGGATGTCCAGCTCCGACGTGTGCACGCCTTCTGCGTGTTCATCCATCTCGGCGCGGCCAGAGCGGCGGCCGACGTACACCACCTCGGGAACCTGCGCCAACAGCAGCTCGGCTTGGCGGCCCAGGCGCACCGACTCGGCCAGCGTGGTGCCCGGGTTCAGGCGCAGGCCGATCAGCACCGAGCCTTCATTGAACGGCGGCAAAAAGGTGCGGGCGAAGAACGGCAGCGTGGCCAGCGCCGCCAGCACCAGCACCGCACCACCCACCAGCAGCAGCCTGGCGTGCCCGAACACCCAGCCCAGTGCGCTGGCGTAGTGGCGCTTGAGCCGGCGCACCAGCTTCGGGTCACCGTGGTCGAGGTTCTTGATCTGCGGCAGCAGGTAGTACGACATCACCGGCGTCAACGTCACGCTGACCAGCATCGACGCCAGGATGGCCACGATGTAGGCAATGCCCAGCGGCACGAACAGCCGCCCTTCGATGCCCGGCAGCAGGAACAGCGGCACGAACACCAGCACGATGATGACGGTGGCCACGACGATGGCCGAGCGCACCTCCAGCGTGGCCTTGGCGATCAGCTCCACCGGGTTCAGCCCTGTGGCGTGCCGGCGGTCCAGTTTCAGCCGCCGCAGCACGTTTTCCACACCCACCACGGCGTCGTCGACCAGCTCCCCGATGGCAATCGCCAGGCCGCCCAGCGTCATGGTGTTGATCGACAGATTGAAGTAGCGAAAGACCAGCACCGTGATCAGGATCGACGCCGGAATCGCCGCCAGCGAAATGATCGTGGTGCGCGCACTGGCCAGAAACAGGTACAGCACCACGGCCACGATGGCCGCCGCACTCAACAGCTTGCCTTGCAGGTTGCCGATGGACGCTTCGATGAAGCTGGCCTGGCGGAAGGTCACGCGCGGCGCTTCCATGCCCGCCGGCAGGCTGGCCTTCATCTCGGCCATGGCGCGCTCGATGGTGCGCGTCAGTGCCACGGTGTCGGCCGTGGGTTGCTTCTGCACACCCAGGATCACCGCCGGCTTGCCACCGAAGCCGGCGTCACCGCGCTTGATGGCCGGCGCAAAGCTGACATCGGCCACTTGCTCCAGCAGGATCGATCTGCCATCACGAAAGGCCACCGGCAGGCGCTTCAAATCTTCCAGCCGCGTCGTGCGGCCCAGGTTGCGGATCAGGTACTCGCGCGCATTAAGCTCCAGAAACCCACCCGAGGTGTTGCTGGAAAAACCGCGCAGCACGGTCTGGATGGCCTCCACCGTGATGCCGAGCGCGGCCATGCGTGCGGTGTCGGGTTGCACCTGGTACTGACGCACTTCGCCGCCGATCGGAATCACCTGCGCCACGCCGGGTATGGCCAGCAGGCGCGGGCGCAGCACGAAGTCGGCGTACTCGCGCGTAGCCATGGCCGTGGTCTTGCCGGTGTCGATGGGGATGGCCACCAGCATGATCTCGCCCATGATCGAGCTGATGGGCCCCATGGCCGCGTGTTCGATGCCGGCCGGCAAGCTGTCGCGCACGGTGGTGAATCGTTCGCTGACCATCTGGCGGGCCCGGTAGATGTCGGTGTCCCAACTGAACGTGACATACACAAAAGCCAAGCCCACCGACGACACCGAGCGCACGGTCTCCACGCCCGGTAGGCCGCTCATCGAGGTTTCCAGCGGGATGGTGATGAGCTGCTCCACCTCCTCGGGCGCCATGCCACCGGCTTCGATCTGCAGCGTGACCTGTGGGCGGTTCAGATCGGGGAAGACATCCACCGGTGTGCGCACCAGCGCGATGGCGCCGACGGCCATCATGGCCAAGGCCAGCGCCATCACCATCAGGCGGTTGCGCAGCGATGCGTTGACGAGCCACTGAAACATCCCGGGCTCCTTCAGCGCACTTGATTCAACAGCGGCGCACCTTGCACCACCACGCGGTCACCCGCCTTCAGGCCCGACAGCACGCTTAACCGCGCGCCGTCCAGCGGCTCCCAGCGCACCTGGCGCGGCTCGAAGGTCTCAGCTGCCGTGTGCACCCAGACCTGGTCGATGTTGCTGGCGCCCTTGACCACCGCGGCGGTGGGCACCGGCAGGCCCTTGACCATCGTTCGGGTCTGCACGATGACCTTCACCAGCTGCCCGACGGCCAGCGGCGGCGGGGCCTCACCGGCCTTGCCCGGCGCGGTACGGAACTGCAAAGGCAAAGCGCCGTCACGCAACACACGGCCGGCGCCGACGAAGCGCAGCGGCAGTGCACTGCCCACGCCGGTGACCACCGTGGCGCTGGACACCTGGGCCGCCAGGTTGGCGTCGAAGGCGCTGGCCTCGATCAGCAAACGCGCCGGGTCGATGATCTCGAACAGCACTTCGCGTGCGTCCACCACCTGGCCGGAAACCACGTTGACGGCCGCTATGACGCCGCTGACCGGTGCCCGCAGTGTTTCGCGGGCGTCGACGCCGCTGCCCACCGCCGCCAGGCGCTGCTTGAGGCCTTCTAGGTCGATGCGCCCGGCGTCGATCTCGCGCTGCGGCACGCTGCCTTCCAGTTGCTGCAGCCGCTCCAGGTTGCGCTGTGCGCCCTGCCCCGGGGCCCGCCGCGCGGCGCCCGCCGCGGCCGGGCCGGCGCGCCCCCGCGGGTTGACGCGGGCGCGCACGACCGCCAGTGCTTGGCCGCGCCGCACGGCTTGCCCCAGCAGCGGCAGGCCGCCCGTGCCGGCCTCTACCCGCCCGGCCAGTGTGGGCTGCACCTTGCCGCCGGCGTTCGGGTCCATCACCACACGGCCATTGAGTGCCTCGCTGCGCGGCAGGCTTTTCTCTTCGGTCGTCAGCGTACGAATGCCGAGCTGGCGCTGTGAAGGCTTGGGCAAAAAGACACGCCCGTCGGGCTGGCGCTTGGGCGCGTTGCTGTTGGCCGCCACGGAGTCGTCGCCATGGTCGTGGCCGGGGCCTGCCTGGGCCAGCGGTGCCATGGCGGCAAGCAGCAATGCGCAGAGCGATGAGGCGACCCGGCGGCTGCGAAAGTTGGTGTGCTTCATGTGGGGTCCTGAGTTCAAGCGGCCGGCAAGGTGGGTGCTGTCGAGGTCGAAGCTGCGCCAGCCAGTGATGCAGAGCCGGCGCTGCGCCGGCGCCAGCGCCAGCGCCACACAGCAACCATCACCGCCAGCAAAGCAGCAGCACCCGCGGCCAGCCAGACCCGCGGCCGGTCCGACAGAGGCACCGTGTGATCGGCGCTTGTCGGGTCCGTTGCAGCCGCATGGCCGATCACCAGGTCGCCGGCCAGCAAGTCGGCGTCGGCACCTGCGACGACGGTGATCGTCACCGGCAGCGGACCTTCCTTGAGCAACGACTCGGAGCCGAAGGTGTAGACGCCCTCGGGCCCCTCTGCAGCCACGCCTCTGACGCTGCCCAGCTCGACATCGACCTTGGCGCCAACCACCGGTGCGTTGTCGGCGTAACGATCGAGGTAGATCGTCAAGGTCTTGCCTTCGACGATGCCCACGGCCTCGAACAGATCGGAGTGCGCAGACACGCGCGGGCTGGCCGTGCCAGCCGCGGCGGCGGGCTCATCGCCGTGGTCGTGGCCGGGCCCGGCCGAGGTGTGCAACGGCAGCGCCAGCGCCAGGCCGGCCAACAAAGCAGCAACGGGTTTCATGGCAGCAACCTCGGGACAGAGTGCAGATGGGAATCGACGGCATTGCATCGGTCGTGGAGCCGGCGGCAGCAGCGGGTACTCAGCGTCTGCGCACGGCGGCGGCGTCATGGCACGACCCCCAGCGCCTGGTTCAACCGCGACGCTGCGCGTTGCAGCTCGACGGCCGCGCGTGCCGCCTGCAGTTCTGCATCGACACGTTCGGTCTGTGCCTGCAAGCGTGTCGGTAGATCGATGTGGCCCAACTGAAAAGCGCGTTGCTGCAGGGCCAGCGTGTCGTCCGCCAGGCGCAGCCGCTCCTGCACCAGCTGCACGGCGTCGCTGTGCAGCTGCAGGTCCTGCCGGGCCTGGGCCTGCGCGGCTGCCAGGCGGCTGGCTTCCTGGGCCCATTCGGCTTCCGCCTCGGCCTTGTCGGTCAGGGCTTGCAGCGCGTCGATGTCGGCGCCCGAGTTGCTGCCCAGCGGAATGCGCAGGCCGATGCGCGCGCTGCGCGCGTACGGCTCAGCCGCTACAGAGCGGTCGCGTGTGACGGTCAAGCCCAGCTCGGGGCTGGCATAACGGCCCGCACGCGCTTTGTCGGCCGACGCGCTGGCCAGCGCTGCACGGGCTTGCAGCAGGCCCAGCGCGGGGTGCGTCATGGCCGGTGCAGCGCTGTCGTGATCTACAGCGCGTTCTGCCGCAGCCGGCAAGGCCTGCAGGCCGGTGAGCGTGAGCCACTGGCGCAAGCTGGCTTGTCGCAATGCGATGGCCTGCGCCGACACGATGCGCGCTGCTTGCTGGGCCGATTGCGCCTGGTTCAAGTCCAGGCGCGCCATGTCGCCGGCTTTCACGCGGCGTTCGACATCGGCCGCCAAAGCGCTGGCCGCCGCAAGCTGCTGCGCGGCCAGGTCGGCCTCGGCGCCTTTCAGCCGCGCTTCCCACCAGAGCTCGCGCAACTCGCCGGCGAGCTGCCAGCGCTGGGCCTGCAAGCGCCGCTCCAGTTGCAAGGCGCCTGCGTCGGCAGCGCGGCGCAAGGCAGCGCGCTGACCCGGCAGCCACAAGGGCAGCGCGATCTCGGCTTCGGTCTCGCGCGCACCCTGGCTGCTGCCATACGGCTTGTCCGCTCTGTAGCCCAGGCCCAGCGATGCTGGCTCCGGCAGCAGGCGTGCAGCGGCCGACTGCTGCAGCGCCACCGCGTCACGGGCGGCGCCGGCACTGCGTGCTGCCGGGTGCCGGGCCCAGGCGGCGGCGAACGCGTCAGCGAAAGCTGCGGGTGTTCCGCCGCTGGGTGTTTCGTTCTGCGGCTGGGCTTGGGCTGTTGCACCAAACAGTCCAACCCCGAGGGCTGCCAAGCAGGCAGACCGGGACAACTTCGACATGCGCCTCTCCGTGAACTACACAGGAGAAGCCGGCGTCAGGTTTGGTTTGCGATGGGCAAGCGACGGCCGGCTTCAGACAACTGAAGGCGGCACGGTGAGGGGCACATGGTCCAACCGCTCGATCGGGTCGGGGGCGGGCAAAAGCCCATTCGTTAGCTGAAAATTTCGCGTGGGACTCGAGACGTCCTGTCTCACGACATGGCCGCCCAGCATGGACGAGGCGGCTTCGCACGCGTCGCACGCCGCAGGGACGTCGTCGCTTGCATGGCCTGCTGCATCACCGACAACCGCCTGCACCAGCGCCGCGGCTTGGCTCCCGACCAACGCAACTTCGCCCTGCAACGACTGCCCGCCTTCAGCCATTGCGGGCGTGCTGGACGCAGCCGACGCGGCATGGCCGGTGACGTGCACACAACCACCCATGGCCAGTGCATAGCTCGCCTGAAACGGCAACAGGCCGATGAGCAGCAGCGCTAGAAATTTCCGGAACATCGACAGGCAGTGAGTACGGGGGCGGAAGGGTTGCAAGACAACGGGCTCGTGCGGGTGCCGCACGTTGACCAAGCGATACACATCGGACTGCGCCGCGGCGGCCGCATGCTAGACCAAGACGTCGTGCAGGCGGGTTCTCAAGGCCTCACGCCGCGATCCGTGCGCGCCGCGGATATCTCGATGGGTGCGCGCCGCGCACGTGTCCATTAGTGCGCGCCGCGCACGTGTCGCCGCGCGGCGCCTTTGGCGGGGCTGACTGCACCGCTGTTCAGTCCACTGAGGATGCCGCATTCATCAGCCCCATGCGACAAGCCGCAGCGCGCCCGCAGCAGCTTCAGCTCACCCGCAAGAGCACGCAGTTCTCGGATGCGCTGCGCGACATGACGGATGTGGGCATCGAGCAAAGCGTCGACCGCGGCGCAGTCTTGCTGCGGCTTGTCCTTGAAGCCGAGCAGGGCGCGCACCTCGTCCAGGGCCATGTCAAGACTGCGGCAATGGCGGATGAAGGCCAGCCTATCGACATGTGCGGCGGTGTAGAGGCGGTAGTTGTTCTCGGACCGCTGCGCAGCCGGCAGCAGGCCCTCGCGCTCGTAGAAGCGGATGGTCTCGACCGGGGTGCCGGTCAGCTCGGCAAGGTTGCCAATGCGCATGCGGATTCTCTCTTGACGCCATGGCTTGACTCTACAGCGGCTACAGGGTTTTCAATGGCTGCCGTATGTGCCGAAACAAGCACAAGCACAAGCACACGCACAAGGAAAACGATCGTGAGCACCACCGAATCGAGCACCGCGACAACGCCCGAAACCAAGCCCGAGGCCGCACCGGCTAACAGTTGCGGCGCCTGCCATGCCGATGCGCCCGCGCAAGCGCTGAGGCCTGACCGCAGGGCTGCTCCTTCGATTGCAAAAGGCGGGCCCCCTTCCGCGTTCCCACCATGGACTGCGCCAGCGAGGAATCCGAGATCCGTCGCGCCGTCGACAGCATCGACGGCATCCGGACGCTCACGTTTCAGCTTGGCCAGCGCACCTTGGCTATCGATGCGCCGCAAGCCGCCGTCGCGTTGGCCGTCGTCGCCATTCGCAAAGCCGGCTTCGATCCGCAGCCGCTGCCGGACCCCGGTGCGAGCTCAACCCACGCGGCAAGCCAGGCCGCTGACGATCACCAGCACGGCGCCAGATCGGCAGCCGCCTGGCGCCTGGGCTGGGCGCTGTTGTTGGCGGTCGGCGCCGAACTGCTGGGCTTCTTCGCCCCAAACACGCCGATGTGGAAAGGCGCGTGGGCGGTGTTCGGCAACGCGTCGATGTGGATGGCGATCTTTGCCGACATGGGCGCCAGCCTGCTGGTGGTGGGCAACGGCCTGTGCTTGCTGAAAGTCAGGCTGCAGTGCTGAAAAAACCTTGCGACCTGAACCGCCCGTCAAAGCTGCTGCGCCTGCCGCACCGCCGGCATGTCATCGACAGCGGCCTCAAGGATCGGCCCGCCGTCTTCCACGTTGACGTAGTGCGGATAGCGCAGGCCGGCTTCTTCCAGCGCTTCGCGCAAGAGCAGCGCGCCTTGCTGCACCTGCGCAATGGCGGCTTCGGCTGCAGCGGGGGCTGCAGCGGGCAGGAACGACGTGTACGGCAGGTGGCGCGGCTGCAAAGAGGCCGCGTGGCCGCGCCAGGCCAAGCCGTGTTGGGCCAGCGCGGCAGCCGGGTCCTGGCTGTAGAGGTGGCGACCCGGACCCTGCCAGAACGGTAACTGCCCAACTGCACCGCGCGGGCCCGGCCTCAGCCTGCATCAGCCGCGACCGTGCCACCGTCTCGAGCATCGCCACACGTGCTTCGACCGTCGGCCCACCGTCGAAGATGTCGACGTAGGTTACGGTGTCGGCGCACTCCTCCATCAAGATCGAAAACGGCAGCTCGCCCATCGGGTGCATCTGGCCGATAGCCCACTGCGCGGCCTCAAGCAGCAGTGGCACGTAGATCGGCGTGTGCGGCATCAGCTAGGCGATGAAAGCCTTGCTTAGGTCGCCGGTCAGGCGCTCGACCTGCGGGTGGGCCATGTCGAAGAAACGCCGGCCCACCGCGTCCCGGAAAGGGCAGCGCCCGGCGTCGTCGCCGAAGGCGTGGGCGGTAGCGTGAACCCAAGCTCGGTCTGCGCTGGTAGCCGACCAAGACGCCGCTCGTGCGGGCCCCGGACGGCACCGGCTTTCGGGCACCCCGCTTCAGCGAGCTCTACCGGCCCGCAAGCTACGGCAGCAGCCCGGCCTTTATCTACGACTCCGTCACCGACAGCTTCGACGTAGGTCATCGATTACGAGCGTCAGTTTGGCAAGCTCGAGCCGCTGGTCAGCAACGTCGGCCGCTTTCTCAACGACCAGGTGATTCAGCGTTGGCACCACCGCGCCAGCGCCGACTGGGGCGCCGGCGACTTCGGCCTGACGTTGGTCAACACCTGCTAGGGCGGCTACACCGACGACAGCTACCTGCGCTACGCCGCGCCGCGCCGGGTCGAGGCCTACTCGCTGTGGGACCTGTCGGGTGGTTGGGCCGTCAACAGGCAGCTGCAGCTGCGCGCCGGCCTGCAGAATTTGCTCGACACCGACCCGCCTTTTTCCAACCCGAGCTACTACTTCCTGTCGACCTACGACCCGACCTACACCGACCCCCGCGGCCACACCTTCTACGCGAGCCTGAAGTGCCAGTTCTGACGGCAGCGGTCCGGTTTTGCCAGGGCCCGGCGCGCTGCACAGCGCCCCCGGAGCTTTGTTGTTGGTGGCGATCATGGGCGCGGCCGTGAAGCCGTTCACACCTGATGCCGCTTGTAGGAAGTTGCCTGACAAGCCCGCTGGAAGAAGCGGGACTCAAGCCACGGAAATGGCCTGATGCCGGGGTTCATTTCTGATCCCTACAGTCACTTTCATCCCACCTGAGCCCACCACCACCCGAGACACCATGACCGCCGACCAAATCCTTGCCGAGATCCGCGAAGCCAATCTGTCCTATCTGATGCTGGCTCAAAGTTTGATCCGCACCGACCGCGAGCAGGCGCTGTTCCGCCTGGGTGTCAACGAGGACACGGCTGCGCTGATCGGCACCTTGACGCCGGCGCAGATGATGAAGATGGCCGGCGGCAACACGCTGCTGTGCCGCTTTCGCATGGACGACGACCTAGTGTGGAACCTGCTCACCAGCCACGGCAAGGGCGCGGCCAACGACGGCATGAGCCGCCTGCACGCGTCGATCCTGCTCGCCGGCCGGCACCAGGAAGCAGCTTGACATGGCACGCAGCAAAAGCATCCTGACCGAAGCCAAGCAGATCGAGCGCGCGGTGACGTTGATTCACCTTGGCGCGCGCCTGCAGGTGCTGGAAAGCGAAACTGACATCAGCTACGAGCGCCTGTTGCGCCTGTACAAGGAAGTGGCCGGCAAGAGCCCGAGCAAGGGCCAGCTGCCGTTCTCGACCGACTGGTTCATGACCTGGCAGCCCAACATCCACGCCAGTCTGTTTCTCAACACGCACGAGTATCTGAACAAGGTCGCGGTGCTGGACGAGATCGACACCGTCATCAAGGCCTACCAGCTCTACCTGGAGCAGATGCAGAGCGAAGGCCTGGAGCCGCTGTTGAGCGTGACGCGGGCCTGGCGTCTGGTGAAGTTCGTCGACAACGGCATGTTGACGATGACGGCCTGCAGCAAGTGTGGTGGCCACTTCGTGACGCACCCGCACGAGATCGCGCGCCACTATGTGTGCGGCCTGTGCAACCCGCCGGCGCGTGCCGGCAAGGGCAAGATGGCTGGTGCGCTGCAAATTGGCGCGCAGGCCCGCGCCGACCACCACGCGCTGGCGCATTGAGCGCTTGAGCGCACCGCGCGCACCGCGCGCACCGCGCGCAACGTGGGCAACGGGCACAACGTGGGCAACCTGCGGGGTGAGCGTGATCGGCGCGCCCTGAGGTGTGCCCCGATGAACGCGCGCCGTGCGTCGCCCACGCCGACGACAACGCGGCCGTTTGTCACGCCAGGCGGCAGCGGCGCACTCAAGGCGTCAGGCGCCTGAGCCGAAAAACTGGGGGTGCAGTGAGAGTTTCATTGCACGTCTCCTCCGGGCACAGTTGACTGTGCTTTCAGCGGGCCGCAACCGGCCCGCTTTTTTTTGGCCGACGCGCCGAGCAGGGCCGGCATGACCGGCGTTATCTGCGGATGCCGTGGCCTACCGCGGCCGACACTGCTGCGGCATGCGCGTCCGGACCCCCACACCAGCGATCGTCCGTCAGACCCTCGGTCTGCGCTGGCCACAGTGGTTGTTGCTGAGCTTGCAACCGCGCTTGCTACAGCGCGTGCTACAGCGCTTGCAGCCGCGCTTGCAACTGTGCCCACAACCGCGCTGGCCGATGCCCGCGCTGCTGGCCTGGGCCGCGGCCTGGTCGGTCTACGGCGCTGCGTCTTGGCTGGCAATACCGCTGACGGCTGCGCTGTTGATGGCCACGGCCACCGGCTCGGCAGCAGCCGGGCTGACGCAGGGCAGGCTGCGGCGTCTGCTGGTGGCCGGCGGCTTTCCGCTGTCGGCATTGGCCTCTGGGCTGACTGCGGCGTGGCCGACCTGGGCCTGGTTGCTGCTGTTGCTGCCGCTGTCGGTGGCCTACCCGCTGCGGGCTTGGCGTGACGCGCCGTTTTTCCCGACACCGGCTGCGGCCCTGGTCGGCGTGCACCAGGTCATCGGCCCGGTGCAGCGGCTCGTTGATGCCGGCTGCGGCCTTGGCCATGCGCTGCAGGCGCTGCGTGCCGAATGGCCGGCAGCGCACTGCGCCGGTGTCGAGTGGAGCCCGCTGCTGGCGCTGCTGGCGCGTTGGCGCTGCCGCTGGGCGCAGATAGAGCGTGCCGACCTGTGGGCCAGGCCGTGGCACGAACACGATCTGGTCTACGTTTTCCAGCGCCCTGAGAGCATGGTCCGTTTGTGGGCCAAGGCGCAGGCCGAGATGAAGCCGGGTGCCTGGCTGGCCAGCCTGGAGTTTGCGGTGCCGGGTGTCGAGCCGCAGGCCTGCTGGCACAACGCCGGCCAGCGGCCGCTGTGGCTGTACCGGCCAAATAGTCCAGGACCCCAAGGGCCCCGGGCCCCCGGCGCTGCGGCTCAATCGAACCGCGGGCCGGCCGATAACCCACGCAAGGTGCAGGCCGGCGCCACCTTGGCCATCGCCCGTCGGGCACCCACCAATCACTCTCCCGTCAAGCAGCACTCACCCGGTACCCGCCCGGTACTCACTCGGTAAACAGGACATGTTCGTCATCATCGGTTGGGTCCTGGCCCTGGGCTGCATCTTCGGCGTGTACGTCGTGCATGGCGGCAACATCGGCGTGATCCTGAAGGCGCTGCCGTTCGAGATGATCACCATCTGCGGCGCTGCAGCCGGCGCCTTTTTAGCCAACAACCAGATGAAGGTCGTCAAGGCTTCGATGCGTGGCGTGGCGCAGTGCTTCAAGAGCAGCAAGTTCAACAAAGCGCGCTACATGGAGCTGCTGGCGCTGTTGTTCGACATCCTGCAGAAGGCGCGCAAGGAAGGCCTGATGTCGATCGAGAAAGACGTCGAGGAGCCCGGCACCAGCCCGCTGTTTTTGAAGTACCCGACAGTCGGCACCGACCACCACGTCACCGAGTTCATCACCGACTATCTGCGCATGATGGTCTCGGGCAACCTCAACGCGCACGAGATCGAATCGCTGATGGACAGCGAGATCGAAACCCACCACGCCGAAGAGCACGCCGCCGTGGCGGCAATAGCGCGGCTGGCAGGCGGCTTGCCGGCCTTCGGCATCGTGGCTGCGGTGCTGGGTGTCGTCAACACCATGGGCAGCGTCGGCCAACCTCCGGCGGTGCTGGGCGGCATGATCGGCTCAGCACTGGTCGGCACATTCCTGGGCATCCTGCTGGCCTACGGTTTTGTCGAGCCGCTGGGTGGCCTGCTGGAGCAGAAGGTCGAAGACGCCACCAAAGAGCTGCAGTGCATCAAGACCACGCTGCTCGCGAGCATGCAGGGCTATGCGCCGCAAGTTGCGATCGAGTTCGGCCGCAAGGTTTTGTACAGCGGCGACCGCCCGACTTTCGTCGAACTCGAAAGCCACGTGAAGGGCAGGAAATGAGCGTGTTGACGTCATCGGTCAACGCACAGCGTTGCATCAGCCTGAGCCGACAGTTGCCCTTGTGGCGCCCAGCAGCCAGTTCGCTGACCAAGGTCATGCCCGTCTCAGGTCCCGGCTCCGTCAAGCCAAAGCATGAACCGGTGGTCAAAACAGGTGGCGTCATGCCTGGGGGCACACGATGAGCGGAGATGCCAAGAAGCTCCAGCCCATCATCATCAAGCGCATCAAGAAGGGCGGCCATGCGCCCCATGGCGGCGCATGGAAGATCGCCTACGCCGACTTCGTGACGGCCATGATGGCTTTCTTTCTGCTGATGTGGCTCTTGGGCAGCACGACAGAAGGCGACAAGAAAGGCATTGCCGATTACTTCAGCACGCCGCTCAAGCTGTCGCTGCTGGCCAGCGGCACCGGCGCCGGTGACGCATCGCACGTCGTCAAAGGTGGCGGGCAGGACTTGACGCGCAGCACGGGCCAGGTCAAGCGCGGCGACATCGAAGCCAAGCGCGACACCGTCAACCTGCACCAGCTCAAGGCCGAGCAGATTCGCGCCGAGGTTGCGCGGCTGGAAAACCTGCGCGCCAAGGTCGAGCGCGCGCTGGCGGAGCGGCCCGAGCTGCGCGGCCTGGCTTCGCAAATTCAGATGGAGATGACGGCCGACGGCCTGCGCATCCAGATCACCGATCAAGCACAGCGGCCGATGTTTGCCAGCGGCAGCGCCGCCGTGCAGCCGCACATGCGCCAGCTCTTGCAGGCCGTGGGCCTGCTGTTGGCCGATGTGCCCAACCGCCTGACGTTGGAAGGCCACACCGACGCGCAGCCGTTTGCCGCCGGAGCCGGCAGCGAGCTCGGCTACAGCAACTGGGAGTTGAGCGCCGACCGGGCCAACGCGTCGCGCCGCGAGCTGCTTGCCGGCGGCCTGCCCGGGGAGCAGGTGCTGCGTGTGCAGGGCCTGGCCGCGGCCAACCCTTTCGACCGCCGTGATCCGCTGGCGCCGGCCAACCGTCGCATCAGCATCGTCGTGATGACGCGCGAAGCCGAGGACCGCCTGTTTCGCGCCACGCCGGAGCCGGTGCCCGAGCCGGCCGCAGTCCAGGCCCCGGGCCCGGCACCAGCCCAGGCCCAGGCACAAGCACAGGCGGCCACCGCTTCGCCGCCGGCCGCCTCAAGTCCGCCGGCCGCCGCCCGATAAGTTCTGCAGCCCCACTTCTCTGTCGCGCACACCGCCCGAGGCCTGATCTCCATGAACACGACCGACCTGAAGTTCTTGATCGTCGACGACTTTTCCACGATGCGCCGCATCGTGCGCGGCCTGCTTAAAGAGATGGGCTGCAACAACGCCGACGAAGCAGAGGACGGCGTGGTGGCGCTGGCCATGCTGAAGGCCAGCAAGTACGACTTCGTGGTGTCGGACATCAACATGCCCAACATGAACGGCTTCGACCTGCTCAAGGCTGTCAAAGCCAACCCCGCCCTGAAGCACCTGCCGGTGCTGATGGTTACCGCCGAGGCACGCAAGGAAGACATCGTGCTGGCCGCACAAAGCGGCGCCGCCGGCTACATCGTCAAGCCATTTACCAAGGCCACGCTGGAAGAAAAAGTGCAAAAGATTCTGCAGAAACTGGCTGCGACGGCTTGATGCGAAGCGTTCGCACAACTTACTGAAAGCAGTCAATGAAAATGGATAACGCCGACCATTTGTTGCCCGTTGCGGCGATGGACTCTGGCGACGTGTACCAGCAGATCGGCACCATCACGCGCCAGCTGCACGACACCATGTACCAGCTCGGCGTGATGCCCGGGCTGCAGCTGGCGACCGAAGGCCTGCCCGATGCGCGCAGCCGCCTGAGCTACATCGCCAGCAAGACCGCAGAGGCGGCCAATAAGGTGCTGAACTCGGTCGACCAGGCCAAACTCGAGCACACGGCCATCGCCGAGGCCACGCGCGAGATGGTGCGCGCCATCCTGGCCGACCCGGTGCGGGCGGTAGCCAGCGGCGCGGTGCTCAACTTTGCGCACGACGTCGAATCGCGCACCACCCGCATCGACGGCCACCTGACCGACATCATGATGGCGCAGGACTTCCACGACCTCACCGGGCAGGTAGTGGCCAAAGTCGTCAAGCTGGCCAGTGATCTGGAAGACAGCCTGGTCAAGCTGCTGGTGCAGGCCGTGCCCGACGACAAACGCGAGAAGGTCGACGCCAGCGTGCTCCAAGGCCCGGCGGTCAACGCCGAAGGCCGTGCCGATGTCGTCGCCAACCAGGGCGAGGTCGACGACCTGCTGGCCAGCTTGGGGTTCTGAGGACGTGATTCGACTGCGCCGACACCCACGCCGGTTCGGTTGAAGGGCCGGCCCCGAGCCGTTCTGTCCTGTCCACTCGATCTTGTGCGCCGGCGCCCGCCGGATGAATTGCAAGCCCCTGTGCACCCCAGGAGTTTTCTCGTGAGATTGTCCGATCTGCGTATCACCACCAAGCTCATTGGCGCCTTTGCCACCGTGTTGACTATTGCGACGGTGCAAAGCCTGTTCACTATGTATGAGCTCAAGATCGTCCAGGGCAAGTCGACCGAGATTGTCGACAACTGGCTGCCCAGCGTGAAACTGACGAGTCGCATCAACACCGCGACCTCGGATTTGCGCATTGCGCAACTGCAGCATGTGCTGGCCGACAACACGGCCGCGATGGACGTCTATGAGAAAGAGCTGGCCGTTCTCGACAGCACCATCGACAGTAATCGCTAAGCCTATGTCAAGCTGATCTCGAGCGCCGACGAGCAACGCCTGTATGAGACTTTCAGCAGCGAATGGCAGCGCTATTTGGACCGATGGCCACAGGCGCTGAAGCTGTCGCGTGAGCTGACGACCGCGCAGGCCCAGGCACTGCTGAACGGCGAGACCCGCAAGGCCTTCGATGCCGCCAGCCTGGCGCTGACCCAGCTCATTGCCTTGAATGAGGCCGGCGCTTCGCAAGCCAGCCAGCAAGGCGCGGCTCTGTATGCGCGCGCCTGCTCGCTGTCCTGGTTGGACTGGTGCTCATGATCGCGCTCGGCATGGCCATAGCCGTGTTGCTCAGCCGGGCCCTGGCGCGCGGCATCGGCCATGCTGCCGCTGTCTCGCGGCGGATTGCCGAGGGTCATCTCGACAACGAAATTGTTGCCGCCGGGCAAGATGAAATAGGCCAGATGCTCGACGGGCTGCGCGCCATGCAAAAGCAGTTGAAGAGCACGGTGGCGCGTGTGCGCGGCAACGCCGACGGCGTGGCAACGGCATCGTCACAGATCGCACAAGGCAACCTCGACCTCAACCAGCGCACCGAGCAGCAGGCCTCGGCACTGCAGCAAACCGCAGCATCGATGGAGCAGCTAGGCAGCGCGGTCAAGCAGAACGCCGACAACGCGCGCCAAGCCGACCAGCTGGCACAAGGTGCGTCGACGGTGGCCATCCGGGGCGGCGAGGTCGTCGGCCAGGTCGTCGTGACGATGAAGAGCATCGACGACAGCAGCACGAAGATCACCGACATCATCAGCGTCATTGACGGCATCGCGTTCCAGACCAACATCCTGGCGCTGAATGCAGCGGTGGAAGCGGCGCGTGCCGGCGAGCAGAGCCGCGGCTTTGCGGTAGTGGCCTCCGAGGTGCGCGGCCTGGCTGGCCGCTCGGCCGAGGCCGCCAATGAGATAAAGGGCCTCATCACGGCCAGCGTCGAGCGCGTGGCACAGGGCACGCAGCTGGTGGATCAGGCCGGCGCGACGATGTCCGAGGTGGTCGGTGCGATCAAGCGCGTGACCGACATCATGGGCGAGATCAGCGCAGCCAGCGTAGAGCAACGCCAGGGGGTGTCTCAGGTGGGCGAAGCGATCAACCAGATGGACCGGGTGACGCAGCAGAACGCGGCGCTGGTGGAGCAGAGTGCCGGTGCGGCTGAGAGCCTGAAGATGCAGGCGCAGGCGCTGGTGCAGGCCGTAGCGGTGTTTCAGCTCGACCCGCACGGCGCCGCCGGCCCGCCGGCTCAACCGGTTGCGCATGCCGCCATCATCAGCGGCGTGCCGGCTTTTGCCGAGCGCCGCGGGCCGCAGAGCGCGAACAATGTGGCGCGACCTTTTTTTTCTGCCAAGGTCAAGCTGGCAGCCGCGGCAAAAGCGGCTCCGCAAGCCGCGCCGGCTTCGCTTCTTAGGACCGGCACCGACAACTGAGCGAGTTTCTTACGTTCGACCCGGCTGACCTTGCGGATTGGTTAGCGCGGCTTGTAACCGCCACGCGAAGACGGTGCGCTTTGCACCGCTTATCGCGCTCAAGTCGCCAGGCCTTGTCGGCACCATGCAAGGGCTTCATCTCGGAGCCCTTTTTTCGTGGCCGACTCCTCCGCACAAGACAAACACCTGCCCGCGTCCGAGCGCAAGATTGCCAAGGCGCGCGAAGACGGTCAGGTTGCGCGGTCCCGTGATCTCGGGCACCTCGGTGTGCTCGGTGCCGGCGTGGCTTTGATGGCGCTGCTTGCACCGGCCATCAGCGGCACGGCCGGCCAGTTGCTGGCCAGTGGGCTGCGCTTCGATGCCGCTTCTGTGGCCGACCCGGCCAGCATGGGCCAGCACCTGGGAGCTCTGGGCGTCCAGATGCTGGTGCTGCTGGCGCCGCTGTTTGCCGTGGTCGTGGCGGTCACGCTGGCCAGCAGCGTGCTGTGCGGCGGCTGGAACTTCACGCTCAAGCCCTTGAGCCCCAAGTTTGAGAAGATCGATCCGATCAGCGGCCTGGGCCGTGTCTTCTCAGGCCAGCAGCTGGTGCAGACGCTGAAGGCCTGTTTGCTGGCCCTTTTGATGGGCAGCATCGCCGCGGTCTGGCTGGCGCAGCACTGGACGCAGCACGCTGGGCTGCTGGCCATGCCGCTGCCGGCTGCGCTGGCCGCAGCGGCCGATCTGGTGCTGTCGGGGCTGATGCTGATCGGCGGCCTGCTGGCGGTGTTTGCAATCGTCGATGTGCCGTTGGAGCGGCACCTGCTGCAGCGCCGGCTGCGCATGAGCGCGGAGGAGATGAAAAAGGAATTCAAAGAGGTCGAAGGCAATGCCGAGATCAAAGGCCGGCTGCGCCAGCGCATGCGCGAGCTGTCCAACCGCCGCATGTTCAGCGCCGTGCCGATGGCCGATCTGGTGGTCATGAACCCCAGCCACTACGCCGTGGCGCTGAAGTACGACGAAGCGACGATGGCCGCGCCCCGGGTCGTCGCCAAGGGTGCCGACCTGCTGGCGCTGCGCATCCGCGATCTGGCGCACGAGCACCGCGTGCCGGTGCTGCAGGCGCCGCCGCTGGCGCGCGCGCTGTACGCGCACACCGAGGTCGATCAGGAGGTTCCGGCGCGCCTGTTCAGCGCCGTGGCGCAGGTGTTGGCCTGGGTCTACGGCCTACGCGACGCGGTGGCCAACGGCCGCAGCGCCGCGGCCGAGCCGCCACAGCCGGAGGTGCCGGCTGACCTCGATCCGCAGCACGTTGCGCACAACACGCCGGCAGGGACTGCAACGTGAGCAGCGACTGGCTGTCAGTGCCTGATCGAGCGGCCGTCCCCGCGGGGGACCGACTGCGGTACGCCGCGGGCGAGGCGCGCACATGACGGCCTGGATGCAGCGCCTGAACGCCTTGTTCGGCGGCACCGACGGTGCGCGCGCCCGCGCCATCAAAACGCTGGTGCTGCCGGCCTTTGTCGTGATGATGCTGGCGATGATGGTGCTGCCGCTGCCTCCCTTCGTGCTGGACCTGCTGTTCACCTTCAACATCGCGCTGGCACTCGTCGTGATGATGGTCAGCGCGCAGATGGTCAAGCCGCTGGACTTTGCTGCGCTGCCCACGGTGCTGCTGGTGACGACGCTGCTGCGCCTGTCGCTTAACGTGGCTTCCACGCGCGTGGTGCTGATGGAAGGCCACACCGGCCCCGGTGCGGCGGGCAAGGTGATCGAGGCCTTCGGTCACTTCCTGATCGGCGGCAACTTCGCGGTCGGTTTGATCGTGTTTGCGATCCTGGTGGTCATCAACTTTGTGGTTGTTACCAAAGGCGCGGAGCGCATTGCCGAGGTCGGCGCACGGTTCGCGCTCGATGCGATGCCGGGCAAGCAGATGGCCATCGACGCCGATCTGAATGCAGGCCTCATCGACGAGAAGATGGCGCGTGTGCGCCGCGCCGAAGTGGCTGAAGAAGCCGACTTCTTCGGCAGCATGGACGGCGCCAGCAAGTTCGTGCGCGGTGACGCGATGGCGGGCCTGTTGATCCTGTTCATCACGATGATCGGCGGTTTCATCATCGGCATGACCATGCACGGCATGGATGCAGCGCAAGCCGCGTCCAGCTACGTCACGCTGGCGGTCGGCGACGCGCTGGTGGCGCAGATTCCGGCGCTGCTGATCAGCGTGGCCAGCGCAATGGTGGTTTCACGCGTGGGCAAAGAGCAGGACATCGGCACGCAGATCCGCGGCCAGCTCTTCGATTCACCGGCGGCGCTATTGGTGGCGGCCGGTGTCATTGGCCTGCTGGGGCTGGTGCCGGGCATGCCGCACCTGGTGTTCTTGATCGTCGCGGCTGGCCTGGCGCTGCTGGCCTGGCAGCTGATGAAGCAGCAGCGCGCTGCCGCCGCGCAGCCGGAGTCGGCCATCGGCGCCGATGTCCAGCCGGCCAATGTAGAAGCCAGCTGGGACGACCTGACGCCGGTGGATACGTTAGGGCTGGAGGTTGGCTACCGGCTCATTGCGCTGGTAGACAAAGCGCGCCAGGGCGACCTGCTGGCGCGCATCAAGGGCGTGCGCAAAAAGTTTGCGCAGGACGTGGGCTTCCTGCCGCCGCCGGTGCACATCCGCGACAACCTGGTGGAGCTCAAACCGTCGGTCTACCGCGTCACGCTGCGCGGCGCAGTGGTGGGCGAGGGCGAGGCCCAGCCAGGCCAGTTCCTGGCCATCAACCCGGGTGGTGTGAGTGCTTCGGTGCAGCAGCAACTGCCCGGCAACAAGACTACCGACCCGGCCTTCGGCCTGCCCGCGGTGTGGATCGAAGAGCGCCACAAAGAGATGGCGCAAATGGCCGGGTTTACGGTTGTTGATTGCGCCACCGTCGTGGCCACCCACCTTTCACACTTGATGCAGGTAAACGCAGCGCGTTTGCTGGGTCGGGTGGAGACTCAAGCGCTCGTAGAACACGTCACCAAGCTGGCCCCCAAATTGATCGAAGACGTCGTGCCCAAGATGGTCGGAATCGCCACCCTGCAACGGGTGTTGCAGCTGCTGCTGGAAGAGGGCGTGCACATCCGCGATATGCGCTCGATCGTCGAATGCCTTGCCGAGCACGCCGCCACCGTGACTGACCCCGCCGAGCTGGCGCGCCGCATTCGCGTGCACCTGGCCCCGGCCATCGTGCAGCAGATCTACGGCCCGACGCGCGAGCTGGACGTCATCGCGCTGGACCCGGAGCTGGAGCGGCTGGTGACGCAGGCACTCAACAGCCCGCACGGCGCCGCGCTGGACCCCGGTGTGGCTGACACGCTCAGCAAAAGCGCGGCGGAGAGCGCGCGCCGCCAGGAAGACCTGGGCCTGCCGGCCTGCCTCTTGGTGCCGGACCTGATCCGCGCACCGATGGCCCGGCTGCTGCGCCGCGCAGCACCGCGCCTGAAGGTGCTGGGCCACAGCGAGATCCCTGAAACCCATTCGATCCGCATCGGGTCAGTCATCGGAAGCACCACATGAACCCCCACGCTCGCCAAAGCTCGCTGCCCCCCGTGGGGGCGCGCGACTCCCTTGAGACGGCTCGGCGGGAGGTCGCATGAACGTGAAGCGCTTTACCGCCCGCACCAGCCGCGATGCACTGGCCTTGGTGCGGCATGCCTTCGGCGACGACGCTGTCGTCATGAGCACGCGCCCCTGCGCAGAAGGTGTGGAGGTGCTGGCAATGGCGCCCGAGAGCGTGCTGCAGCTGGAGCATGTGGGCATGCCGGCAGAGCCGCGCCAGCCGCTGCTGCAGCAACAGCTGCCGAAGCCGCAATACAACATCGTGCAGCCGCGCGATGCCCGTGAAACCCGCGATACCCGCGATGCCCGCGATGCGCGTGACGCGCGGCCTGCCGAGCGGTTGGAGCCTTCGTTCGACAGTGCGGTCGAGCAAGATATCGAGCAGCTGCAGATGAGCACGCTGTCGTTCCAGGACTACGTGCGCCAGCGCATGCTCAAGCGCCGCGAAGCGCAGCGCCTGGCGGAGGCGGCTGCCGAGCCCGCCGCGGCGCCGCCGGTGTTGGCGCCGATTGCCGCCGCGCGCAGCCGCGCTGCACAACGCGAGTTGCGCGAACCGCGCGGGGCGGATGACATGCCGGTGCTCGGCCAGACGCAGCACGACAACGAGCCTTCGCTGGGCTTGTCGGCACCCGCCGCGGCGCAGCAGCCGGCTTCGGCGTCGACCGCAGCATCAGCCTCAGCCGCGGTCTCAGCCGCGGCCACAACCACAGCCACAGC
>JAJAZC010000201.1 GCA_026785885.1 Rubrivivax sp.
GCAACCGCAACCGCAACCGCAACCGCAACCGCAACCGCTGCCGCAACCGCAACCGCAACCGCAACCGCTGCCGCTGCCGCTGCTGCTGCTGGTGCCACG
Organism: Rubrivivax sp.; assembly: GCA_026785885.1. GTDB lineage: Bacteria > Pseudomonadota > Gammaproteobacteria > Burkholderiales > Burkholderiaceae_C > Rubrivivax. Next base: position 100 of record JAJAZC010000201.1, read on the forward strand.
CCACCCGCAGCGCTTTGACGAAGTTGCCGCGCTGGTGCTGCGACACGGCCTGACGCTGGCCCGGCGCCATGCCTGGGGCGCAGGCCCGCTGCCGGCTGACGCTGCCAGCGCCGATGTCTGGCTCGGCGACAGCCTGGGCGAGATGCCGGCTTACTACGCGGCCGCCGATGTGGCGCTGCTGGGTGGCAGCTTTGCGCCGCTGGGCGGCCAAAATTTGATCGAGGCGGCGGCCTGCGGTTGCCCGCTGCTGATGGGCCCACACACTTTCAACTTCGCCCAGGCCGCCGATCTGGCGCTGCAGGCCGGCGCGGCTCGGCGCGTGGCCGACATCGACGACGCCGTGGCGCAATCTCTGGCGCTGCTGGCGCTGCCGGGGCAGGCGCAACGGCAGGCCATGGCAGCCGCTGCTGACTGCTTTGCCGCGGCCCACCGCGGCGCCGCGCTGCGCATGGCGACGGCGATTGCGCCGCTGCTGCCCTGAAACAGCGGGCCACGCCCGACAGAGGCTTGGCCGGTGGCCTGTTTTGGCTGTCGAACAAACTGACAATCCCCAGATTGGTCTGTTGCTCCGCACAGCCAAGTGGTTGTGCCGGCACGCTAAAACGCGGCAGGCACGCGTCTTGATGTGTCTGTCCTGTGAGCAGGTGCAGGCGCGTCGTCAGCACCCACCCCAAGGAGTGTTGTGATGTCGACCAAGGTTTCGTTTGTGTCCCGAGCCCGCATCCTGGCCAGCAGCCTGGTGGCCGCCACCTTGCTGACCACCGCAGGTGCTGCATCCGCCGTGCCGGTGCTGGGCGCCCAGCTGTTCTGGGCTGGCGGTGACGTGCAGATCACCGTGCAGCCGGCAACGGCCGGCTACACCAGCGAGCTCAACCTGTACTCGGCCGACCCGGACATTTTCCTGGCGCTGAATTCATCCTTCGGCACTGTCGTGACCTTGACGGCCGCGATCATCGACGCCAACCACAACGTCGGCGACGAACTGGTGTTTGGCATCTTCGTGCGCAACACCGGCGACATCTTCCTGATGGGCGCCGGCAGTCGCAATGCCGACGGCTTGGTGCACGCCGGTGTCGACAACCTCGGCGGCGGTGTGCTGCGTGTCGGCTTCGAGGACCTCTTCGGCGGCGGTGACCGCGACTACGACGACAACGTCTTCGACTTCCGCGGCGGCGTGACCAGCCGCGTACCGGAGCCCGGCACGCTTGCGTTGGCGGGGCTCGCACTGGTGGGCCTGGGCGCAGCGCGGCGCGCTCGCCGGCAAGACTGATGTCTTGCGCAAACAGGCGCCAACACCGGAGTCGAGTCGAGTAACGGCGCCGGGGCGCCGTTTTTTTGTCCAACTGCCAGCGGTCGCGCGGCAATCGCGCTCGGGCCTCGGAGCCGGCGATCAAAACGTCTCGTGACGTGACTCGCCGCGCCTCAGGGTCTCAGCCCAGCTCCCGGCTGGCCAAGGCGGCAGCGGCGGCGCGGGTTTCGACGCCGAGTTTTTCGAACACGTGTTCGAGGTGTTTGTTCACCGTTCGCGGGCTCAGGCCCAAGATGTCGCCGACGTCACGGTTGGTCTTGCCCTTGGCCACCCAGGACAGCACCTCGGTCTCACGCGGGGTCAAGGCGGCGATGGCAAGCCGCGTTGGCGCCTGCGGCCCGTCGGCGGCCGCCAGCCGCGTTAAAAGCCACATCGATTCACCCATGCCAACTTCGCCCAGACGGCGCGCCATCAGCTGGCTGCCATCGCGTGCACGGTGCTGCAGCGGGCCATCCGGCGCCTGGGCCAGCCACTGCGCCCAAGTGCCAGCGGTTGGATCGGCAGCGCAGGCGGCCAACCACTGCTGTGCCTGCGGTGACTGCCAGGCGACGCGGCCACGGGCGTCGAGCAGCAGCACGCCCAGACCGCCGATGTCCAGCGCACGGCGCGCCATGCGCACCGTGCGCGCATTGCGCACGTGCGTGAACAGCCGCGCCAGCACTTCGGCCGCACGCACCGGCTTGAGCACGTAGTCGACGCCGCCGGCGTCGAAGCCCTCGACGATGTCGGCGGTCTCCGACAGACCGGTCATGAAAATCACCGGCATGTGCTGATGCGACGGGTCGGCCTTGATCCGGCGGCAGGTATCGAAGCCGGAAAGACCCGGCATCGCCGCGTCAAGCACGATGGCGTCCGGCGAGACCAGGTCCAGCCGCCGCAGCGCCGCCTCGCCGCTGTCGGCCAGCAGCACCGTGCAGCCATCGGCCTGCAGCGCGGCAGCCAGCGGGCCGACCGACGCCAACACATCGTCGACCAGCAACACGATGCAGCCGGGGTTGTGCGTCATGCCGTGTGCGCGCCGTCGTGCGCGGCCTCGGCATTGAGCCGTTCGGCCAGCTCGTCGAAGGCAAAGCGCTCGACCAGGCTGCGCAGCGAAGCCACCCCGGCCTCGTGCTCGGGGTGCTGAAGCAGCAGCCGGTCCAGCGATTCGTGCAAGCCCTGGCTGTGTCCCAACCGTCCAAGCAGCGTCAGCGTGCTGCTAAACCGCGCCGGCAAAGGCGCCGGCGGGTTGCCGACGGCCGGCGCTGGGTGCCGCGCCGCCCAGCCCGGTGCGGGCGGCAGATCGGCGACCCACTCCAGCTGCAAGAGGCGCTGAAGCGCCGCCAGCAATTCCGACTCGATCACCGGCTTGTCGACGAAGGCCTGCGCACCCACCGCAGCCAGCTTGTCGGCGCGGTTTTCGAAGGCGTTGGCCGACACCATGATGATCGGCAGCTGCGACTGGCCGCGTGCACGGATGCGGCGCGCCGTCTCCCAGCCGTCCATGTCGTCCATGCTGATGTCCAGCAGCACGGCATCGGGTGCGGCGCCGGGCGCGGCGTCGAAGACGCTTTCGATGCACTCGTGGCCACTGGCCGCTTCGCCAATCAGGAAACCCAGCGGCAGCAGCATGCCGGCCAACATCTGGCGTTGTGTCGGGTGGTCGTCGACAACCAGCAGCCGGCGCCGCGCGCCAAGGTAGCCGGTCACGGGCCGGTGCTGAGCCAGGCTGCGTGGACCGGGTGCGCTGATCTCGCCAAGGTACAGGCGCAGCGTGAAGGTGCTGCCGGCGCCGGGGCGGCTGTCCACGGTCAGCTCACCGCCCATCAGCTGCGTCAGCAGGTGCGTGATGGTCAGCCCCAGCCCGGTGCCGGGCTCACCCGTGCGACGGCCGGCGCTGCCGCGCTCGAAGGGCAGGAAGATGCGTTCCAGGTCCTGCTGGGCGATGCCGATGCCGCTGTCGATGACTTGATAGCGCGCAACTTCGCGGCTGTGGTCCAACCGCAGCGTGACGCGGCCTTGGTCGGTAAAGCGCACGGCGTTGGATATCAGGTTGAGCAGGATCTGGCGCAGCCGCTTGGCATCCGCGCGCACGTACTCGGGCACCCGCCCGGCTGTCTGCAAGTCGAAGGTCAGGCCCTTGGCGGCGGCCTGCGGCGCGACCATGCGCACCAGGTCGTCGAGGAACTCGCGCATCGGCAGCGGCGCCGGGTCCAGGCGCAGCCGGCCGGCTTCGATGCGCGCCAGGTCGAGCAGGCCATCGATCAGGCCGTGCAGGTGCTCGCCGCTGCGGTGGATGGTGGCCACTGCGCGCTGCGCGTCGCCACGGATCGTCTCTTCCTTGAGCAAAATCTGGGCATAGCCCAGGATGCTGTTCAGCGGCGTGCGCAGCTCGTGCGTGATGCCAGCCACGTAGCGCGTCTTGGCCTGATTGGCCGCCTCGGCCAGGTCCTTGGCGGCTTGCAGCGCCGTGCCGGTCCGGCCGTGGGCGTCGATCTCCAGCTCCAGCAGCCGGTTATGGCGGTCTGATTCTTCCTGCGCGCGGTGCCGGCTCTCGCTGGCCAGCACCACCCACCAGCTGCACACGGCAGCTGCCAGCAGCAGCAGCGCAAAGACCTTGACGAAAGCCGCACGCAAGGCCGGCGCGTCTGCGGCGGTGGTCAGTTCCTGCGAATACACCACCCCCAGCACCGAGAGCAACAACGTGCCCAGCGAAACCATCACCACCAGGTAGTGGCCCAGGCGCGGGTTGATGCGCAGCGTCGAGCCCGCGGGCAACAGGCGCGTGAAGAGCCCGTTGGCCTGCTCCGACACACGCGAGCCGGTTTTGCAGCGATCGTGACAGCGCGATTCCAGCGTGCAGCACAGCGAGCAGATCGCGCCGCCATAGGCCGGGCAGCTGGCCATGTCTTCGGCCTCGAAGGCGTTTTCGCACACCACGCAACGCACCGTCATTCCGGGCGCTGCAAGCGGCTGTGCCTGGCGCGCTAGATACCAGCGCCCCCGGGTCGCCCAAGCCAGCAGCGGCGACAGCAGCAGTGCGGCGGCCAACGCAATGAAAGGCGAAAACGCCTCGGCGTGGGGCCCGAAGACGCCAAAGTAAGCCAGCACCGCCAGCGTCGCAGCCGCCAGCGTGGCGCCGACCCCGACCGGGTTGACGTCGTACAGGTGGGCGCGACGGAATTCGATGCCTTTGGGGCTCAACCCCAGGGGCTTGTTGATGACGAGATCAGCCACCAGCGCGCCGACCCAGGCGATGCCGATGTTGGCGTACAGCCCCAGCACTTTCTCCAGTGCTTGGAATACGCCCAGGGCCATCAACAGCACCGCAATGAGCACGTTGAACACCAGCCAAACCACGCGGCCAGGGTGGCTGTGGGTCAGCCGCGCAAAGAAGTTGGACCATGCCAGCGAGCCGGCGTAGGCGTTGGTGACGTTGATCTTGACCTGCGAAACGATGACGAACAGCACCGTCACCGCTAGCACCCAGCCCGGGTCGGCGAAGACATAAGCAAAGCCGGCCAGGTACATCTGCGTCGGCTCGACCGCGCGCTCGGCCGGGATGTGTTGCTGCAGGACCAGAAAGGCCAGGAAAGCGCCGCCCAGCATCTTCAGCATGCCCGGCACCATCCACCCCGGCCCGGCAACCAGCACCGCAGCCCACCAGCGCCAGCGGTTGGTGCGGGTCTTCTCCGGCAGGAAGCGCAGGTAGTCGACCTGCTCGCCAATCTGCACCACCAAAGAAAATGCGACCGTGGCCGCCGCACCGAACATGAGCGGCTCGAACTCGCTGCTGCCCGAGGTGCGGCCCGTCAGGCCGGTGAATTGCGCCAGTGCTCCCGGGTTCTTGATCGCAATAGCCACATACGGCAGTAGCAGCAGCACCAGCCACAGCCCCTGCGTCCACAGCTGCAGGCGCGAGATCAGCGTGATGCCACGCAGCACCAGCGGGATGATGACCAGCGAGCTGGCCACGTAGCACCAGACCAGCGGCCAGTCGAAGTACAGCTGCAGTGCCAGCGCCATGATGGCCGCCTCCAGCGCGAAGAAGATGAAAGTGAAGCTGGCGTAGATCAGTGAGGTGATGGTCGAGCCCAAGTAGCCGAAGCCGGCCCCCCGCGTCAGTAAGTCCAGATCGAGTCCGTAGCGGGCCGCGTAATAGCTGATCGGCAGCCCCGTCAGCACCGTCACCAGGCCCACCGCCAGGATCGCCGCTACGGCGTTGGCAAAGCCGTAATTCAGCGCGATGGCAGCACCGATAGCCTCCAACGCGAGGAACGACACGGCACCGAAGGCGGTGTTGGCGACGCGCCATTCCGACCACTTGCGGAAGCTGCGCGGGGTGTAGCGCAGCGCGTAGTCCTCCAGCGACTCGTCGGCGACCCAGGCGTTGTATTCGCGCCGTATGCGGAAGATTTTTTGGGTGGGTGCCGTCACCGTATCAGCGCATGCAAGTTGCGAGCCCATGGATGGTGCGGCGGCGCCGCGGCGGCGCGGCGGCGCACCGAAGCCGGGCTACGTTGAACGACGTATTCGCAGCCAGAACCTGGCCGCAGAACATCGCTGTATCCAAGCCAAGAAAGACTCCCCATGAACCGTGCCGACCCACCAACTTCGATTGACCGCCGCCGCCTGCTGCAGGGCGTGGTCGCGCTGCCACTGGCTGCCTTGCCGGCCGCTGCCTGGGCGCAGCAGTTCCCCACGGCCCGCGTCAACACCACCAAGCTGGCCGTGACCGACAGCGAGGTCACCGTCGGCCAGCTCCATTCGGCCACCGGCACGATGGCCATCAGTGAGACCGGCTCGATCCAGGCCGAACAGTTGGCCATCGACCAGATCAACGCCGCCGGCGGGATCCTGGGACGCAAGATCAAGGTCATCAAGGAAGACGGCGCCTCCGACTGGCCCACCTTCGCCGAGAAGAGCAAGAAGCTGCTCGTCAACGACCGCGCCGCCGCGGTGTTCGGCTGCTGGACCAGCGCCTCCCGCAAGGCGGTGCTGCCGGTGTTCGAAAAAGAAAACGGCTTGCTGTACTACCCGACCTTCTACGAAGGCCTGGAGCAAAGCAAGAACGTCATCTACACCGGCCAGGAAGCAACCCAGCAAATCATTTACGGGCTGGATTGGGCGGCCAAAGAGAAGAAGGCCAAGAGCTTCTTCCTGATCGGCTCTGACTACATCTGGCCGCGCACGTCCAGCAAGATCGCCCGTGCCCACATCGAGCGTGTCGCCAAGCTCGGCAAGGTCGTCGGCGAGGAGTACTACCCGCTGGGCCACACCAACTTCAACTCGCTGATCAACAAGATCAAGGTCGCCAAGCCGGACTGCATCTACGCCATCGTCGTTGGCGGCAGCAACGTGGCCTTTTACAAGCAGCTCAAAGCCGCCGGCATCACTGCGGACAAGCAGTTTTTGCTGACCATCTCGGTCACCGAGGACGAAGTCCTGGGCATTGGCGGCGAGAACATGGCCGGCTTCTTCGCATCGATGAAGTACTTCCAGTCACTGGACAACCCCAACAACAAGCGTTTCGTCGAAGCCTTCAAGGCCAAGTACGGCGCCAAGGAAGTCATCGGCGACGTCACGCAGGCCGCCTACCTGGGGCCGTGGTTGTGGAAGATGGCAGTCGAAAAGGCCGGCAGCTTCGACGTCAACGCCGTGGCCAAAGCCTCGCCTGGCATCGAGTTCAAGGACGCGCCCGAGGGTTACGTGAAGATCCACGACAACCACCACCTGTGGAGCAAGGCCCGCATCGGCCTGGCGTTGCCGGACGGGCAGTACAAGGTGGTGGCCGAGTCGCCGGGCCTGATCGAGCCCAACCCGTTCCCCAAGGGTTATCAGTGAGCGTCTTGCCGTGCCTGCCGTTGGTACTGGCCACTGCAGCGGCTCATCGGCCAGGGTGCTGAGATGACGCTCGCGGACATGCTCAACATCAGCCTGATGCAGGGATTCGCAGGCTTGAGCCTGTTCAGCGTGCTGCTGTTGATGGGCCTGGGGCTGGCGCTCATCTTTGGCCAGATGGGCGTCATCAACATGGCCCATGGGGAGTTCATGACCATCGGCGCCTACACCGTTTACCTCTTCAGCACGGTGGTCGAAACCAGCCTTCCAGCGCTGATGGGGAGCTACTTTCCGCTGGCCATCCTTGCGGCCTTTTGCCTCGCGTTCGGTGCCGGCTGGCTGGCCGAATGGGCGCTCATCCGCCACCTGTACCAGCGCCCGCTGGACACGCTGCTGGCCACCTGGGGCCTGAGCCTGGCCATGCAGCAAAGCTTCCGCTCATTCATCGGCCCCAAGGAAGTCAGCCCGACGCTGCCAGGCTGGCTGATGGGCTCATGGGCGCCGGCGCCAGGCCTGGACATCCCGATCAACGGCCTGTTCGTGCTCGGCCTGACCGCGCTCGTCACCGCTTTGCTGCTGCTGGCGCTGTACCGCAGCCGCTGGGGTTTGCGCGTGCGTGCCACGGTCAGCAACCGCGCCATGGCCAATGCCACCGGCATCGACACCCAGCGCACCGACCGGCTGACCTTCGCTATCGGCTGCGGCATCGCCGGCATGGCCGGCGCGGCCTTCACCACCATCGGCTCGACCGGGCCGACCAGCGGCTCGCTGTACATCGTCGATGCCTTTCTCGTCGTCACCTTCGGCGGCGCCGCCAGCCTGCTGGGCACCGTGGTCTCGGCTTTCGGCATCGCGCAGGCGCAGTCGATCAGCGAGTTCTTTCTCACCGGCTCGATGGCCAAAGTGCTGACGCTGTCGCTGATCGTCGGCATCCTGATGCTGCGCCCGCAAGGGCTGTTTGCCTCGAAGGTGCGGCGGTGAGCGCGCTGCTCACGCAGTTGCGGCAGCAGCGCTTGGGCAGCGTGCTGCTGCTGGCTGCCGTGTTGCTGGTGGTGTTTCCGCTGCTGCTGGAGCCCTTCCGGCTGGGGCTGATCGGCAAGTACCTGAGCTATGCGTTCGTCGCCGTCGGGCTGGTGATGTTGTGGGGCTATGCCGGCGTGCTGAGCCTGGGGCAGGGCGTCTTCTTCGGCCTCGGTGGCTACTGCATGGCAATGTTCCTCAAGCTGGAATCGTCGGACCCGGAGAGCACCAAGATCCAATCGACCCCCGGCATTCCCGACTTCATGGATTGGAACCAGATCACCGCCCTGCCGTGGTGGTGGGAGCCGTTCGGCAGCTTGCCTGTTGCGCTGGCCGCGGTGCTGCTGGTCCCCGGCGTCCTGGCTGCGTTGATCGGCTACGCGCTGTTCAAACGGCGCGTCGGCGGGGTCTACTTCGCCATCATTACGCAGGCCGTGGCGCTGATCCTGTCGGTGCTGATCGTGGGCCAGCAGGGCGTCACTGGCGGCGTCAACGGGATCACCGACCTGCGCACGCTGCTGGGTTGGGATATCCGCTCCGACAGCGCCAAGCTGGTGCTGTACTTCGTCAACGCAGCGCTGCTGCTGGCGGCCATCGGCCTGTGCCTGTGGGTCCAGCGCAGCAAGCTCGGCACCCTGTTGCTGGCGATGCGCGACAAGGAAGACCGGGTGCGCTTCTCGGGCTACGACGTGGCCATGTTCCGGGTCTTTGCGTTTGTGCTGGCGGCGGTGCTGGCCGGCGTCGGCGGGGCGATGTTCGCGCTGCAGGTCGGCTTCATGTCGCCCTCTTTTGTGGGCATCGTGCCGTCCATCGAGATGGTGATCTTTGCAGCTGTCGGCGGCCGCCTGAGCCTGGTGGGGGCGGTGTGGGGCACGCTGCTGGTCAGCTTGGGCAAAACCTATTTCTCCGAGACTTTTCCGGAGGCCTGGCTGTTCTTGATGGCGGCGCTGTTCATCGGCGTGACGATGGCCTTTCCCAACGGGCTGGCCGGGCTCGTCGACAGCCACCTGGCGCCAGCCTGGCGACGCCTGCGCCGGCGCCGCCCGGCCACAGCCTCGGTGCCCGCCGCAGGCGGCCCGGTGGCGCCAGCGGCCAAGGCCGTTGTGTCAATGCCGGCTGAAGGCAGGCCGGCATGAGCGGCGCTGCATTCGCGCTCTACATCGAAGGCCTGTCGGTTTCCTTCGATGGCTTCAAAGCCATCGACGATCTGAATCTGTACGTCGACGACAACGAGCTGCGCGTCATCATCGGCCCCAACGGTGCAGGCAAGACCACGCTCCTGGACCTCATCTGCGGCAAGACACGCGCCAGCGCCGGCACCATCCGCTTCCTCGACCTGGAGCTGACGAAACGGCCTGAGCACCAGATCGTGCGCGCAGGCGTCGGGCGCAAGTTCCAAACCCCGTCGATCTACGAAAACCTGTCTCTGCTGCAGAACCTGGAGGTGTCGTACCCGCACGGCCGCTCGGTGTTCGGCGCGCTGGCTTTCAGGCGCACGGCCGCGCTGCGCGAGCGCGTCGATGCGGTGGCCGAGGAGATCGGCCTGCAGCACCAACTGGGGGCTGAGGCCGGCGGGCTTTCGCACGGCCAGAAACAGTGGCTGGAGATCGGCATGCTGCTGATGCAGGAGCCCAAGCTGCTGATGCTGGACGAGCCGATTGCCGGCATGAGCGCGCGCGAGCGCGACATCACGGCCGAGCTGCTGCAACGCATATGCAAAGGCCGCTCGATGATCGTCATAGAGCACGACATGGACTTCGTCGAACGCATTGCTTCCAAGGTGACGGTGATGCACCAGGGCCGCATCCTCTCCGAGGGCAGCATGGATGCGGTGAAGAACGACCCCAAGGTCATCGACGTCTACCTGGGCCACTGAGCCACACCATGCTTGAAGTACGCGATCTGCAGGTCCGCTACGGCCAGAGTGAGGCACTGCACGGCGTGTCGTTCAAGGCCGCGGCCAACGAGACGGTGGCCATCATGGGCCGCAACGGCATGGGCAAGACGACCTTGTTCAAGAGCCTGATCGGCATGCTGCCAGCCGCGGCGGGCTCGATCACGCTGGGCGGGCTGGAGCTGCGCGGCCAGCAGAGCCACCGTCGCGTAGCCGCCGGCATGGCCTTCGTGCCGCAGGGCCGCATGATCTTCCCGACCTTGAGCGTCGAAGAGAACATCCAGACCGGGTTGGAGCATGTGCAGCCGCGGCGCATACCCGAGGACATCTACGCGCTGTTCCCGGTGCTGTGGGACATGCGCCGGCGCAAGGGCGGCAATCTGTCCGGCGGGCAGCAGCAGCAGCTGGCAATTGCCCGCGCGCTGGTCACCAACCCCAAGGTGATGCTGCTGGACGAACCGACCGAGGGCATCCAGCCTTCGATCATCAAAGACATCGCGCGCGCGCTCAATGAAATTCGCAAGCTGCGCCAGATCACGATCGTCGTGTCCGAGCAGGTGCTGTCGTTTGCGATGGATGTCGCTGACCGGCTGCTGGTCATCGAAGGTGGGCGCCTGGTGCACGAAACCGCCCGTGCCGATACCGACGCCGCGCACATCAAGCAGTACCTCTCTGTCTGAGCACGGCCATCGCGCCGATCCCACCCCACCCGAAGGAGCCCAACGTGCCCGAGACCCTGATCAAGGTCGATCTGAGCCAGTCGCCGCTGAGCAACGAGCAAATCCACAACCGCTGGCACCCGGACATTCCGATGGCCTGCTGGGTCAAGCCCGGCGACGACTTCGTGCTGGAAACCTTTGACTGGACCGGCGGCTTCATCAAGAACAACGACAGTGCCGACGATGTCCGCGACATCGACTTGACCACGGTGCACTACCTGTCGGGTCCGGTCGGCGTGCACGGGGCCAGTCCGGGTGACCTGTTGGTTGTGGAGCTGCTCGACATTGGTGCCAAGCAAGACAGCCTGTGGGGCTTCAACGGCTTTTTCAGCAAGAACAACGGCGGCGGTTTCCTGACCGAACATTTTCCGCAGGCGCAGAAGTCGATCTGGGACATCCACGGCATGTTCACCACCAGCCGCCACGTGCCGGGGGTGAGGTTCGCTGGGCTGATCCACCCCGGGCTGATCGGTTGTCTGCCTGACCGCCCGATGCTGGAGATGTGGAACCAGCGCGAAGGCGACTTCATCGCCACCGACCCGCACCGTGTGCCACCGCTGGCCGCACCGCCTTCCGCGGCCACCGCGCACATGGGCAAGCTGACGGGCGCCGCGCGAGACAAAGCGGCAGCTGAAGGTGCACGCACCGTGCCGCCGCGCGAGCACGGCGGCAACTGCGACATCAAGGACTTGTCGCGCGGCGCCAAAATTTTCTTTCCGGTCTACATCGACGGAGCGGGGCTCAGCGTGGGTGACCTGCACTTCAGCCAGGGCGACGGCGAGATCACCTTTTGCGGCGCCATCGAAATGGCTGGCTGGGTGCACATGCGCGTGAGCCTGCTCAAAGGCGGCATGGCGCTGTACGGCATCAAAAGCCCGATTTTCAAGCCCAGCCCGATAACGCCGAATTACAACGACTACCTGATCTTCGAAGGCATCTCCGTTGATGAGTGGGGCAAGCAGCACTACCTGGACGTGCACGTGGCCTACCGCCAGGCCTGCCTGAACGCCATTGCGTACCTGACGAAGTTCGGCTACTCGCGCGCCCAGGCCCACTCGATTCTGGGCACGGCACCGGTGCAGGGCCACATCAGTGGCGTCGTCGACATACCCAACGCCTGCGCCACGCTGTGGCTGCCGACGCAGATCTTCGATTTCGATATCAACCCCAACGCAGCAGGCCCGGTGCGGCATATCGACGGCAGCGTCGACATGCCGCTGTCGCCAGACCTGACCTAGTGCCGCGGCCAGCGCACGACGATCCGTATGCCGACCTACGACTACGCCTGCCGCGCCTGCGGCCCTTTCGATGCGTTGCGTGCCATGGCCGAGCGCGACGCTCCTGCCGTGTGCCCGGACTGCGCGGCACCATCGCCGCGGGTGCTCGGCGCCGCGCCGCACCTGATGGTGCTGGGCAGCAACCAGCGGCGGGCTTTGGACACCAACGAGCGGGCCGCACACGCGCCGCGCCTGTCGCGCGACAACGATCCCTACCGCCGGCTCAAGCACCCGGCCGGCTGCGGCTGCTGCGCCAGCAATGGCCGCGGCGCCACAGTCACGTCAGCCGACGGCGCCAAGGGTTTTCCAAGCAAGCGGCCCTGGATGATCAGCCACTGAAGCGGCCGTCCACGGGCCAGCGTTCAGCCGCGTGTTCGCAACACACTCAGCGCCGCCAGACCACTGCTGCCGGGCAGCACCGCGGCGTCCAGCGCTGCGCGTGGCACCTGCAGGTGATCGGCCAGCAAGCCGCGCAGGGCAGCGCGCAGGTCGGTGGTGATGCGCAAATCGCGGCCTTCGAAGCGGGCTGGGCGCGCCAGGCCCGGCCAGTCGGCGATCACACGGCCACCGTGCACCGCGCCGCCGAGCACAAAGGCCGCGCCGCCGCTGCCGTGGTCCGTGCCCTGGTTGCCGTTGACGGCCACCTCGCGGCCGAACTCGGTGGCCACCAGCACGACCGTGCGACCCCAGGTGCCGCTGGCCTGCAAGCCGTCGCGCAGCGTCTGCAGCACGGCGTCCAGCAGGCGCAGGTTGTTGGACAGCGGGCCGTTGGGCGCGGCCTGGTTGATGTGCGAATCCCAACCGCCCATCTCCATCACCGCGACCTGTGTGCCGCGCTGCAGGAACTCGGTGGCCTTGGCCGCCAGAGCCAGTGCCAATGCGGTACCGCGGCCCCGGCCGACGCTGGGCTGACCGGCGCCCTGCGGGTTGGCCGCCATGCCGGGCTCATTGCGCAGACCTCGCGCGCGTGCAAGTGCCTGTGCCAGTGCGGGGTCGCCGCGGTAGAGCATCTCGAGCCGCTCGACGAGGTCTGCACCCGGCTCGGGCAAGGCCGACGGCGCCCACGTGTCGACAGCCGCCGGCCCGCGCAGCACCAGCGGCACTGCGGTCTCCAGTGCCACGGCCTGCAGCGGCACCCGTTGCCCGGCAGCTGCCGACAGCGCGCGGCCCAGCCACCCGGTGGCCAGCTCGAAGGGCCGCGTGCCGCCGCTTTCCAGCAGCTGCTGCGCATCGAAGTGCGAGCGCTCGCGGTAGGGCAGCCCCACCGCATGCAGCACTGCCAGCTCACCGCGCCCGTACATCGCGTGCAGTTGCTGCAGCAGCGGGTGCAGCGCAAACACGCCGTCCAGCGGCAAGGCTTCGCCGGGCGGTAGCGCCAGCACGCCGCGCGCGTCGGCAAAGGCCGGGTCGCCGATGGCCGGCACGGCAGCGAGCCCATCTAGGCCACCGCGCAGCATCACAAAGACAAAGCGGTTCGCACCCGGCGCAACGGTCTGCGACAAAGCCAGCCGCGCCCACGGCGCCAGCGCGCCAGCCGCCAAGCCCGCGGGCAGGGACCGCAATAGCGATCGGCGTGTCGTCATGGTGCTTGTCCTTTCATATCAAGCGAGCCAAGCGCAGCGATGCCCAAACGCCACGGCAGCCGAATCACCGTTGCCAGCCGCGACCCCCGCGACCCAGTTTCCCCGACGGAACCGGCTCTGCCGGGCCATACGAAAACGCCCCCTCGGAGGGGGTGAGCCCGCACCGAGCCAGCGCCTGCGCGCTGGCGAGTGGCTGGCGAACGCTGGCCCGCCTGCAGGCCGGCCAGCAGCGAGCGCGAGCGAGCGTGGGGGCCTCATCTTCATCGCCCCTGGCACTCGGGCGACAGCAGCAGCAGCGCAAGCGCCTGCGGGCCGTCGGCTGCGCGTTCGATCTGCTGCCGCGTGCTGTCCTGCAGCAGCGGGCCCAGGCTGGCCCGCGCCAGCGCGCGGGCGTCGACGCTGCGGCCCAGCCGGTCGGCCACGCGGGTGGCCCATTCGACGCGCTTCCACACCGCGTCGGGGCCCAGCCATTCTTCGGCGCGGTCGGGCCAGCCGGCGGGCGAGGGCGCGGCCTGCACGCGCTGGCCGAGCTGGCCGATACCGCCGTCGGCCAGGCGCGGGAAACCCCGCACGCCCCCCCGCACCCCCCCC
>JAJAZC010000202.1 GCA_026785885.1 Rubrivivax sp.
ACCATCAACGGCCCGGCGCCGACGATTTTGGCGATGTTCATGAACACCGCGATCGATCAGAACCTGGCCAAGTTCGAGCGCGACAACGGCCGCCCGCCGTCAGTCGACGAAGCGCAGAAGATGCGCGCCTGGACGCTGGCCAACGTACGCGGCACCGTGCAGGCCGACATCCTGAAAGAAGACCAAGGCCAGAACACCTGCATCTTCAGCACCGAGTTCAGCTTGAAGGTGATGGGCGACATCGCGCAGTACTTCGTGCAGCACGCGGTGCGCAACTTCTACTCGGTCAGCATCAGCGGTTATCACATTGCCGAGGCCGGCGCCAACCCGATCAGCCAGCTGGCCTTCACGCTGAGCAACGGCTTTACGTTTGTCGAGGCCTATCTGGCGCGCGGCATGGCCATCGACGATTTTGCGCCCGCGCTGAGCTTCTTCTTCAGCAACGGCATGGACCCGGAGTACACGGTGCTGGGCCGCGTGGCGCGCCGCATCTGGGCGGTGGCGATGCGGGACCGCTACGGCGCCAACGAGCGCAGCCAGAAGCTGAAGTACCACGTGCAGACCAGCGGCCGCAGCCTGCATGCGCAGGAGATTGCCTTCAACGACATCCGCACCACGCTGCAGGCGCTGATTGCGGTGTACGACAACTGCAACTCGCTGCACACCAACGCGTACGACGAGGCCATCACGACGCCGACGGAGGAGAGCGTGCGCCGCGCGATGGCCATCCAGCTCATCATCAACCGCGAGTGGGGCCTGGCCAAAAACGAGAACCCGAATCAGGGCGCTTTCATCATCGACGAGCTGACCGAATTGGTCGAAGAGGCGGTGTTGTCGGAGTTCGAGAAACTCGCCGAGCGCGGCGGTGTGCTGGGTGCGATGGAAACCGGCT
Source organism: Rubrivivax sp. (assembly GCA_026785885.1). GTDB lineage: Bacteria > Pseudomonadota > Gammaproteobacteria > Burkholderiales > Burkholderiaceae_C > Rubrivivax. The sequence goes on from JAJAZC010000202.1 coordinate 893, forward strand.
ACCAGCGCAGCAAGATCCAGGAAGAAAGCATGCACTACGAGATGCTCAAACACACCGGCGAGCTGCCGATCATCGGCGTCAACAGCTACCGCAACCCGCACGGCGAGCCGGTGCTTGAGCACATCGAACTAGCGCGCAGCACCGACGAAGAAAAGCAAAGCCAGCTGCAGCGCCTGCACAATTTCCATACCCGCCACGCTGCCGCCGCACCGGCCATGCTGCAGCGCCTGCAGCAGACCGTGCTGGACAACGGCAACGTCTTTGCGGTGCTGATGGAAGCCGTGCGCTGCTGCAGCCTGGGGCAGATCACGCACGCGCTGTTCGAGGTGGGTGGGGAGTACCGGCGCAGCATGTAAGTACTGCTGCACGCGGGGATTCGCTCGCAATAATCCGCGCATGCCTGCCAGCGCTGCACCTTCACAACAGCCGCAGCAGCCGCCGCCAGGGCTCCAGCAGCCGCGAGTGCAGCCAAACGCGCAGCTAAACCCGCAGCCGGCCCGCGGTGGCCGCTCAGGCGCGCTGCGGATGGCCCGGCGCGCCTGGCGGCAGCTGCACATCAACGCCGCCGAGTGCCTGGTCTGTGCAGATCGAGCACTGTTGCTGGCGCTGAAGACCGGGGATCTGGCGGCCGAAGCCGCAGCCCGATTGGCGCGCGGCTTTCATAGTTTGTACTTCTTGCAGCCGGCCGATGCGGCTGCAGAACTGCGGCACGCCGAGGCCCTGTTTGGCCAGGCCGGCGACCGTACGGGCCAGCTGCTGGCCAGCGCGGGTGTCGGCCGTGCGCTGTGGCGCAGCGGCCAGGTGCAAGCGGCGCTGGACCATCTGCTGCCGATGCGCGACGAGGGCCTGCGGCTGCTGCGGCATGAACAACGCGGCGTGCTGCTCAACGCCATCGCCGGTTGTTATTCGGCGCAAGGCCGCAGCGAAGAAGCTTTTGCCTACATGTACGAGGCGCTGCGTGGCGCCGGGCCGGCGCGTGGCCACGGCTTCGACGCCGCGCTGCACTGCAACCTCTCGCACGAGCTGCTGCAGCTCGGTGACCACGACGAAGCGCTGGCGCAGGTCGACCGCGGCATTGCACGCTGCGCCGGCATGCGCAATGCGCGGCTGGAAAGTGTTTTGCGCATCAACCGCGTCATCGGGTTGACCGAGCTCGGCCGCGCTGCCGAAGCGCTGCCCGAGGTGCAGCGCATCCTGGCGCTGCCGGCCACGCCGGGTGGCCGCGGCGTGACGGCGCTGCACTTCGAAACGCTGGCCATCGCCGCGCTGCGCGCAGGCGACGCTGCACTGGGAGCCGATCTGCTGCAGCGCGCCGGCGCCAACACCGCCGGCATGCAGCCCGACGAACGTGTCGAGCTGGCGGTGGCGCAGGCGCTGCTGTGCCAGCTGCAGGGCGATCTGCCAGCGGCGCTGGCTGCGCTGGATGCGGTGGCGGCGCTGGTCGATGCGCCTGCCCTGCGGGTCGGCAACGTTGACGGCGGTAGCGACGGCAACGTCGACGGCGGTAGCGACGGCAACGTCGACGGCGGTAGCGACGGTGACGGTGACGGCGGCGGTGCGGCTTTGCGCGCCTGCGCACTGGTCGAGCAGTTGCGCTCGCAGCTGCATGAGGCGCTGGGCGACGCACCCACCGCGCTGGCTGCGGTGCGGCGCTGGCAGGCCATCAACGCACAGCGCGCAAGGCTGGCGTCGCGCGCGCGTTACCAGGCTGCGGTCTTGCAGACCGAGCTTGTGAAAATGCAGCACAAGCTTGAAGAAAACGATCTGCAGCGCCGCGCCACCGAGCGCCAGCGTAGCGACATGGTGCTGGCCAACACCGCGTTGCAGCGCAAGATCGAAGAAGTGCAGGCGCTGCAATCGGCGCTGCGCGAGCAGGCCACGCACGACGCGCTGACCGGCCTGTTCAACCGCCGCCACCTCAACGACACGCTGCCGCAGCTGCTCGCGCAAAGCCTGCGCGAGCGTGAGCCGCTGACCGCGGTGGTTATCGATCTGGATCACTTCAAAGCCGTCAATGACCAGCATGGCCACCCGGCTGGCGATGAGCTGCTGGCCGCCTTTGGCCGGCTGCTGCTCGACGGTCTGCGCGGCAGCGACATCGCCTTCCGCTACGGTGGTGAGGAATTCTGTGTGCTGATGCCGCGCACCGCCGCCGACGCGGCCTGCAGCAAGGTGCAACAGCTGCTGGGGCGTTGGCGCATGCAGCGTTTTGCGCTGGACACCGGCGAGCTCATCGGCCTGAGCTTTTCAGCCGGCGCGGCCGACGCACAGCGCGCAGTGCACACACCGATGCAGCTGCTGCGCGCAGCCGACGACCTGCTGCTGGCGGCCAAACGCGCCGGCCGGGGGCGCGTGTTGGCTGCGCCGGTGCAGCGGGTGGTCTGAAGTGAACGGGGCCGCCGTGACTGCCCGGCAGCCACCCATGGACACGCCGGCCGTCTGGCACGCCATCGTCAAACAACGTGATCCAGCGGCACTCGATGCGCTACTGGCTGATGACGTGGTTTTCCATTCGTCGGTAGTGCACCCGCCGCAGGTGGGCCGGGCCATCACGGCCAAGTACCTGGCCGGCGCGTTGCGAGTGCTCAACCACGCGGAGTTTCACTACGTGCGCGAGATCGTCGGCCCGCGCGACGCGGTGCTGGAATTCACGGCGCGTATCGACGATGTGCTCGTCAACGGCGTAGACCTTATTCGCTGGGGCGACGACGGCCGCATCACCGAGTTCAAGGTCATGGTGCGGCTGTTGAAAGCCGTCCACGCGCTGCGGCACAAGATGGGCGAGCTGCTGCAGCGCGAGCCCTGAAGCGCGGTGGCATCGGGTGCCGACCCGTCCATCACAATTACGCGCCAAGCGGGCCATCAACGCGCAGTCAACCTGCGGCCCGGCGTGCAGCAGGAGGCGCATCGACAGGCGCATCGACAGGCGAAATCACGGGCGCTTCGAAACCCGCTACAAGGCGCGCGGCAAGACCCGCTACAAGGCGCGCTGCAAGACGCGCTGCAAGACGCGCTGCAAGACGCGC
>JAJAZC010000203.1 GCA_026785885.1 Rubrivivax sp.
ACCTGGGGCAGCGTCGAAGACATCCCGCAAGACCGTATGCAAGACGGCGCGTCTGTCAGCCCGAATCTCGACCGGTACGCCGGCCCAATCATCGGCAAACCCCGCGCCGGTTACGGCGGCCGCGGCATCGTGCAGGCTGCTTCGCGTGCCGATGCGCTGGCGCTGCCGGTGGCTACCCGTGCTGGCCTGGCCTGGCAGCCACGGCTCGCGGCATTCGACGAGTACTCGATCGACTTCGCGATCATTGCGCCGGGTGTCGTGTCGCCGGCTTATGTGCGCCGCCGCATCCGCACCAGCGGCGGCTTCGCGGTGCTGTGCGAGCCCGGCGCCACTGCTGCCGTGCAGGCTCTGGCTGAGCGCGCGGTGCTGGCCTTGAGCCAGGCCGGTGCGCTCGGTGTGCTCAACCTGCAGATCCTGGTCGCGCAAGGTCAGGCTTGGGTGTCGGATTTCAACGCCCGCGCCGGCATGTCGCTGCCGTTGACGTTGGCTGCCGGCGGCAATCCGGTGGCGCTGTTGTTCGGCCGCCCGTGCCCGCCGCAGGCGCAGCCAGCAGCCGGCCAAACGCTGCGCACGGTGCGCACGATGCAGGAGCGGCTGCTGTGTCTGCCGCCCCTGCCGCCGGTGCGCGGCGTGGTCTTCGATCTTGACGACACGCTGTTCGACCAAAACACTGGATAGCCAGCACGCTGCGGCTGACCTGGCAGCGCTGCCAGGCCGAGCTGCCGCCCGAGCCGGTGTTCATGCGTGACACCCTGGCCATCCTCGAAGAAGGCCAGCGCGCCACGCTGTTCGACGTCTACGCCCGGCAGCTGGGCCGCACCGACGATGCCGGCCAGGCCTGGCGCTGGCGCCTGATCGAAGCCTTTCGCGCCGCGCGGCCACCATCGGCGCGCCTGTACGACGATGTCGCCGGCTGCCTGGCGCAGCTGCGCCACCGCGGCTTGCGGCTGGCGTTGTTGACCGACAACCCGGCCGCGTCGCAACAACACAAGATCGACTGCGCCGGCCTGGCACCGGCCTTCGATGCTCTGGTGCTGACCGCCGAGATTGGTGGCAGCGGCGCACCCAAACCGCAGGCTGCCGCTTTTCATGCGGCGGCCACGCAGCTGGATTTGCCGCCGGCAGCGCTCGTGATGGTCGGCGACCACGTGTTCCGCGACAGCCTGGGCGCGCTGGAGGCCGGCTACGCACACGCGTTTCACATACAACGCGCCGGCGCATTCTTCAACTTCGATCTGGCGCTGTGCGTGCCGTTGCTGCCGCCAGGCCGCATGACGGTGCTGCAGTCGTTGACCGAGCTGGACGCCCATCTGCCCGCAGGAAGCAATCAATGAACACTGCGACCGGTCGGCGCGTAGCCGTGCTGCAGTCCAACTACATGCCCTGGAAGGGCTACTTCGACATCATTCACGACGTCGACCTCTTCGTCTTCTACGACGACAACCAGTACACCGCGCGCGACTGGCGCAACCGCAACCGCATCAAGACCGCGCAAGGCGCGCAGTGGATTACCGTGCCGGCGGGCGAAGACCGCGGCCGCCTGATCCACGACGTGCCGATCAACAACAAGGCCTGGCAAGCCAAGCACTTCGAATCGCTGCGCCAGAACTACGGCAGGTGCCCGCACTTTGCGCGTTACCGCGGCTGGCTTGAGCATGTCTATCTGGAGCAGACCTGGACCAACCTCAGCGCGATGAATCAGGCCACGGTTCAGCACATTGCCACCGAGTTTCTGGGCATCACGACGCGCTTCGAGGATTCACGCGCCCACGCCGCCCAAGGCCAAAAGCTCGACAAGCTGGTCGATCTGGTTGTGAAGACGGGCGCCTGCAGCTATTTGTCGGGCCCGGCTGCCCGGGACTACATCGAGCCGCAGCGTTTTGCCGATATCGGCGTCGTGCTGCAGTGGAAGGACTACGCCGGCTACCCCGAATACGCGCAGCGTTTCGCGCCTTTCGAGCACGGCGTCAGCGTGCTGGATCTGCTGTTCAACACCGGGCCGGACGCGGCCTGGTACATCTGGGGCTGGCGCCAGGGCCCGCTGGCCGCTTGAGATGACGACACCGCTGCTGCACATCATCGGCGCCGGGCCCTGGCAGCTGGCCACGATCCGCCGCGCCCGCGCCCTGGGCTGCCGCGTGCTGGTGACGGATGGTGGCAGCGGCCGGCCCGGTTTTGCCGAGGCTGATCTGCACGCGGTGGCCGACATCACCGATCCCGAAGCCACGCTGGCCGCGGCGCGCCGCCACCGCATCGACGGCGTGTTGTGCGACACCACCGACAACGGCGTGCTGGCTGCCGCCTACGTGGCCGACACGCTGGGCCTGCCGGGCCCCGGCCTGACGGCGGCACGCAACTGCACCGACAAAGCCCGCCTCACCGCTTGTGCGGCACAGGCCGGCCTGCCGGTGCCACGCTCGCACCCCGCGGCCAATGCCGCCGAAGCGCTGCAGGCCGTGCACGATGTGCTGGGCACGGGCGGCGCGGCCATCGTCAAGCCGGTCGACAACCAGTCCGGGCGTGGTGTCGGCGTCGTGCGCACGGCGGCACTGGCCGCTGCCGCCATCGCACACGCGCTGCGCTACAGCGCCAGCGGCCGCTTGCTGGTGCAGCCATTCGTCGAAGGCGTCGAGCTCATCATCGATTCACTCGTCGTGGGCCGGCAGGTGCACCGCCTGGGTATCGGCGTCAAAACGCCGTACGCCGACAACCCGACCATCTCGTCGGCCATCACTTACGGTGAGCCGGCATCGCCACTTCCGCTTGCCACGTTGGACGCCATCAACAAGCGCCTGCTGCAGGCGCTGCAGGTGCAGCAAGGCCTGGTGCACGCTGAATACATCGTTGGCGGGCAACACGCGCTGCCGATCGACGTGGCGGTGCGCGGCGGAGGGGTGCTGATCTACCCGCTGGTGCTGCCGCATGTCAGCGGTGTCGATGCGATGGCCTGTGCCATCGACCTCGCGCTGGGCAGACCGGTCACGGTGCAGCCGCGGCAGCCGCCGCGCGGTGCGCACATCCAGTTTCTGCGCGCCGACAGCGGCCGCATCCTGCGCATCGACGGGGCGGATATCGCGCTCGCAATGCCCGGCATCGCCGCACTGCGCCTGAACCAGCAGCCCGGCGACATGCAAGCCGCGCTGACCGACAAGGACCAGCGGCTGGGCTACGTCATTGCGCTGGCCGACACGGCAGCGCAGGCGCGTGCGCAGGCGCTGCGCGCGGCGCAGGTAGTGCAAGTCAAAGTCCAGCCGCCAAGCTGACATCCTGATCGATAGCCAGGGACACAACATGAAACTTTTCGATTCGCTCACCCACGTCACCCACGACGGCCGCTGGTTCGGTGAGCACCACTGCGACGCCGCGCTGCCCACGCTGCTGGCCGACATGGATGCTGCAGGCGCCTACCGCGCGTGTTTGGTGGCCATTGCCGACTACGTCGACAACGCGGTGATCATCCAGTCGGCACGGGCCCATCCGACGCGCTTTGTGCCCATCGCCGGCCTCAACCCGCGCGAGCTGGCGACCACGCGGCGTGTCGACGCGGTGGTCAAACGGATCAAGGCCGAGGGCTTTGCCGGCATCAAGCTGCACCCACGGTTGAACGGCTACGACCCGCTGGATGCCAAATGCATCGCCGCCATCGACGCCTGCGGCGAGCAGGGCCTGGTGGTGCTGCTGGACACGCTGTTTCGGCGCAAAGGCCTGGCTACGCGCCACGCGCCCGATGTCATCGATCACCTGGCCGCCGCCTGCCCCGGCACCAAGATGCTGCTGCTGCACGGCACCGGCCCGACGATGATGGAGCTGTACGAGATCGTGCGCTGCAACGACCACCTGCTGCTGGACTTGTCGTACACGCTGATGCGCTACCGCGGCAGCACGCGGCTGGACGAGGACATGCACTTCCTCTTCAAAAGTACCGATCAACTCGTCACCGTGGGCTCGGATTTTCCGGAGTACACGGTGCAGGCGGCCGTCGCGCGGCTGGCGCAGCTGACGCAGGGCATCGAGGCCGCGCGCCTGGACAACATCACGCACCGCAACCTGGAGCGGCTGTTTGCGGGGTATGCGGTGCCGGCCGCCTGACCCCGGCAGGGAGCACGGAGCAGGCAGAGGGTAGCCCCCCTGATTCATGTCGTGTCGCCCAACAATTGATTCATAAGAGCGGTCACGGTCCGACGATATGGTGTTGTCCAATACGCCCCTCCGTTCTTGCGTGCCCGCTTGTGGGTTGAGCAAATCCACGACCAATGAAACCCGCATTCGACATTCCCGGCCACGTCTACATCCTGCTGACGCTGGCTTTCACGGTCTACGGCCAGTTGGTGCTCAAGTGGCAAATGGGCAGCGCCGGGCCTTTGCCGGCCGGCGGCGCGGCCAAGCTCGGCTTCTTGCTGCAGCAGTTCATGAACCCGTGGATCTTCTCGGGCTTCGTCTCGGCCTTTGTCGCCTCGCTGGCGTGGATGGCGGCAATGACGCGCTTTGAGCTGAACTACGCCTACCCCTTCATGAGCCTGGCCTTCGTCATGGTGATGGTGCTCGGGGTGTTGTTCCTCGGCGAGGGCGTCAACCTGCGCAAGGTCATCGGCACGCTGATGGTCATGGCCGGTTTGATCGTCATAGCGCGCGCATGAATGCGCGCGTTCGTCTTCGGGCGCGCCTCGGCGTGCGCACGCATGACATGGGGCGCTCAAACCCACTTCCGCAGGAGCTGCCGACATGAGCATGATCCCCTTCAACAAGCCCTACATGACGGGCAAGGAGCTGTGGAACATCGCGCAGGCCCACGCCAAAGGCCACCTCGCGGGTGACGGCAGCTTCACCAAGCTTTGCAATCAGTGGATCGAGCAGCGCACCGGCAGCAACAAGGCGCTGCTCACGCACTCCTGCACCGCGGGCCTGGAGATGGCCGCGCTGCTGGCCGACGTGGGCCCGGGCGACGAAGTCATCATGCCGTCGTATACCTTTGTCTCGACGGCAAATGCCTTTGTGCTGCGCGGCGCGGTGCCGGTGTTCGTCGACATCCGCCCCGACACGCTGAACCTCGACGAGAAGCGCATCGAGGCCGCCATCACACCGCGCACCAAAGCCATCGTGCCGGTGCACTACGCCGGCGTGGGCTGCGAGATGGACGCCATCATGGCCATCGCCGCCAAGCACAAGTTGCTGGTGATCGAAGACGCGGCGCAGGCGCTGATGTCCAGCTACAAAGGCCGGCCGCTGGGCTCCATCGGCGACATGGCGGCGGTCTCTTTCCACGAGACCAAGAACATCATTTCCGGCGAAGGCGGCGCGCTGCTGGTCAACAACGAGCGTTTCATCGAACGCGCAGAAGTTATCCGCGAGAAGGGGACCAACCGCACGCTGTTCTTCCGCGGCCAGGTCGACAAGTACACCTGGGTCGACGTCGGCTCGTCGTACCTTCCGGGTGAAATCATCGCGGCCTTTTTGTGGGCGCAGATGGAAGATGCCGACGCCATCACCAAACGCCGCCTGGCCATGTGGCACACCTACCACCAGTGGTTTGACGAAGCCGAGCGCGCCGGCAAGCTGCGCCGCCCAGTGGTGCCGGCGCACTGCACGCACAACGCACACATGTACTACATCCTGCTGCCCGATCTGGCGCGCCGCACCGCGGTGATCGAGCAGCTGCGCGTGGCCGATGTGCACACCGTCTTCCACTACATCCCGCTGCACAGCGCACCCGCAGGCCGCAAGTTTGCACGCGCGCACGGCGAGATGATGGTCACCGACGACACCGCCGACCGGCTGCTGCGGCTGCCGATGTACGCGGGGCTGGAGGAACGCCAGGTCGAGGCCATCCGCATCGTGCTGTCGGTGCTGTGACTGGGGCAGCCCAAGCCACCGGGCCGGGCATGGTTAGCACGCTGCTGGGCGTGGTTGTCGTGGCGGCCTTCGTGCGGTGGCTGGGCTACACAGGCTTCTTCGGCTCTGACGAGGTTACCTACATTGCCAGCGCTTTTCGCGTGCTCGACGGCGACTGGACCGTGGACGACTACGTCGGCGCCAACCGCCTGGGCGTCAACCTGCCGATGGCCGCCTTTGCAGCGCTGCTGGGCCGCAACGAATTGGGCGCTGCCGCCTCCTCGCTGCTGTGCTCGCTGGGTGAAGTGCTGCTGGTGACCTGGGTGGCCTGGCGCATGGCCGGCCAGCGTGCAGCGCTGTGCGCCGGCCTGCTGATGGCGACGCTGCCAACGCACGTGCACTTTGCCGGCCGCATCATGGCCGACGCGCCACTGGCGCTGACCATCACCGCCGCCTTTGTGCTTTTCTATGAGGCTGAAGCGCGGCGGTGGTCCACCGGTTTTTTTCTAGCCGGGGTCTGTGCGGGCTTGAGCTTCTGGATCAAGCCGGTGACGCTGTTTGTCTTCAGCGTGCTGCTGGCCTACCCGCTGCTGGTGCGCCGCTTCGACCCGCGCTGGCTTTGGATGGTGGCCGGCTTGTTGTTCGCCATGGCGATCAACGGCCTGCTGTATCTGGCGCTGACGGGGCGCTTCTGGTTCGTGTTCGAGAACATGCAGGAGCGCAGGCAAAGCGGCTACCTCGAAGCCGGCGCTGCAGCGGGTGAGATCCACAGCGACGCGGCTGACTATCTCGTCTTCCTGTTCGGCAAGATTTATCACACCGGCCTGCTGGGCTACCTGGCGGTGGCTGGCGCGCTGGTCCTTATGCGTCGGCGCTGGTCGGACCACACCAAGGGCGCTGGGCAGGGGGCTTTGCTGGCTTGCTGGGGCCTCGGCATGTTGCTGCTGCTGTCGCTGCTGCCGGTATCGCTGCGACCCTTGATCCTGATACCGAAACAAACCAACTACATGCTGATGTTTCTGGCGCCGCTGTGCGTGCTGGGTGGAATGGCTCTGGCGCAGCTCAAGCCCGTGGGCGCGGCTGTGCTGCTGGCGGTGGCCTGCGGCGTCGGGGTGGTCTTTGCCTTAGCGCTGCAAGCTTCGGTGGCCGTGTTCACGGCCAACAGCATGGCCACGCTGCAATTCGCCCGTGACCACAAGGAAACGCCGCTGCATGTGATGTCCAACGCTTGGCGGGCTGCCTTGTTCGAGGGCTTGGTCTCGGGTGGCGCGGCGACGCCGGTGTTGTCGATCGAGCAGGCGCTGTCCGAGCCGGCCCGCGCGGCTGAGCGCCTGGTGGTCATCGATCCTGAAACCTTCGCCTGGGACCTCTCGCGTCCGTTTCCCGATGCCGCGTCGGTCCCCGCTTGTTGGCAGCCGGTGCAGACCTTTCAAGGCCAACCCACCGCGGTGGGTGTGCGTTTCTTCCAGCTGCTGCTGGCGGCAGCGGCAGCCTTGCCGCCATCGCCGCGCGCAGCGCTGCTGGGGCCGCTGCAGCGGCTGACGCAGCCCCGGCCTGCGCAGCTGTACCGGCTGCCGCCAGGGTGTTGAGCTTTTTGCCCAAGCCGGCGCTGCGGTGCCTGCCCTCCCCGGCATGATCGCGGCCCGCCAGGAAGAGCCGTCACCCGCTGCCCCGAACATGACCATTCCCGCCGGCTACACCGACCGACGCCCCCCGCTCGTGCTGCACGTGCTCTACCGCTTCGACACCGGCGGCCTGGAAAACGGTGTCGTCAACCTGATCAACCGCCTTCCGCGCGATCGCTTTCGCCACGCCGTGCTGGCCATCGACCGCGTTGAGCCGCGCTTTGCCGCGCGGCTGGAGCGGGACGACGTGGCCTTGCACGCGCTGCACAAGCCGCCCGGCCATGCACTGGCGCTGTACCCGCGTATCTGGCGGCTGATGCGCAGGCTGCGCCCGGCCATCGTGCACAGCCGCAATCTGGCGGCGCTGGAAGCGCAGGTGCCGGCCTGGCTGGCGCGTGTGCCGGTGCGCATTCACGGTGAGCATGGGCGCGATGTCGAAGACCTGGACGGCAACGACCGTCGGCTGCAGCGCGTGCGGCGCCTGTACTCGGGCTTTGTGCAGCGCCACGTTACGGTGTCGCAGGACCTGCAGCGTTATCTGGTCGACCGTGTCGGCATCCGTGCTGCGCGGGTGCAGTCCATCTGCAATGGCGTCGACACCGACCGCTTCCATCCGGCCACCACCCAGCAGCCCGAGCCGATCGCCGGTTGCCCATTCGATCCGTCCAGGCACTGGCTGGTCGGCACCGTGGGCCGCATGCAGGTCGTCAAGAACCAGACGCTGCTGGTGCAGGCCTTCTTGCGCGCACTGAGCCTGCAGCCGGCGCTGCGCCAGCAGTTGCGCCTGGTGCTGGTGGGTGACGGCCCGCTGCGCGCGCAGGCGCAGGCGCTGTTGGATGCGGCCGGCGCGGCCGATCTGGCCTGGCTGCCCGGTGAGCGGCGCGACGTGCCCGAGCTGCTGCGCGGGCTGCACCTGTACGCTTTGCCGTCGCTGGCCGAAGGCATCTCCAACACCGTGCTCGAAGCGATGGCCAGCGGGCTGCCGGTGCTGGCCACCGCCGTCGGCGGCAACGTCGAGTTGACGCAGCCCGGCATCACCGGCGAGCTGGTGCCCTCAGGCGACATCGAAGCCATGGCGCAGGCGCTGCTGCGGCTGCATGGCGACGCAGCGCGCACCCAGGCCATGCGCTTGCAGGCCCGTACGCTGGCGCTGCAGCGCTACAGCCTCGACGCCATGGTCTCGGCCTACGCCGACCTATACGACCGGCAGCTTGGCCGTGCTGCCGCGGTGGCGGTGTGACGGCCTCGGCCTCGGCCTTAATGCCGGCCACCGTGCCGGATGTCATGCGATGGCGCGATTGCTGGCCCGCGGTCGCAGCCCTGTCGTGACCCTTGCTTAACATCGACCTTCACCTTGACGCGCGCCTGCTGCGCTGGCTGCTGCTAAGCCAAGAACGTGCGACGCGCACCCCCTCAAGCGGATGGGCCGCCGCCGCGCATTGCCCCACATAGCTAACGAGAATCTCAACCCCATGTGCGGCATCACCGGCATCTTCGACCCCCGACAAGCCCGCGCCATCGACCGCCCGGCACTGGCGCGCATGAACGACGCGCAATTTCACCGAGGGCCGGATGAAGGTAGCCTGCATGTCGAGCCAGGCCTGGGCTTCGGCCACCGGCGCTTGTCGATCATCGACGTCGCCACCGGCCAGCAGCCGCTGTTCAACGAAGACGGCACCGTGGCCATCGTCTTCAACGGCGAGATCTACAACTACCAGGACCTGATGCCCGAGCTGCAGGCGCTGGGCCACGTGTTCCGTACCAAGAGCGACACCGAATGCATCGTGCATGCCTGGGAAGCCTGGGGTGTGGACTGCGTCAAACGGCTGCGCGGCATGTTTGCTTTTGCGCTGTGGGATCGCAACCGCCAGCAGCTCTTCATGGCGCGCGACCGGTTGGGTGTCAAGCCGATGTTCTACGGCACGCTGGACGACGGTTTGGTGCTGTTCGGCTCCGAGCTGAAATCGCTGTTGGCCTACAGCAGCGGCGGCAGCGCACTGCGGCGCGACATCGATCCGTTGGCGGTCGAAGAGTACTTTGCGCTCGGCTACGTCGCCGAGCCGCGCACCATCTTCGGCCAGGCCAAGAAGCTGCCGCCCGGCCACACGCTGCTGTGGCGCCGCGGTGAGCCCGAGCCGGCGCCGCAGCCGTTCTGGGACGTGCGCTTCACGCTCGACAACCCGATCGGCCTCGATGACGCCTGCGCCGAGCTGCACGCGCGGCTGTCTGAGTCGGTCAAGTTGCGGTTGATCTCTGAAGTGCCGCTGGGCGCCTTTTTGTCTGGCGGTGTCGACAGCAGCGCCGTGGTCGCGGTGATGGCCGGTTTGCAGAACACGCCGGTGCGCACCTGCTCGATCGGCTTCGACGACCCGCAGTTCAACGAGTCGGCCTTTGCACAGACCGTCGCCGACCGCTACCGCACCGACCACCACCTGGAAACGGTGGGCAGCGACGACTTCGGTTTGATCGACACACTGGCCCATCTGTACGACGAGCCCTATGCCGACAGCTCGGCCATCCCCACCTACCGCGTCTGCCAGCTGGCGCGCCGGCGCGTGACGGTGGCGCTGTCGGGCGACGGCGGTGACGAGACCTTCGGCGGCTATCGCCGCTACCGCATGCACCTGATGGAAGAGCGCTTGCGCAGCAGCCTGCCGGCGGCGCTGCGGCGGCCACTGTTCGGCATGCTGGGCCGCGTGTACCCCAAGGCCGATTGGGCGCCGCGCGTGCTGCGCGCCAAGACCACGTTCGAAGGCATGGCGCGCGATTCGGTGGAGGCCTACTTCCACAGCGTCAGCATCCTGCGCGGGCCGTTGCGCAGCAGCCTTTACAGCGCCTCGTTCAAACGCGCTCTGGGCGGCTACGACGCGCAGCAGGTCTTCCAGCGCCATGCCGCCAACGCTGGCACCGACGACCCGCTGGCGCTGATCCAGTACCTCGATCTCAAGACCTACCTCGTCGGTGACATCAACACCAAGGTCGACCGCGCCAGCATGGCGCATTCGCTAGAGGTGCGGGAGCCGCTGATGGACCACCCGCTCGTGGAGTGGCTGGCCACGCTGCCGTCCAGCCTGAAGGTGCGTGGCAACGAAGGCAAGTTCCTGCTCAAAAAAGCCATGGAGCCGGCCCTGCCGCACGACATCCTGTACCGGCCGAAGATGGGGTTCGCGGTGCCGCTGGCGCGCTGGTTTCGCGGCCCGCTGCGCCAGCGCGTGCAGGACGCGGTGCTGGGCGAGCGGCTCTCGTCCACCGGCTACTTCGAGCCGCGTGCGCTGCAGCAGTTGGTCGATGCGCACTTGAACGGCAGCCGCGATCACAGCGCGCCTTTGTGGACGCTGGTGATGTTTGAGGCCTTCTTGCGCAATAGCATCGACGGCAGCGGTGCGCCACCCGTGCCGGCCATGCCGACTGCGGCCGAGGCGCTGGCCTAATGCGTGTGCTGCACCTGCTGGATCACTCGATCCCGCTGCACAGCGGGTACACGTTTCGCACGCTGGCCATCCTGCGCGAGCAGGCCCGCATGGGCTGGCAGACGCTGCAGCTGACCACGCCCAAGCAGGGCGCCGGCAGTGCACGCGAGGAAACCATCGACGGCCTGCGCCTGCTGCGCACACCCAGCCCGGCCGGCGCCGGCTTGCTCAAACAGATGCAACTCACGGCGGCCCGCCTGGTTGAGGTGGTGCAAAGCGAAAAACCCGATCTGATCCACGCCCATTCGCCAGTGCTCAATGCGCTGCCGGCGCTGTGGGTGCGCTTGTTGCAACCTTCGTCACAAAGGCTGCCGGTGGTATACGAAATGCGGGCCTCGTGGGAGGACGCCGCGGTAGACCACGGCACCACTTCTGAGGGCAGCGTGCGCTACCGCGCAAGCCGTGCGCTGGAGACCTTTGCGCTCAAGCGCGCCGACCGCATCACCACCATCTGCGAAGGCCTGCGTGGCGACATTGCTGCGCGCGGTATTGCGCCGGAGCGCATCACCGTGATCCCCAACGCGGTCGACGTGGAGGCTTTCCGCTTTGGCATGCCGGCCGATGCGGCTCTGCAGCAGCGCCTGGGTTTGCAGGGCGCCACCGTGATCGGTTTTGCGGGCAGCTTCTACGCTTATGAAGGTCTGCACCTGCTGGTGGAAGCCGTGCGGCTGATGCGCTCGCGCCACCCGAAGCTGCGGCTCTTGCTCGTTGGCGGCGGCCCGCAGGAGGGGGCGCTGAAAGCGCAGGTCGCCAACAACGGCCTGCAAGACACGGTGATCTTCACCGGCCGCGTGCCGCACGCCGAAGTGCAGCGCTACTACGAACTGATCGACCTGCTGGCCTACCCGCGGCTGCCGATCCGCCTGACCGAGCTCGTCACGCCGCTGAAGCCTTTGGAAGCGATGGCGCAAGGCCGTGTTTTCGTAGCCAGCGATGTCGGCGGCCACCGCGAGCTGGTGCGCCATGGCGACACCGGCTACCTGTGCCCGGCCGGTAGTGCCGTGGCCTTGCAGCAGGCGCTGGACAGTGCCCTGACGCAGCGCGATCAATGGCCCGAGATGCAGGCCAGGGCGCGCCGCTTCGTCGAGCAAGAGCGCACCTGGGCGCAGAGCGTCGGCCGTTATGCCGAGGTCTACCGGCAAGCCCTGGCCACGCGCGGCCGTGCCGTGCCGGTGCTGAGGGCCTAAGAAGCTGTGAACGAATCAGCCACACCCGCTCGTGCGTCCCAGCGGGCGCTGCTCGTCGTTGCAAATGCTCGCCGTAGCCCGAGCTACGGCTGTGCTTTGCGCCTAGATCACCACCCGTTGGGCCGCCCGCTCGGGCGCGT
>JAJAZC010000204.1 GCA_026785885.1 Rubrivivax sp.
ACCGACTCGGCGGTGCGGCTGACGCACATCCCCACCGGCATCGTCGTGCAGTGCCAGGACGGCCGTAGCCAGCACGGCAACCGCGACGTGGCCTGGAAGCGCCTGCGCTCGCGCTTGTATGACCACGAGCTGCGCAAACGCCAGGAAGAGCAGCAAAAGCTGGAGGACACCAAGACCGATGTCGGCTGGGGCCACCAGATCCGCAGTTATGTGCTGGACCAGAGCCGCATAAAGGACCTGCGCACCAACGTCGAGATCAGCAACACCCAGAAGGTGCTGGACGGCGACCTCGACGCTTTCATCGAAGCCAGCCTCAAACAGGGGCTCTGAGAACACCCGGGCGCCACCAGCGCCCTGATTGAGGAGACGCAGCACATGCGCCAAGCCAGCACGACCCTGGTCCACCGCGAGGCCTACACCGCCCCGGCGTTTTTCATCCGCCGCGTCGAGTTGAGCTTCGATCTCGACGCTGCCAAGACCTTGGTGACCAGCCGCCTGCACATCGAGCGCAACAGCGGCCAGCCGCGGCAGCCGCTGCGCCTGCACGGCGAAGCACTCACGCTGCTGCGTGTGCTGGCCGATGGGCACAGCGTCGCCTTCCGCCATGAATCGAGTCAAGGCCACTGCGAGCTGGTGATCGACAACCCGCCCGAGGCCGGCAGCTTCACGCTGGACATCCGCAACACCTGCGCGCCGGACAAGAACACCGAGCTGTCGGGCCTGTATGCCAGCGGCGGCAGCGCGCACCCGATGCTGTCCACGCAATGCGAGGCCGAGGGCTTCCGCCGCATCACCTATTTCCTGGACCGGCCCGACGTGATGGCCGTCTACACCGTGACGCTGCGCGCCGACAAGGCGCGCTATCCGGTGCTGCTGAGCAACGGGAATTTGCTGGAGCAGCGCGATCTGGACAACGGCCGCCACTGCGCCGTCTGGCACGATCCATTCCCCAAACCCAGCTACCTGTTTGCGCTGGTCGCCGCCCGGCTGGTGGTGCGCGAGCAGCGCATCACCACGCGCGCCGGCAAGGACCACCTGCTGCAGGTCTACGTGCGCCCCGGCGACCTGGAGAAAACCGAATACGCGATGAACGCGCTGGTGGCCAGCGTGTTGTGGGACGAAGCCCGTTTTGCGCTGCCGCTGGATCTGGAGCGCTTCATGGTGGTTGCCGTGGCCGATTACAACGGCGGCGCGATGGAGAACAAAGGCCTCAACATCTTCAACACCAAGTACGTGCTGGTGAGTGCGGCTACCGCCACCGACGACGACTTTGCCGGTGTGCAGAGCGTCATCGCCCACGAGTACTTCCACAACTGGACCGGCAACCGCATCACCTGCCGCGACTGGTTTCAGCTGAGCCTGAAAGAAGGCCTGACGGTATTCCGCGATCAGGAGTTCAGCATGGACATGGCTGGCAGTGCTTCAGCCCGTGCGGTGTGCCGCATCGAAGACGTGCGCCGCCTCCGGGCTGTTCAGTTTCCGGAAGACGCGGGCCCGATGGCGCACCCGGTACGGCCCGACAGCTACATCGAGATCAACAACTTCTACACCGCCACGGTTTACGAAAAGGGCGCCGAGGTCGTGCGCATGATGCACACGCTGGTCGGCCGCAAAGGTTTTGCGCAAGGCATGGCGCTGTACTTCCAGCGCCACGATGGCCAGGCCGTGACCTGCGACGACTTTGCGCAGGCTGTTGCCGACGCCAACCCGGGCAGCGGCCTGGCCACGCGGCTCGCAGGCTTCAAGAATTGGTACGCGCAGGCCGGCACACCGCGCGTGCAGGCGCGCACTGCGTATGACCAAGCAACGCAGCGCTACACGCTGACGCTGAGCCAAAGTGCAGGTGCCTCACCAGGCCAGCCAAACAAGCAGCCCTACGTGGTCCCGGTTGCCATGGGCTTGCTGGCAGCCGATGGCCGCGAGCTGCTGGCCGAGCGTGTGCTGGTACTGGACAGCGCCGAGCAGAGCTGGACCTTCGACCACATCGCCCAAGCACCGGTGCCTTCGCTGTTGCGCGGCTTTTCAGCCCCGGTGTGGCTGGACGACGGCCTAAGCGATGCCGACCGGCTGGTGCTGCTGGCGCACGACAGCGACGCCTTCAACCGCTGGGAAGCCGGGCAGCGCCTGATGCTGGACCGTCTGCTGCAAGCGCTGCGCAGCAACAGCCCGCCGCAGCTCGACGCGGCCCTGCTGCACGCCATGCGCAGCACGCTGCGAGACCCGGCGCTGGACCCGGCCTTCAAGGCGCTGGTGCTGACACCGCCGAGCGAGGCCTACATCGCCGAGCAAATGCTCCCAGTGGACCCGCAGCGCATCCACACGGCCCGTGAGCAGTGGCTGGCGTTGATGGCCGAGCAGCTGCACGCCGACTGGGTGCAGGCCTTCGACGATCACCAGGTGCTGGCCGGCTACGACCCGGCGCCGCCGCAGGCCGGCCGCCGCGCACTGGCCAACCTGGCGCTGCGCTTCCTGTGCCTGCACGCGGTGCGCACGGGCGACGCGGTGTGGCAGGGCCGCGCCTACCAGCGCTTCAAGGACGCGGCCAACATGAGCGACCGCCTGGGTGCGCTGACCGCGTTGGCCGACGCGCAGTCGCCGCTGGCCGACAACGCCATAGAGCGCTTCCACGCCATGGCTGCCGGGGACGCGCTGGTATTGGACAAGTGGTTCGCGCTGCAGGCCCTGGCTGCCGAGCCCTTGTCCGGCAACGGAGCGACGTTTGCGCGCGTCAAGGCGCTGCTCAAGCACCCGGACTTTTCGCTGCGCAACCCCAACCGGGCACGCAGCCTGCTGTCGTCGCTGTTCACCGGTAACCCGGCTGCCTTCCACCGCGCCGATGCTGCGGGCTATGTGCTGTGGGCCGACAAACTGTTGGAGATCGATGCGTTGAATCCGCATGTGGCCGGCCGCATGGCCCGTGCGCTGGACCGCTGGGCAACACTGGCCGAGCCCTACCGCAGCGCCGCGCGCGAAGCCATCGCCCGCGTCGCGGCACGCAGCGACATCAGCGGCGATGTGCGTGAGGTCGTCGACCGCGCGCTCGCCCAGCAGTGATCAGCCTATCCGCACGGATCCATTGACGTCTTCGCGAGACCGACCGCATGAAACGCATCAGCCTTACGCAGTACCTCGTCGAGCAGCAACGCGAGCACGGCCGCATACCGGCGCAGTTGCGCCTGTTGATCGAGGTCGTGGCCCGCGCTTGCAAGCGCATTGCCATCGCGGTCAACAAAGGTGCTCTGGGTGATGTGCTGGGCAGTGCGCACAGCGAAAACGTGCAGGGCGAAATCCAGAAAAAACTGGACGTCATCAGCAACGAGGTGTTGATCGAAGCCAACGAGTGGGGCGGCCACCTGGCGGCGATGGCCAGCGAGGAGATGGACAGCATCCACGTCGTGCCGAACCGCTACCCGCAGGGCGAGTACCTGTTGCTGTTCGATCCGCTGGACGGCAGCAGCAACATCGACGTCAACGTCAGCATCGGCACCATCTTCAGCGTACTGCGCAAGATAAGCCACACGCCCGGTGTCAGTGAAGACGACTTCCTGCAGCCGGGCAAACAACAGGCTGCTGCCGGCTATTGCGTCTACGGCCCGCAGACCACGCTGGTGCTGACGCTGGGCAACGGCGTGGCGCTGTTCACGCTGGATCGCGAGACCGGGTCCTGGCTGCTGACGCAGACCGATGTGCAGGTGCCGCAGGACACCAAAGAGTTTGCGATCAACATGTCCAACATGCGGCACTGGGACAGCCCGGTGCGACAGTACATCGACGAATGCCTGGCGGGCCGTGACGGCCCGCGCGGCAAGGACTTCAACATGCGCTGGGTCGCCAGCATGGTGGCCGACGTGCACCGCATCCTGACGCGCGGCGGCGTCTTCCTGTACCCCTGGGACCAGCGCGAGCCCGACAAGCCCGGCAAGCTGCGCCTGATGTACGAGGCCAACCCGATGGCCTTCATCGTCGAGCAGGCCGGCGGCGCCGCCACCAACGGCCGCGAGCGCATTCTGGACATCGTGCCGAGCAAGCTGCACGAGCGCGTCAGCGTGCTGCTCGGCTCGCGCAACGAGGTGGAGCGCGTCACTGCGTACCACGCCGCGGCGGCTGCGGAGGCCGGAGCAACCGAAGGACGCGCTTAACGCGGCGGCCGGGCCTCAGGCGCCCGGCATCGGCTTGCTGGCGCCGTTGATGGCCCAGGCCGTGCCGAAACGGCCTGTGACCATGCCGAAGGCCTCGGCCCAAAAGGTGTCGGCCAGCGGCATCTGCACCGCGCCGCCTTCAGCCAGCGCGCCGAAGATGCGCTGCGCTTCGGCCACCGTGTCCAGCGTCAGCGCCAGCATCACGCCCAGCATCGGGCTATGGCCCACGCCTGGCGGCGTGTCGCCGGCCATCAGCCCGAAGTCCTTGTGCTCCAGGTAGGCGTGCTTGATCAGGTCGGACTCGACCCTGGGCATGTCGCCGCCAGCGGGCGCCTGCGAATAGCTCATCAGCGCCTTCAATTTGGCGCCCAGCAGGCCAGCGTAGAACGTCATGGCTTCGGCGCAGCGGCCGTCAAAGGAAAGGTAAGCGGCGAGTTGGGTCATGGTCATCTCCAGCGTTCGAGTTGCGGGTTGAGGTGCGGGACTGCGACACCGTGTGCAGCCACCGGTGGCACGACGACGCACCGTATGCCGGGTCGACACGCGGTGGCAGCCGTCCTTCCAAGGAAGTAGGCGCGGCGGGCAGCCCTGTCCGCATCGGCGGGATGGCGGCGTACTCCAGATCAAGCGGATCGTCCGGCATCCGCCTTCAGGAGTCTCGACATAGCTACCGCACCACCCGTTTCGCCCACGCTGCCACTGCAGCGCCCGCCCGCCTGGGCTGCACGTCAGGCGCTGCGCCTCGTCGCGCTGCCGCTGGCAGTGACGCTGATTGCCACCGCAGTGCTGCTGGCAACCGATGCGCTGCAGGCGATCGAAGCGGTGTCTGCGGACCCAGCAGCGCCCACAGCCATAGCCACAACCACAGCCACAGCCACAGCCACAGCGGCAGTCGGAGCCGCTGTCGGACATGCCGCATTGCCCCCGGCCCGGCCCGCACCGAGCAGCACAGTGCCCGATGCAGCCAGTGTGGTGTTTGCAGCCGAGCCAGACGCGGCCGAGGCAGCACCGGGCTTTTGAGGACTACCCGCGCTGCGATCCGCGGCGCGCGGCTTTGCAGGTGCCACGTAGCTGCATTGGCGGTAGCGCATTACGCACCTGCAGCTCCACCGGCAATGGCCTGCATTCCTACACGCTGACACGCAGCGTACGGATGGCGCAATTACTGCTTGGACAATGCAATTCCGCGTTGATTCAAACACCTGCCATGTCTGCCGACCAAAAACCTTCGCTTGCGCCTATGTCTACGCCTGCGACTGCGCCCGCGTTTTCTCCTGCGTCCCAGCCCACTGCTTCCCCGGCGCCGATCAGCAACTGGACCATCGACTGTCAGCTGGCCTACGAGCTGAACGATCCGACCCATTTCATCTTTCAGATCCACGCCTGGCACGGTGCCGATCAGCAGGTGCTGGCCGAATCACTGGAGCTATCGCCCGGCGTCGCCAGCCACGTCTACCTCGACCCGCTGTCGCACCACCGCACTCTGCGCCTGCAGGCGCCGCAAGGCGTGTTGAAGCTGCACTACCAGGCCACGGTGCATGTGGCGCCCCGCCTGCGCGATACGGGCGCTGCCGAGTTGCCGGTGCAGGACCTTCCCGATGCGCTGGTGCACCAGCTGATGCCGACGCGCTACTGCGAATCGGACCTGTTGGCGCGAGCTGCGTACAAGCTGTTCGGCAACTTGCCGCCCGGCTATGCACGGGTGCAGGCCATCAGCGACTGGATCCACGACAACGTCGACTACGTCATCGGCACCACCGACACCACAACCACCTCGTGCGACGTCTTCCGGCAGCGTGCGGGCGTGTGCCGCGACTTCGCGCATCTGGGCGTCACGTTCTGTCGCGCGCTCAATATTCCGGCGCGTCTGGCGGTGGGGTATGTGCGCTTCAACCAACCGCCGCCGGACTTTCACGCTGTGTTCGAGGCTTACCTGGGCGGCCAGTGGGTGCTGTTCGACCCGACGCAGATGGCCCCGGTGGAGCACCTGGTGCGCATCGCCTGCGGCCGCGACGCCAAGGACGTTGCCTTTTCCACGATCTTCGGCCAGGCGACGATGCTGACGATGACACCCGACGTGCAGCCTGCGGCCTAAACCGTGCCGGTGGGCTGACGGCTCGGCCGTGGGTCACAGCCGCGTCACCGGCCCGGGCGAACATCGACGCCCATGCTTCCGATCGATTCCAGCATGGACGCAGCCGAGCCAGCGCAGACCTTGCGCGTGCGCACGGTGTGGATTTCCGATCTGCACTTGGGCACGCCCGGCTGCCAGGCGCGGGCCTTGCTGGACTTCTTGCGTGATGTCGATTGCGAGACGCTGTACCTGGTGGGCGACATCATCGACGGCTGGCAATTGCGCCGGTCTTGGTACTGGCCGCAGCTGCACAACAACGTGGTGCAAAAGATTCTGCGCAAGGCGCGTAAGGGCACGCGGGTGATTTCCGTGCCCGGCAACCATGACGAATTTGCGCGCCGCTACGTGGCCCACAAGTTCGGCGGTGTCGAGGTCATGGACGAATGCATTCACGTTTTGAAGGACGGCCGCAAGCTGTGGGTCACCCACGACGACCTGTACGACGGCGTGATTCAGTGCGCGCGCTGGCTGGCCACCACCGGCGACGTGGCTTACGAGCTAACGCTCAAGTTCAACCGCTGGTTCAACCGCGCGCGGGCAGGTGTCGGGCTGCCGTACTGGAGCCTGTCGCGCTACTTGAAGATGAAGGTCAAGCGCGCCGTCAGCTACGTCGGCGACTTTGAGCAAGCGGTGGCCCGTGAAGCGCGCAAGCGCGGGGTGCAGGGCGTCGTCTGCGGCCACATCCACCGCGCAGAAATCCGCGACATCGACGGCATCCTGTAGTGCAACGACGGTGACTGGGTCGAAAGCCTGACGGCGTTGGTCGAACACACCGACGGGCGGCTGGAGATCATCGACCGCAGCATTGGGCAGCGGCATCCTGCGGTGCAAGCTGCGCCCCGCACTGCCGATCTGGACGATCTGCCGGACGACGTGCCAGTCCCGGTGGCCGCGCTGCGGGCCGGCCTGCTGCGTTGACGCGGGCAGCGTACGGCCGGCCGCCAGCATCACCCGCGCTGCAACAGCGTCAGCCCTAAGCTGCCAGGGCGTTCACCCCGGCGTCAACGGCGGCCGCAGGCAACGGGCCGGTGCTGCCCCGCCCGATGCCCAGGTACTCGAACCCCAACGTAGCCACCGCCTGCGGCTCGTACAGGTTGCGGCCGTCGAACAGCACCGGCGTGCGCATCGACTTGCGCAGCCGCACGAAGTCTGGGCTGCGGAACTGGCGCCACTCCGTCACGACCAGCAGCGCATCGGCGCCCTCGGCGGCTGCTCGATGGCCGCGCCTCTTTCAGGAACTCCAGGTTGGAGACGACGGCAAACGGCAGCAGCGCAGTGCGCCGGCGCAAAGCATCGGCCGCCGCCAGACGCACGCGCTCGGCGGTACCCACCGGCACCGTGCTTTTGTTGACGATGAATTTGCACTCGAGCATGTGCCCGCCGATGGTGGCCGCAGCGGCCAGCACGTGCGCCAGATCGGCCGAGCCGTCCTGCGCGGCGGGCGTGCCGACGGCAGTAAAGACGATGGTTCCGTAGACCACCGCCGACGCAGCGTCGGTTGTGAAGTGCAGCCGGTTGGCCTGCGCGTTGCGCAGCACCATCTCGGCCAGCCCGGGCTCGTGAATCGGCAGGTGACCGGACTGCAGGCCGGCGATGCGGGCGGCGTCGATATCGACACAGAAGACGCTGTTGCCCATCTCAACCATGCAGGCAGCGGTCACGAGCCCAACGTAGCCGGCGCCGAACACGCAGACCTTCATCAAGGCTCGCCCATCAGTTGCTGCACGGTGGGCGTCCGTGCGGGCGCACCGGCGCGCTCCAGCAAATCGGCCAGGATGTCGGTCACCTCGTAAACGGCCTGGTTGTCGATGGCCTGCAAGCGCTTATGCAGCGCCGGCAGCTTATGCAACACGGCCGCCACGGCGCCAGGCAAGGCACGCACCGAAGGCACCACCTGGCCGACACCCTGCTCGCGCACCCAGCGGGTGTTGAAACGCTCTTGCGGCATCGTCCACGCGTTGTGAAACGTGATCACCGGCAGGCCCATGTGCACGGCCTCACTCAGGCTGCCGGGCCCAGGCTTGCCGATGAAGTAGTCGGCCAGCCGCATCACCCGCGCGACCTCAGGCGTGAAGCCGATCACCGCATGCGGCGCAGCGCGGTGCAAACGCCGCAGCCCGGCCGCCAACGGCTGGTTGTGGCCGCACATCAGGATCAATTGCTGATCACCCAGCCGCTTGGCGATCGACAGCATCTGCGTCGAACCCTGGCCGCCGAACAACACCAGGCCGGTCGGTCGCTCGGGGTCCAGACCCAGCGTTGCAAGACCGGCCTTGCGGTCCAGGCCGCGCGAGGCTTGGCTCGCTGCATAGAACGACGGCCGCATCACCATGCCACTGGTCAGCGACAGCTGGTCTTCGCGATAGCCCGCGGCCTGCGCCTGGGCCAGCGCTTCGGTGCTGCCGCAGACGATGTGCTGCTGCTGGCCGGGCTCGATCCAGAAGTGCGGCGGCAGGTCCGCCATGTCGGTGAGCACCGTGACGTAAGGCACACCGGGCAGCGTGCCGGCCAGTGACTCGTACAGCGCGCGGTTGAAGTTGGGAATAAGCGAGACAACGAGGTCCGGTTCGGTACGCAGCCAATGCTGTTGCAAGGCCTGCACCAGCCGACCGTGCGTGAGGCGGATGAGGCCCTGCAACAGCTTCAACTCCTGCGCCAGACCCAACGTCCAGCCGCGAGCCAGGCGCCGGTTGTAGAGATCTTCGGGGTCGATGCCGGTGAGGCGCCGGAAGCGACCCCGCGGGTCCAGCACCTCAGTCAGGTTGACCAGTTCAACCCGCCACGGCCGGCCCTGCTGTGCAATGGCTTCCTGCAAGGCCAGTGCTGCAGCGCGGTGGCCGCCGCCGGCATTGAAGTGAACGAGTGCGATGCTCTTCATGCTTGTCCCCGATGCTCCCGGCCTGACATGACACTGCGGTGAAGGCGTGGCGACAGTCCGGTGAAGGTGTCGATGGGTCGAGCGACCGAGTCTGGAGGTTAAGTCATGCGAGTGGCGCATGCGAGTGGCGCATGCAAGCCGGTCATGCAACAGGCTCAGGCAAGCCGGTCATGCAACAGGCTCAGGCAAGCGCATTGGGGCCTGGCCCATGCGGATGCGCGCACCTGCTGCGATGCCCGGCGCGAGTGCAAAACCCGGCGGCACGAAAACGATGATCGTCGAGCCGTGCTGGAACCAGCCAAGCTCCTGCCCTTTTGGCGACCGCCACATCGCAAGGCATCTCGACCGGACCACGGTACGTCAGGTGCAGCAGCACATCCAGCGCATGCAGCCGCCGGCTGGCCACCAAGATCGCCGCCACCGGCACCAGGGCCACCGGGTAGTCACCCCGCGCCAAGCGCAGCCGCAGCACCGCTCGCTCGTTGCGGCAGAACAACCGCTCCACGCGGGCCAGCGCAATCGGATTGACGTTCCAGGTGTCGCCACTGCGGTAGCTGACATGCTCCAGCCGCGCGTCGTGCGGTGCATGGAAGCGGGTGGTACATGGCCGACGTTAGCCGCAGCGTTACGTAGCTGCCGTGGTGGAACGGGGTGCTGTCCTGCGTCGGCCCGAACAGCTCCTGCAGTCGAAACAAAAAGCCTTTGGCCTGGAACACCACGGTGCCATCGACCGAGCCGCAGGCGCCAACGATGGCATCGCAGGGACTGGCCAAAACCTGCGGGTCGGCTTCCACGGGCCGCGCGCCCGGGCGCAGCTCACGCATGAAGCAGTCGTGCAGGCTGGCAAAACGCTGCTGTTGCGCATCGCTCAGATCCAGCTTGGTGAGCAGGCGCCACGCCGCGATCGAGCAGCGCGCCAGCCAGGGGTTGCGGATGCGGCTGAAGCGGCCCATCAGCCGAGTCAGCAACAGGCGCGGCACCCGGTTGGTGAGCAGGAAGTTGCTGTCTTCCTGCTGCAGAAAGCGCCGCAACGGGCGATGTTCATCACGCTGTCAATCTCACCGGTTGGACCTGCTGGCTTGCCAACGGATCGCACCATGGACCCATCTTTTGCATCCCCTGCCCTGCCTGCCCTGACTGCTTTGGGTCTGGCTTTGTTGGCCTGGACGCTGCCGCGCGCCCGGCGCCGTTTGCAGCTGTCGCGGGCCAAGCACCGCTCGCTGGCCGGGCACGCGCGCATGGCCAAGCGCATCGCCGGGATGGTGCCGGGCTACGCTTATGACGAAGCCCGCTTTTTTGCATCTGATGGCGCGCCGCCGCAGGTGCAGGCCTTGCGCCGCGCCGGTCTGCAGCGCTTGAGCGATACCTACGCCCGCCGTTACCCCCAGAGCGCCGCGATGACCGCGCAGGCCCGCGACGCTTTGTCGGATTTGCAGTTCACCGGCAGCTACCGCGTGCCCTTCCAGTGAGCACCGTTTCTGCGCCAGCACTTGCAGATCGGCAGCTTCTTGCAAGCCTCCTCCGGCGTCATGGTCGAGGACCTGGATGGCAACGTTTTCTACGACCTCACCGGGTCTTATGGCGTCAATGTGCTGGGCTACGACACCTACAAGGCCTGCCTCGCCGAAGGCGCGGCCGCCGCGCAGGCGCTGGGCCCGGTGCTCAGCGCATGCCACCCCGCGGTGCTGTCCAACGTGCAACGGCTGCGTGCAATGTCCGGCCTGGACGAAGTGTCCTTTCACATGTCCGGCGCCGAAGCCGTGATGCAGGCCGTGCGGTTGGCGCTCCATCACATGCGGCGCAGCTACCTCGTGCGCTTTTGCGGCGCCCACCACGGCTGGTGGGAGGACGTGCAGCCCGCCCCCGGCAACCCGCTGCCGCCGCGCGAGACCTACACGCTCGAAGACCTGGACGAGCGCAGCTTGCAGGTGCTGCAGAGCCGCCGCGACATCGCCTGCGTGTTGGTCAAGCCGCTGCAGGCGCTGCACCCCAACGCGCCCGCGCCGGCGGACTCGTCGCTCGTCGACAGCACGCGCCGCGCCGGCTTCGACCGCGGGCGCTGCTCGGCCTGGTTGCAACGGCTGCGCGAGGCCTGCACCAAGCGCAGCATCGTGCTGATCTTCGATGAGTTCTTCGTCGGCTTCCGGCTCCCGCCTGGCGGTGCCGACCTGTTTTCGATTCCGAGCTTCAGCCAGACCTTCGGCAATGTGACGGCCGAGGCGCTGGATAGCGGCCTGCCGGTGGTGGCCTTCGATCGCGCGGCAACCGCACAGCTGATCACGCACGGTGAACAAGGCCCGCGCAGGCCATGCGACGACGCGCTAGGTTTCGCCAACGCCGCCGTCGCACTGGCCACCGATGCCGACAGGCACCGCCGATTCGAGCAAGCTGCACGGGCGCGCGCACTGGCGCTGGACTGGGACTCGGTCGTGTTGCGATCGGAAGCCGTGGTGGCGGCGATCGTTCACGGCGCCGCTCTATCGAGCCGGCAGGCCGCTGCCGTGATCGGCGCACGGGCGGCTTGACCAACGCCGCAGGAGATCGTTTTTGCCTGTGCGTCGTGGGGCACAGGCGAATGACTGGTGGAACCGGGGGGAATCGAACCCCCGTCCGCAAGCCTTCGCCGGACGGTTCTACATGCGTAGCTGTCTGATTTGGATTTAAGTGCTTCGGTCGCGCAGCAGCACGCTACCGAAGCCCCGATTCATTTGGTTTTAAGCCCACAACGAATGACACGCTGCAGGACGAGCCTATGTGAATGACCTCGCAGTCATTGACCTTTCGATCTCAGACCCAGCCCATAGACAAGCTGTTGCGAGGCTCACCGGTTTTAAGCGGCGAGGGCGTACGTTTGATCGTTCGCAGTTACTTTGTTTCCAGTGGATTTACGAGCGAACTGGTGCTCGGCATGCCCCGCGCCGACTCCGAACCCACGTCGAAGCCAAGTCGGTCCCATGCCCGGGAGTTTAGGTCAAATTCAGCGTTTGCAAGAGCTGGAGCGGCTCTTGCAGCACGTGGTCTGCGCCCCAGTCTTCGATGGGCGCAGCACTGCCGGTGTAGCCCCAAGCAGCAGCGATGGCGCCCATACCCGCGGCGCGGGCAGCGAGCATGTCGCGATGGTCGTCGCCTATATACAGGCAGCTGGCGGCCGCACAACCGACGCGACGTGCTGCCTCTAACAGCGGCGCCGGGTGCGGCTTGGTCTGCGGCGTGCTGTCACCCCCGACCAGAACCTGATGTCCGGCCAGCACCGGGAAGGCCTGCACCAGCGGTACTGCAAAACGCAGCGCCTTGTTGGTGACGATGCCCCAACACATGCCGTGTTGCTGCAACGCCAATATCAGCGCCGCTACGCCGTCGAAAGCTGTTGTCAGTTGCAGCATGCGCGCCTCGTAGCGGTCGTGAAACTCGTCGCGGTGGCTGGCGTATGCAGCCTGGGCTGGCACCACGTCCAGCGCCGCACCCAACATGCCGCGCGCACCAGAGCCGGCATGCGGGCGCAGCAGCACATAAGGCAACTGCGCCAGGCCGCGCGCCAGGCGCATGTCGTTGGCCGTCCCGGCCAGGTCGGGTGCGCTGTCCAGCAGTGTGCCGTCGAGATCGAACAAGACGGCAGCCACGTGCGGCTGTGTGTGCTTGTTGTGACGCACGTTGGCGCGCACGCTCCTACCAATTAACCCGGGCGACGGCAGGCGATCAAATAGTTGACGCTGGTGTCGTCCGCCAACCAGTACCGGCGCGTCAGCGGGTTGTATTGCAAGCCGCGGCTGGCCTCATGCGTCAAGCCGTTGTCACGGCACCAGCGCGCCAGCTCACTGGGGCGAATAAAGCGTGCGTACTCGTGGGTGCCGCGTGGCAGCAGGCGCAGCACGTACTCCGCGCCGACGATGGCAAACAAAAAGGCCTTGGCATTTCGGTTTAGCGTGCTGAAGAACACCCAGCCACCCGGTTTGACCAGTGTGGCGCAGGCGCGTACGACAGCCGCGGGGTCGGGGACATGCTCCAGCATTTCCATGCAGGTCACGACGTCGAACATTGCTGGGCTTTGTACGGCCAGTGTTTCGGTAGCGACCTCGCGGTACTCGACGTTGTCAACGCCGGTCTCCAGCGCATGCAGGCGGGCTACAGCCAAAGGCCGTGCTGCCAGGTCGATTCCGGTCACCTTTGCGGAGCGGCGTGCCATCGCCTCGGCCAGGATGCCGCCGCCACAACCGACATCCAACACCACCCGGCCCTGCAGCGGCGCGAGGGTGTCGATCCACTCTAGGCGCAGCGGGTTGATCTGGTGCAGCGGCCGAAACTCACTGTCCGGGTCCCACCAGCGGTGGGCAAGTTCACTGAACTTCGCCAGTTCTTGCGCGTCGACGTTTTGCGTGTTCATACCGAGGATCGTAGGGGCAGAAAAAAACCCCGCCGTGGCGGGGTTCTGAACGTAGCGGCCTCGCGGCGGCTGACGGAATTACCGGCGGGTGCGGGTCCCGACGACCTCAACCTCAACACGGCGGTTTTTGGCCCGGCCTTCGGCGGTCTTGTTGTCGGCCACAGGCTGGCTAAGACCTTTGCCTTCGGTGTAAACGCGATTGGTCTCGACGCCCTTGCTAATCAAGAACTTCTTGACCGCCTCGGCACGAGAGATCGACAACTTCTGGTTGTAGCCCGCGCTGCCAACAGAGTCGGTGTGACCCACAGCAATGATGACTTCCAAATTGACACCCTTGGTCTTGTCAATCAGATCCGTCAGTTTGGCTTGCGCGTCCGGCTTCAGCACAGACTTGCCGAAGTCGAAGAAAGCATCAGCCGCGAACGTGACCTTCTCGCTAATCGGAGCGGGCGGCGGCGGTGGCGGTGGCGTCGCAGCAGGCGGAGTTACAGGCGCTGCAGCAGGCGGGGGTGGCGGCGGTGGGGGTGGCGGGGGAGCGCGCGGGGGCGGGGGCTTAATAGCTCCGTCGCAACTCTCAAGCGCGGTGGCTGGCGTCCAGCCGGCATCGCGCCAGCAGAGCTCATTGGTGCCGTTTTTCCAGACGGTGCCGTCCGTGGCACGCCAGTTATCAATCGACTTCGCCTGCGCGAATACTGCGATCGGGGCGGCAAGTGCAGCGGTTGCAAATAACACCGCCACCTTGTTCAATTTCTTCATGATTCTCCTCTCGAGGAAAGCCGCAGACGAGCCTGCGTAACGTCCAAAACGGTCCAAAACGACAAGTGACAAAACTAGCGAAAAACGGGCAAATTCCCGCAGCCGCGGGCACTTACCACCGACAAAACATTGTGCCATAGGGTGTCGGCTCGGCTGCATTTTGGCCCCTGCCTCCGCGCTGCCCCGAGCCGCTGTTGCGCATCTGCGACAGGGCCGCCCCCCCCGTAGAATCCCGATCGGTTCGCCGCGGCTGCCTTGGCCTTGCGGCCCTCTTCCACCCGACTTTTGCATGAGCGCCTTCGCCAAGGAAACACTTCCCACCAGTCTCGAAGAGGAGATGCGCCGGTCGTACCTGGATTACGCGATGAGCGTAATCGTCGGCCGCGCACTGCCCGATGCGCGTGACGGCCTTAAGCCCGTGCATCGCCGGGTGTTGTTTGCGATGCACGAATTGGCCAACCACTGGAACCGGCCGTATAAAAAGAGCGCGCGCATTGTTGGCGATGTGATTGGTAAATATCACCCGCACGGCGACACGGCGGTGTACGACACGATCGTGCGCATGGCGCAGGAGTTCAGCCTGCGCCACATGCTGGTCGATGGCCAGGGCAACTTCGGCAGCGTCGACGGCGACAACGCCGCGGCCATGCGCTATACCGAAATTCGCTTGTCGAAAATTGCGCACGAGATGCTCGAGGACATCGACAAGGACACCGTCGACTTTGCGCCCAACTACGACGGAAGCGAGCGTGAGCCTACGGTGCTGCCGACGCGGCTGCCAAACCTGCTGGTCAACGGCAGCGCCGGAATCGCGGTCGGCATGGCCACCAACATTCCGCCGCACAACCTCAACGAGGTCGTCGACGCCTGCCTGCATCTGTTGAAGAACCCAGATGCCGCGCTGGACGAGCTAATGGAGATCGTGCCGGCGCCGGACTTTCCCACCGCCGGCATCATCTATGGCCTCGGTGGCGTACGCGAGGGTTACCGCACCGGCCGCGGCAAGGTCGTGATGCGGGCCAAGTGCCACTTCGAGGACATCGACAAGGGCCAGCGCCAGGCCATCATCGTCGACGAGATTCCGTATCAGGTGAACAAGAAGACCCTGCTTGAGCGCATGGCCGAGCTCGTCCACGAGAAGAAGCTCGAAGGCATCAGCCACATCCAGGACGAGAGCGACAAGGACGGAATGCGGGTCGTCATCGAGCTCAAGCGCGGTGAAGTGCCCGAGGTGGTGTTGAACAACCTGTACAAGCAGACGCAGCTGCAGGACACCTTCGGCATCAACATGGTGGCGCTGATCGACGGCCAGCCGCGCCTGTGTAATCTGAAGCAGCTGATCGACATCTTTCTCGAGCACCGCCGCGAGGTGGTGACCCGGCGCACGGTGTACGAGTTGCGCAAAGCGCGCGAGCGTGGCCACGTGCTGGAAGGTCTGGCGGTCGCGCTAGCCAACATCGACGAGTTCATCGAGACCATCAAGACCAGCCCCACCCCGCCGGTGGCCAAAGCCGCACTAATGGCCAAGAGTTGGGACAGCAGCATGGTTCGCGAGATGCTCGCGCGTGCCGAGGAAAGCACCGCCGGCGGTCGCGCTGCGTATCGGCCCGAGGGCCTGCCCACCAGCTACGGCGTGCAGCCAGACGGCCTGTACCGCCTCAGCGACGACCAGGCGCAGGAAATCCTGCAGATGCGCCTGCAGCGCCTGACGGGGCTTGAGCAGGACAAGATCATCGGCGAGTACCGCGATGTGATGGCGCAGATTGCCGACCTTCTGGATGTGCTGGCACGCCCTGAGCGCGTGACCTCCATCATCAGCACCGAGCTGGCTGAGCTGCGCCATGAATTCGGCCAGACCAAAGCCGGCGCGCGCCGCAGCGTCATCGAGCGCAACGCGCTGGAGCTGGGCACCGAAGACCTGATCACGCCCACCGACATGGTGGTCACGCTCAGCCACACCGGCTACATCAAGAGCCAGCCGCTGATCGAGTACCGCGCGCAAAAGCGGGGCGGGCGTGGCAAGCAGGCCACGCAGACCAAGGAAGACGACTGGGTCGACCAGCTCTTCATCGCCAACACCCATGACTGGATCCTGTGCTTCAGCGACCGCGGCCGGGTTTACTGGATCAAGGTGTGGGAAGTGCCCCAGGGCTCACGCGCCTCACGCGGGCGGCCCATCGTCAACATGTTTCCGCTGCAGCCGGGCGAAAAAATCACCGTCGTGTTGCCGTTGACCGGGCAGTTCCGCAGCTTTCCGGCCGATCACTACGTCTTCATGTGCACTGCTTTGGGCATTGTGAAGAAGACGCCGCTGGACGACTTCAGCAACCCGCGAAAGGCCGGCATCATCGCTGTCACGCTGGATGACGGTGACTACCTCATCGGCGCCGCGTTGACCGACGGCAAACACGACGTGATGCTGTTCAGCGACGGCGGCAAGGCGGTGCGTTTCGACGAAGGCGACGTCACCGCGCATGGCCGCCAAGCGCGCGGTGTCAAGGGCATGTCGCTCGAAGATGGTCAGAGCGTGATCGCCATGCTGGTGGCCGAGGACGAAACACAAAGCGTTTTGACCGCCACGGAAAACGGATTCGGCAAACGCACCAGCATCGGCGAGTACACCCGCCATGGCCGCGGCACCAAGGGCATGATCGCGATTCAGCAATCTGGCCGCAATGGCCGTGTGGTGGCTGCCACGCTGGTGCGGCCGGCCGACGAGATCATGCTGATCACCGACAAGGGTGTGCTGGTGCGCACCCGCGTCAGTGAGATCCGAGAGCTGGGCCGGGCCACCCAGGGCGTGACCTTGATCGCACTGGACAATGGCACCAAGCTGTCGGGGCTGCAGCGCATCGTTGAGAACGATGCGCCTGCTTTAGGCATCGAAGGCACTGAAAGCGCCAACGGCGTCGACGGCGCCTCAATCCCCGACACACCCGACACACCCGACACACCCGAAAGCCGCGACAGCGGCGGCATTGCCGGCGAGCCCGGCCCGGAAGGATTCTGATGTTGAAGTTTTCAATGCCGATGGCGCTAAGTGCTGCGTGTAAAGCGACGGCCCTGACAGCCGTCCTGGTGACGGCCAGCGCGGCCTCCTGGGCGCAAGCGCCGGCCGCTGCACCTGCCGCGACGGCGCAAGGCAAGAAGGAATTGATCGCCCGTGTATTGCAGCTGCAGCAGCCGGGCATCGAGGTCATGGCCAAGGGTCTGGCGGAGCAGCCAGCACTGCAGCTGATGCAGCAGGCCAGCCAGGCGCTGCAACGCCTGCCGGCCGAGCGCCGCGAAGCCGTGGCCCGCGACATCGAAGCCGACCTTCGCAAGTACGCCGATGAGGCCGTGCCGATCGTGCGTGACCGGGCCTTGAAAGCCGCACCGCTGACGATTGCACCGATGCTCGAGGAGCGCATGAACGAAGACGAGTTGCGCCAGGTCATCGCGATGCTGGAATCCCCGGTGATCCGTAAGTTCCAGGGCATGGCCGGCGACATGCAGCGGGTGCTGACGGAGAAGGTGGTCGCCGACAGCAAGTCCGACATCGAACCCAAGGTGCGTGCCGTGCAGCAGACCGTGGCCAAGCGCTTGGGCATTGAACCCACGCCGAACGGCGGCGCTTCGGGCCCGGCCGCCCCGGCCAAGAAGTAGCTGCCAGCCGGCCCGTTCCAGACGCTGCGCATGAGTTCACCCGACCGAGACGCCGCCCCTGCGCCAGCAAGCCTGCTGGCGCTGCGCGAGCGCATCGATTCGGTCGACATCGAACTGCTGGCGCTCTTGAACCGGCGAGCCCAGCTGGCGCTGGAAGTCGGTGAGCTGAAGAAGCAACAAGGCTCGGTAGTCTTCCGCCCCGAGCGCGAGGCGCAGGTCATCGACGGCCTCAAGGCGGGCAACCTTGGCCCGCTGCAGACCGCCAGCGTTGCGCCAATTTGGCGAGAAATCATGTCGGCCTGCCGCGCGCTGGAGACGCCCACGCGGGTGGCCTACCTCGGCCCGGCCGGCACCTTTAGCGAAGAAGCAGCGCTGGGTTTTTTCGGCTCGTCGATCGTGCGCGTGCCCTGCGCCAACTTCGATGAGGTTTTCCACGTAACGGCCACCGGCGCGGCGGATTTCGGCGTCGTGCCCGTAGAAAACTCCACCGAGGGCGTGGTCACTCGTTCGCTCGATCTGTTCTTGCACACGCCGTTGTTCATCATTGGCGAGACCAGCCTTTTCGTGCGCCACAACCTGCTGCGCCGCGCCGAGTCGCTTGACGACATCAGCGCGGTGTTGGCGCACCCGCAGGCGCTGGCGCAGTGCAACGCCTGGCTGTCCGCACACCTGCCACAGGCCGAGCGCCGGCCGGTTGCCAGCAATGCAGAAGGCGCGCGCCTGGCTGCTTTGGACGGCAGCGTGGCGGCCATCGCGGGCCAGCGCGCGTCCAGCGAGTTCGGGCTGCACGTGCTGGCGCCAGCAATTCAAGACGACGCGCACAACCGCACCCGCTTTGCTGTGTTGACGCACCCGCAGCGCCACCCGGCGCCACGGGCCTCGGGCCACGACTGCACGAGCCTGGTGGTCTCGGTCAGCAACCGGCCCGGCGCCGTGCACGACATGCTGGTACCGCTGAAGGCGCACGGCGTATCGATGAGCCGCTTCGAGTCGCGGCCGGCGCGCTCCGGCCTATGGGAGTACTACTTCTACATCGACCTCGAGGGCCACCCCGACGAGCCGCATGTCGCGCAGGCGCTGCAGGCGCTGCGTGAGGTCTGCGCGTTTTTCAAGGTCCTGGGCACGTACCCGGTCGACGCCAAATGAGGCTGCCACGCCCACCTCGATCGCTGCCGTCGGCATTTGGCGCTTATTGGCGCGGCCTCATCCGCGCCAGGCCCCAGTCGGCCGGCCTGGCCGCAGCCTGAACCGCATGTTCACGCAGCTCGGTCTTATCGGTTGCGGTTTGATGGGCGGCAGCTTTGCGCTGGCGCTCAAGCGCGCCGGGCTCGTCAAGCGGGTGGTCGGCTACAGCAAGTCGCCTTCCACCACCGAGCGCGCGCGCAAGCAGGGCGTCATCGACGTTGCCGCCGAGTCCGCTTTGCTGGCCGTGGCCGGCTCGGACATCGTGCTGATTGCGGTGCCGGTGGCAGCCACCGAAACCACCTTCAAGGCCATCCGCCACCTGGTAGATCCCGGTGTGCTTTTCATGGATGTCGGCAGCACCAAGCGCGATGTGGTGGATGCGGCGCGGCGGGTGCTGCGCGAACGCATCGCGTCCTTCGTGCCGGCGCACCCGATCGCTGGCAAAGAGGTCTCGGGCATTCAGCACGCCGACGCAGCTCTGTACAGTGGACGTCAGGTGATCATCACGCCGCTGCCGCAAACCGCGCCCGATCTGGTGCAGAAGGCCACCGACGTCTGGTCGGCGATCGGCGCGCAGGTGCTGCGCATGACGCCCGAGAACCACGACGCCGCTTTTGCTGCAGTGAGCCACCTGCCGCACCTGCTGGCGTTTGCCTACTTTAGCGCCGTCGTCAACCAACCCGCAGGCCGCGATTTCCTGTCGCTGGCCGGGCCCGGCTTCCGCGACTTCACGCGCATTGCGGCCAGCAACCCGGAAACCTGGCGCGACATCCTGGTGGCCAATCGCGAAGAGGTGCTCAAACAATCGCAGCGATTCCGCCAGGCGTTGGACGCGTTGGAGCACGTCATGCGCGAAGGCAATGCCGATGCGCTGGAAGGCTTGATCCGCAGCCCGGCCGAAGGACGGTCGCAATGGCAGATGGGCGCGGCGCGCATCTCACCAGCAGCGACAGCGGCGGGCAGCGGCAGCACCGGCCCGCATGCAAGCCCAGGTGCAAGCCCAGGCACCAGCACCAGCGCCAGTGTCGGCAGTACGCCGGGCGGCAGCAGTGCCGGCGGTAACGTCAACACGCGGCTCTGAGGCCACGCTGCCGGCCAATCGCACGGCCAATCGCACGGCTACTCACCCGGCCATTCACCCGGCCGCTCACCCGGCACCCACTTCTTCCAACGCGCCGATGTACGACATCCCCCAGCTCGACCTGCCGCCGCTGCACGGCGCTTCGGGCACCGTGCGGCTGCCGGGTTCCAAGAGCATCTCCAACCGCGTGCTGCTGCTGGCCGGCCTTGCCACGGGCACGACCGCCGTGCATGCGCTGCTGGACAGCGACGACACACAGGTGATGCTGGCGGCGCTGCAGACGCTGGGCTGCAGACTGCACTGGCAAGGCGGCGGCGACGCGCGCGTTTTGCACATCACGGGCTTGGGCGGCCGGCTGTTGGTGCACGAGGCCGACCTGTTTCTGGGCAACGCCGGCACTGCGATGCGCCCGCTGGCAGCCACGCTGGCCGTGCTGGCCACGCTGCAAGGCGGCCACTTCACGCTGCGCGGCGTGCCGCGCATGCACGAGCGACCGATCGGCGACCTCGTCGATGCCTTGTTGCCACTGGGCTGCGATGTGCAGCCGCTCGGCCGGCCTGGCTACCCGCCGCTGGTCGTCCGTGGCCAGCCGGGTGGTGTGCTGCAGGCGCGCACACCCATCCGCGTGCGCGGCGATGTCTCCAGCCAGTTTTTGACCGCGTTGTTGATGGCGCTGCCGTTGGCTGCTGTTGACAGCGACGTCGTGATTGAGGTCGAAGGCGCGCTGATCTCCAAGCCCTACATCGAGATCACGCTGAATCTGCTGGCGCGCTTTGGCATCGTTGTGCAGCGCGCGGGTTGGCAGCGCTTCACGATCCCGCAGGGCAGCGCTTACCGCAGCCCGGGTGTGCTGCATGTGGAAGGCGACGCATCGTCGGCCTCCTACTTCATCGCCGTCGGCGCAATTGCCGCGCATGGCGGAGCGCCGCTCCGCATCGTCGGCGTTGGGAGCGACTCGATCCAGGGCGACATCCGCTTTGTCGACGCTGCGCAAGCCATGGGTGCGCTGGTCAAGAGCGGGCCGGGCTGGCTGGAGGTGCACCGCGGCCGCTGGCCCTTGAGCGCCTTGTCGATGGATTGCAACGCCATCCCCGACGCCGCGATGACGCTGGCCGTGATGGCGCTTTACGCCGAAGGCACCACGCGCCTGACGGGCATCGCCAGCTGGCGCGTAAAGGAAACCGACCGCATTGCAGCCATGGCTGCCGAGCTGCGCAAACTCGGCGCCCACGTTGTCGACGGGCCGGACCTTATCGAGGTCACGCCACCCGAACACTGGCAAGCCGCCGCCATCCGCACCTACGACGACCACCGCATGGCGATGTGCCTGTCGCTGGCCGCCTTCAACCCGCTGGCTGCCAGCGGCAGCGGCCGGCCGGTGCCGGTGCGCATCCTCGATCCGGGCTGTGTTGCCAAAACCTTTCCGGACTACTTCGAGGCGCTGTTCGGCGTCGCTGCTGCCGAGCACGTGCCAGTGATTGCGATCGACGGCCCCACTGCATCGGGCAAAGGCACGCTCGCCGCCGCGGTGGCCCAGCGGCTGGGCTACGGCCTTCTCGATTCTGGCGCGCTGTACCGCGCGGCCGGGCTGGCAGCTGTGGCCGCCGGTATTTCGCCCGATGACGAAGCCGGCGTGGCCGCTCTGGCGCGCGCGCTGCCGCTGCGCTTTGGCCAGGGCCCCGAGGCCGGCCGCACTTGGCTGGACGGGCGTGAGGTCACTGAGGCGTTGCGGCTGGAAAGCACAGGGGTGCTGGCTTCGCGCGTGTCGGAGCTGCCGGCCGTGCGGCTTGCGCTGCACGGGCTGCAGCTGGCCTTTCGCCGCGCACCCGGCCTGGTCGCCGACGGGCGCGACATGGGCACCGTCGTGTTCGCCGATGCAGCGCTCAAGGTGTTCCTCACCGCAAGCGCCGAGCACCGCGCCGAACGCAGGCATAAGCAGTTAATATCAAAAGGTTTTCCCTCTAATATTGCCGACCTTCGATCTGACCTGGAGGCCCGGGACCAACGCGACATGCAGCGCAGCGTTTCACCCTTAAAGCCGGCCGAAGACGCGCAGTTGCTGGACAACTCCGACTTGAGCATCGAAGCCTCGGTGCAGCAGGTTCTGTCGTGGTGGCGGGCGTCGGGGCCGTTGGCGGGCGTGCTTTCCAGCGCGTCCTGACAACGGCGCCTTTAACGGGCCGCCCGCAAGCAATTTAGTCAAAGCAGTCCCCAGGTCCTTCGCACCGTTCCGTGGCCGTCCGGCCCGTCGCCTTTCAAACGCGACACGGTGTGCAGGTTGTGCAACCCCAACCGCGGCACCCCGCCGCCAGCAAGCCCGGCTCTGCCATCCACTCCTCCGGGTCAGTTTAGGAAATCAATGTCTGTTCAAACCACGGTCACCGCCAAGGGCGGCGACGGCTCTTTTGCCGCTCTCTTCGAGGAATCCCTCAAGAGCAACGACATGCGCGTCGGCGAAGTCATCTCCGCCGAAGTCGTGCGCATCGAGTTCAACCACGTCGTTGTCAACGCCGGGCTGAAAAGCGAGAGCTACGTCGCCATTGAAGAGTTCAAGAACGATCAGGGCGAGCTCGAAGTGCAGGTCGGCGACTTCGTCTCCGTCGCCATCGACGCCGTCGAAAACGGTTACGGCGACACCATCCTGAGCCGCGACAAGGCCAAGCGCTTGGCGTCCTGGATGAGCTTGGAGAACGCGCTCGAGTCCGGCGAGTTCGTCACCGGCACGGTCAGCGGCAAGGTCAAGGGCGGCCTCACGGTGCTCGTCAACGGTATCCGCGCCTTCCTGCCTGGCAGCTTGCTCGACACGCGTCCTGTCAAGGACATGACGCCGTACGAAGGCAAGACCATGGAGTTCAAAGTCATCAAGCTGGACCGCAAGCGCAACAACGTGGTGCTGAGCCGGCGTGCGGTGGTCGAAGCTTCGATGGGCGAAGAGCGCGCCAAGCTGCTGGAGACGCTGTCCGAAGGCGCCATCGTGCACGGCGTGGTCAAAAACATCACCGAATACGGCGCGTTCGTCGACCTTGGCGGCATCGACGGCCTGCTGCACATCACCGACATGGCCTGGCGCCGCGTGCGTCACCCGAGCGAGGTGGTCACGGTCGGCCAGGAGCTCACCGCCAAGGTGCTGAAGTTCGACGCCGAGAAAAACCGCGTATCACTCGGCCTCAAGCAGCTGGGCGACGACCCGTGGCACGGTGTGTCGCGCCGTTACCCCAACAGCACGCGCCTGTTCGGCAAGATTACCAACATCGCCGACTACGGTGCGTTTGTCGAGATCGAGCCTGGCATCGAAGGCCTGGTGCACGTATCCGAAATGGACTGGACCAACAAGAACGTCGCGCCGGCCAAGGTTGTGACACTCGGCGAGGAAGTCGAAGTCATGGTCCTGGAAATCGACGAGGACAAGCGCCGCATCAGCCTGGGCATGAAGCAGTGCAAGGCCAACCCCTGGGAAGAGTTCAGCTCCAGCGTCAAGCGCGGCGACCGCGTCAAGGGCCCCGTCAAGAGCATCACCGACTTCGGCGTGTTCATCGGCCTCACGGCTGGCATCGACGGCCTGGTGCACCTGTCCGACCTGTCCTGGCACGAGCCGGGCGAGACGGCGGTGCGCAACTACAAAAAGGGCCAGGAAGTCGAAGCCCTGGTGTTGGCCGTGGATGTGGAGCGCGAGCGCATCAGCCTGGGCATAAAGCAGTTGGACATCGACCCGTTCACCAGCTTTACGACGCTCAATGACCGCGGCGCCATCGTCGACGGCAAGGTCAAGAGCGTCGACGCACGCGGCGCCGAGATCCAGCTCAACGACGACGTCACTGGCTACCTGCGTGCTTCCGAGCTCAGCCGCGACCGCGTCGAAGACGCGCGCAACATGCTCAAGGAAGGCGACGACGTCAACGTCATGGTGATCAACGTGGACCGCAAGATGCGCTCAATCCAGTTGTCCATCAAGGCCAAGGACAACGCCGACGAGCAACAGGCCATGCAGGGCCTGAAGCAAAGCAACGAGCGCGAGAACGCCGGCACCACGAGCCTGGGTGCGTTGTTGCGCGCCAAGCTCGACAAGGGCAACGAGTAAGTCCTGCCCCAACCGGGCCTGGGGCAACCCGGGCCCGGTTTTTTCATGGCGGCCTGGCGCGCGAGTGCACGGGCGGGCCCCACAAGACAAGAACGGCGAATCACCGATGACCCGATCCGACCTCGTCACCCGCCTGGCTGAACGTTTTTCGCAGCTGACGCAGCGCGACACCGAGTTCGCCGTCAAGACCATCCTCGACGCCATGAGCGACGCACTGGCACGCGGGCACCGCATCGAAATCCGTGGCTTCGGCAGCTTCAGCATCAACCGCCGCCCACCCCGCGTGGGCCGCAATCCGCGCAGCGGCGAGCAGGTCACGATCCCTGAAAAGCTGGTGCCGCACTTCAAGCCCGGCAAGGCCCTGCGTGAGTCGGTGGATGCGCAATTGCCGCCCGACGTTGACCGCTTCTAAGCACGCTGTCGGCCCCGGGGCACGGCCAGCGCAGATTGCGCGGCAACACGGGCCGAGTGCCTAGAATCCGCGCCGCATGCGCGTCATCTCCTGGCTCATTCGGGCCTTCATCTTCTTCACGCTGTTCGCCTTTGCGCTGAACAACCGCCAGCTCACGACGGTGCATTGGTTCTTCGGCG
The DNA here is from genome assembly GCA_026785885.1 of Rubrivivax sp. Lineage (GTDB taxonomy): Bacteria > Pseudomonadota > Gammaproteobacteria > Burkholderiales > Burkholderiaceae_C > Rubrivivax. The sequence goes on from JAJAZC010000204.1 coordinate 24,869, forward strand.
TGCAGTGGCGCGCGCCACTGGTGATCGTGGTGTTGGCGGCCTTTGCGGCCGGCTGTGCCGTGGGCGTGCTGGCCATGTTGCCGGGCGCCTGGCAGCGCTGGCGGCTGAGTCGGCGGCGGCTGCCGCGCATGGCGACCGCAAAGGTGCCCGTCCCGCCCCACGCAACGCCAACCGGCAGCGTGCTGCCTTCGGAGTTCGGCACCGAGCACCCGCCGCGTGTGGGCCCCTGACGGCTTGTCGGCCTGAAGCGCAGGGCATGGAGTTCGACTTTCAGTGGCTGTTGATCGGCCTGCCGGTGGCTTTTGCACTCGGCTGGATGGCTTCGCGGCTGGATCTGCGGCAGCTCAAGCGCCAGCGCGACGATTCGCCGCGCGCTTACTTCAAGGGCCTGAATCTGCTGCTCAATGAACAGCAGGACCAAGCCATCGACGCCTTCATCGAGGCGGTGCAGAGTGATCCCGACACCACCGAGCTGCACTTCGCTCTGGGCAACCTGTTTCGCCGCCGCGGCGAATTCGAGCGCGCGGTCCGTGTGCACCAGCACCTGCTGGACCGTGCCGACCTGAAGGCCATTGAGCGCGACCGCGCGCAGCTGGCCCTGGCGCAGGACTTCATGAAGGCCGGCCTCTTCGACCGCGCCGAAGCCGCTTGGCGCGCTTTACGTGGCAGCAGCTATGAAGGCGAAGCGCAGCTGGCACTGTTGTCGCTGTACGAACGTTCGCGCGACTGGATGCAGGCCGCCGACATTGCGCGCCGGCTGGAGCAGCAGGGCCAGGCCACCTTCGCTGCCCGCGTTGCGCACTACGAATGTGAATTGGCCGAACAGGCCGACGCGCAAGGCGACGACGACTCCGCCAGCGCCGCCTTGCAACGTGCGGCCGTGGCCGCACCCGACGCCGCGCGGCCCGGCGTGCTGGCCGGCGCCCGCTTGCGCCGCCGCGGTGACCATGCTGCTGCGCTCGACGCGTGGGAGCGGTTGCGCAAGCAGCATGCGACGGCTTTCCTGCTGGTGGCGCCGGACTACGCGGCTTCGGCCCTGGCCTGCAACCAGGCCCCGCGCGCCCAGGCCATGCTGACGGCGGCGCTGGCCGAGCTGCCGGCCATAGAGCTGCTGCTGGCGCTGGCGCAGGTCGACGGCTCGGCGCCGCAGCAGCGCCTGCCGCGGCTGCTGGAGCACCTGAAGGCGCACCCCACGCTGTCGGCTGCGCAGTTGCTCTTTTCCGTGCCGCCGCAGGACTGGACCGATGAAGCCCGCAGCGCGCTGCGCGACACCGTCGCCCGCGCCGCCCGGCCGCTGCAGCGCTACCGCTGTGCCGCTTGTGGCTTCGAAGCGCAGCACTACTTCTGGCAGTGCCCCGGCTGCCTCAGCTGGGACAGCTACCCGCCGCAGCGCATCGACGCGCTGTAGATGTTGGCCCCACGCTCACTGCCTTCGCTGCCCCCCCGAGGGGGCGCTTGCAGCGGCCCGGCGGAGACGGTTCCGCGCAAGGCCTTGGTCGCGGGGGCCCCCACGCTTCCTGCGGTCTCTGCCAGCAAGGGGGCTGAGTGCCGCGGCTCCAGGTCTGCCTGCACGAACCTGGACGGCACGAAGGCCGGGTGCGTCTCGCCCACGGCGCTCGGCTAGCGGCCCGGCAGAGCCGGTTCCGCGCGAGGCCTCGATCGCGGACTTAAGCCTGTTGTCGGCCTTTAGTCAGCCTGCAAGCTGCAGCTCGAACATGGCCAGCACGTCGCTGCGCGAGGGCACCTGGTTCCTGCCGCCGATGCTGGCCACCGAGCCCGGCCCGGTGATGCCGGCCAGGCCCGGCTCGTGGTCGCAGTAGATGCCCAGTGTCGGCCGCCCCAGCGCAGCCGCCAAATGCGTGAAGCCGGTATCGAGCCCGACGATTTGCTGCGCTCCGGCCAACACCGACGCGACCTCGCCGACCTTCAAAAACGGCGGCACGTCGCCGTTGCAGCCCGCAGCAATGCTCTCGGCCAGCGACTGCTCCTCCGGCCGGCCCCACAGCACCACCGGCATCCAGCCCAACTCCAGCATGCGCTTGCCGATGGCCACCCAGTGCCGCTGCGGCCACAGCTTGTCGCGGCGGCTGGCGTTGGGAATCAGCAGGCCGTAGGTGGCACGCGGCAGCCACACTGCCCTGGGCGCACGCAGGCCGAAGTCCGGCGGCGTCTGCGGCATTGCATAGTCCAGGTGCGCGGCGGCCAGCGCGCGGCAGCGCTCCACGGCGTGGGTCTGGCGCGCCACCGCGGCGGTGCGCTGATATAGCCAGGCAGCGGCCGGCTCGCGGATGCTGGCGCGGTCATAACCCGCCACCGGTGCATGCGCCTGGCGCGCCCACAGCGCGCTCTTGAGCAGACCCTGCAGGTCCAGCACCAGGTCATAGGGCTCGGCGCGCAGGGCCTGGCGCAACTGGCGCATTTGCGCCCAGGTGCTGCCGCGCAGCAGCGTCTGGCGCCACTTGCGCCACTGCATAGGCAGCACCCGCCGCAGCCGCGGGTTCATTAGCGGGATGGCCGCAAAAGGCGCCTCCACGAGCCAGTCGATCACCGCGCCCGGGTGGTGCGCCACGATGTCGCTGACTGTCGGCTGCGCATGCACGACGTCGCCCATCGACGAGGTCTTGACGATCAGGATGCGCGGCGGGCTCAAGACGCGCGCAGCTCTCGGACCAGCTGCGGATTCAGCCGCGGGTCGTTGTACATCTTAAATTGGCGGTAGACCTTGAAGTAGGCGCGGCCGGCCGCCGCGTCGGCAAGCAGCGCGTCGAAGCAGCCGGCCAGATCGGCGCGCTGCTGCTGCAGCCGCAACAGCTTGCCGCGGCTGGCCTGGCGGTGCTGCTCATCGACGTCCAAGCGATCGGCTTGAAATTGCATGGCGCGCACTTTGAGCGCCAGGATCGACAGCCGATCGACCATGCTACCGGCTGTTTCGCTGTTGAGCCGGGCGCCGGGCGGCACCTGCGCAGCCGGTGCGTCGCTGCGTGCGGAGGCAACGTCTACCAGCTTGAGCGCCAGCAGCAGCAGCTCGTCGATTCGTTCTGTCGCGTCGTTGCGCAACTGGTTGTAGCCGTCGATTGCGCGCTTGTTGGCCGCGATCTCGGCCGCCGGCACCGTGGTGCGGCGGGCCAGATCTTCTTCAGCCCACAAGCAGCTGTTGTTGCGGTGATTGGCCGCCAGCCAACGGCCGAGTTCAGTGGCATCTACAGCGGTCGAAGCCGGCTCTGTGTGCGGCCAGCCGGGCCCGCTCAACAAGCGGTCTTGCAGCGCGGTGACCTGGGCGGCCGTGAGGGGAAGCGACGAATTCGTGGGCATCGGACCTGCAAGGTGCACTGGCAAAATGAGCCGCGATTATCTGCTGCCCATGCCCACGCTCCCACCCCCTGCCCTGATCGTGCGCCTGCGCAACTGGGTCGGTGATGTGACGCTCAGCCTGCCGCTGTTACAGCGCCTGGCCGATGAAGGTCACGCGTTGACGCTGGTGGGCAAAGCCTGGGCGCGTGACCTGCTGGCTGCGCAAGGTTGGCCGGTGCATGTGCTGCCAGCCACCACCCGCGAGCGCGTTGCGCTGCTGCGCCGCTTGCGCTTGGCGATCGGTCAGCCAAAGGGTCAGCAACCGGATCTGCAGTCCGGTGCACCAACGGCTCAACAGACAGGTGCGCCACTGGCTGCGCGGGCCGGTGCGCGGACCCGATTGCTGCCGCGCGGCGGTATCGACGCGTTGTGCCTGCCCGATTCTTTCTCCAGCGCGCTCGATTTCCGCCTGGCCGGCCTGCGCGCGTTGGGGCATGCCTGGGAAGGCCGCAGTCTGCTGCTGGGCCGCGCGGTGAAGCGGCCGCGGGGCACGCACGAGCTGCAGGTTTACTGGCAGCTCGGCGATGCGCTGCTGGGGCGCAGTGCGCCGCTGCCGGCGCGCATCGGCCTGCGTGCGACCGCAGCGCAGCGAGTGCAGGCGCGTGCGCTGCGCGCAGCCCACGGCATCGAAGCCGGCTATGTGCTGATCTGCCCCTTCGCCGGCGGCACCTGGAACCAGCAGGACAAGACCTGGCCGGCCTTTGCCGGCTTTGTGGCGCACGGCCTGCAGGCTTACGGCCGCCGCATCGTCGTATGCCCTGGGCCCGGCGATGAAGAACGCATCGCGCGCGAACACTTTGCCGGCGCGCAGCTGTTGGCCGGGGTTGACCTGGGCGTCTACACAGCGCTGCTCGAAGACGCGGCGCTGATGCTGTCCAACGACACCGGGCCGGGCCACATGGCCGCTGCCGTCGGCACGCCGCTGGTGTCGATCAACGGGCCCAGCGATCCGCGTCTGTGGCGCCCGTGGGGCCCCTCCGTGCAGGTGCTGGGCGGCCATGGCGTGTGGCCCGATGTTGCGGCTGTGCGCGATGCCGTAGCCGGCGCGCTGGCAGCGCGCCAGAGTGCCGCTTGAAGGCGCGGCGCAGGCTGACTGCTCCGAGCCACCCCCGCCTGGGCCACCCCCGGCCGGGTGCCCCCGCACAGCACCGCCGCGGGGGAATGACCGGTGGCAAACCACTTTGCAGAATGGCTTCCAGCCCACCGAGACATGCGGTCACGGCGGGCCGGCACAACCCTTCAACTGTATTCAGGAGCACCCCATGATTCGCCACCTCATCGCCACGCTGCTGGCCGTTTTTGCCCTTAACGCTTTTGCCGCCGCCGACGCCAACAAGGCCAGTCAGGCCGAGCTGGAATCGGTCAAGGGCATCGGCCCGGGCTTGTCCGGCAAGATCCTCAAAGCCCGTGAGGCCGGCACCTTCAAAAACTGGGGCGATCTGGTCGACCGCGTCGGCGGCATCGGCCCCGGCAACGCAGCGCGCTTCTCGCAGGCCGGGCTGACGGTGGCTGGCAGCAGCTACGAAGGCAGCGCCACGGCGGCAGCCAAGCCGGCACGCAACGCCAAAGCCACCGCCGCCGATGGCAGCGACGCGGCACCGAAGGCTGGCAAGGCAGACAAGGCAGACAAGGCCGACAAGACCAGCAAGGTCGTCAAGCCAGCAGCCTGATCAAAGCAGTGCGGCCATCGGCCCGGGTTCGTCAGCCTTGGTCTGGCGGTCTGGGTCGGTCAGCTCGGGTCTGTCGGCGCGCGTTTTTCACATCGAGCGTTTAGCCGCATGCCATTGCTCTAAGCAGGCAGTCAGGGCAGCACCAGGTCCGGCGGCTTGGCGCTCACAGCGAGTTGAGCGAGTTCATCGCGTTCCGCCCGTTCCGCCCGTTCCGCACCAGGCACCCACTTCCAGCCGAAGAACTGCAGCACCTCGTCCTTGCGCGCCAGCGTGTCGGCTTCACCCAGGGCCAGCAGCTCGCGTGTGAAGGGCGCCTCGAACAGCAGATAACTCGCCAGCGCCGTACCGCGTGCCTGCTTGCCCTGCCCGCCGACACCCACGCCGCGTAACAGCGCGCGCACCGGTGCCGGCAGCGCCGTCAGGTGCTTGGCTGCGATGTCGTCCAGCCGCTCTGAAGGTGAGATCACCAGCGTCTCCAGCGGCCGCAGCTGCGAATCGGCCAGCGCCGCCTCGGGCAGCAGCGCGAGCGTGCGGTTGATGCGCTTCATGCGCTCGATGTCGACCGCCAGGGCATCCAGAAAAATGCTGGCCATCGCATGGCCCGCAATCTGCGCCAGGTTCGGGTAGTCGCTGCTGGCGACGACGCGGCCCGGCGGCTCCTGCATGCGCCCGGCGCCGATGATCACCAGCCGCTGTGCGCCCAGGTGCACCGCGGGCGACAGCGGTGCCGTCTGGCGCATCGAGCCATCACCGAACCAGCCTTGCACACCGGCCACATCGAGCGCCGTGGCCGGAAACACAAACGGGATCGCCGACGAAGCCAACAGGTGCGCTTGCGTCAGCCGCTGCTGCACGGCCACGCGCTGCGAGCGCTGCCACGGCGCAATGGGCACCGCCGCGTCGTAGAAGGTGTGGTGCTCGCCGCTGGTGTAGCTGCTGGCGGTGACGGCCAGTGCGTGCAGGTGGCGCTGCTCAAACATCGACGGCAGCCGCGCGAGCGGCACCATGCGCTCGAGCATCTCGGCCAGCGGTGTGTTGTCCAGCAGTGAGCGCGGCTTGGCGCGGCGCCAGCGCGCAATCACCCAGCCGACTGAGAGCATCGTCAGCCACTGCGCGCCGGTGCGGATGACGCCCAGCGAATCGGCGCGGTAGACCTGCTCGGCACTACAGTTTTGCCAGACCTTGGTCAGCACCTCGACGGTGGCATCGAAGCGGTCGGCCTGCGCAGCCAGCACCGACGCGTTGATGGCCCCGGCCGAGGTGCCGCAGATGATGCCGAACGGGTTGCTGGCCTGACTCCGCGGGCCCGATGCTTTACGCCGCAGGCCGGCCAGTGCGCGCAGCACGCCCACCTGGTAGGCCGCCCGGGCGCCGCCGCCGCTCAAGACCAGCGCGGTCAGCGGCGTGTCGTACACGACACCGCCGTGGGGCCGGGCACGGGCACGTCAGTCCTTGTTTTTGCCGTGACCTTTGCCGTGGCCCTTGTCGCCGTCCCGGTCCTTGTCTTTGTGCTGGCCCTTGCCTTTGCCTTCGTAGCGCACATGGTCGTCGTACCACTGGTCCTGCACAAAGTAGACCGGTACGCCGCACGCGCCGTAGTCACCGCAGTGCTTACGCCAATTTTTGCGGTGGCCCGGTGGCACCCACAGATACATCGGCTGCGGTGGCGCCACCACGGCCACCGGCCGCACGATGATCACCGGCTGCGCCACCACCACCTGCGGCTGCGGGAAGCGGCCGATGTCGATGCGCCCGTACACGCCGGGCTGGCTGATCTGTACCGACACGCCGACATCGGCGGCCGTTGCTGGCGCTGCGGCCAGCATCAAGGCGCCCATGCTCAGGGTTGCCGCCACGGCGGGTTTCAGTGCAACCGTCAGTGCGGTGATCCAGGCTGGCTTGTTTTTCATCGGTGGCTCCGTTCAGACGAATCGTGATGATCCACCAGGGCAACGGCTGAGCAAGCACTTTGGATGGCCGCCAAAGCCTGCCATTTCACTCGTACACGATTCGCGCCGCGCCGCCGTGTGCAATGCCACGCCAGCGGCCCAGCGCTTCGTCGCAGGGCCAAAAGCGCGCTTCGTCACCCAGGTCCAGCTCGGCCGTGGCTGCGGCCCGTCTGAGCCGCAGCCGCACGGACAGGCCCTGCACCAACGGCCCGTGTTCGCCATCCACCTTGCGCGCCGGCCACAACTTGAGCACATCGGCCACCGGTGGCGTGCCGCCGTTGACATCCACCTGCAGGTAGCGGCCGAAGCGCGCCCGCGCCGCGGCCAGATCCCAGACCTGCGTCACGTTCAGACGCCAACCGCCGCTGAAACGGTCGGGCTGCAGCCGGCCCTGCACGATCACCAACTGGTCTTCGGCAGCCAGCTCGCGCTGTGTCTCGAAGACCTCGTCGCTGGCCACCGCTTCGACGGTTTCGCTGCCATCGTCGAGCCTGAAGATCAGCACCCGTCCGCGCTGCCCGCTGACGCTGCGCGGATCGGTGACGATGCCGGCCAGCAGCTGCGCCTCGCGTGCCTCACCGCGGCCGCCCCCGCCCCCGCTGCCCATGACATCGGCGATGGCTTGGCGGCAGAAGCGCCGCACCTCGTCCTTCCAGGCATCGAACAAGTGGCCCGATAGATAAAAGCCGAGTGCTGCCTTTTCCTGCATCAGCCGCTCGCGGATGTCCCAGGCCGTTATGTTGACCAGCGCCGGCTCCTGCCGGCTGCTGCCATGGCCGCCGGACGCGTCGGCACCCTCGCCGCCATTACCGCCATCACCGCCATCCCCGAAGTCGAACAAGCCCACCTGCAGCGCGTTGGCCGCTTGCGTCTCCGCCCACTCGAAAGCCAGCCCCACGCTGGCCAGCAAGGCCGCACGCGCGGCAAACGGGCCGCCAGGCATCGACGGGTACAAGCTATCGAATGCACCGGCCTTGACCAGCGCTTCGACCGCGCGCTTGTTGACCGCCTTGCGATCCACGCGCAGGCAAAAGTCGAACAAACTGTGGAAGGGCCCGCCGCCACCGCCCTGGTGCGTGCCCTGCCCTTCACGCGCCGCGACGATGGCATCGATGGCGCCCTGCCCCGTGCCCTTGACCGCGCCCAGGCCATAGCGCACGGTGCGGTCGTCGATGGGCTCGAAGCGGTGCGTGCCGCGGTTGATGTCCGGCGGCTCAAAGCGGATGCCGAAGATCTTTGCGTCGTTCAGCAGCACCTTGAGCTTGTCGGTGTTGTCGGCTTCGACCGTCATGTTGGCGGCGTAGAACTCGGCCGCGCAGTGCACCTTGATCCAGGCCGTGTGATAGGCCAACAGCGAGTAGGCCGCGGCGTGGCTCTTGTTGAAGCCGTAACCGGCAAACTTCTCCATCAGGTCGAAGACCTCGTCGGCCTTCGCGGCGCTGATGCCTTTGGCCGCCGCGCCCTCGCGGAAGATGCTGCGGTGCTGCGCCATCTCCTCGGCCTTTTTCTTGCCCATCGCGCGGCGCAGCAGATCGGCCTTGCCCAGCGAGTAGCCGCCCAGCAGTTGCGCCGCCTGCATCACCTGTTCTTGGTAGACGAAGATGCCGTAGGTCTCACCCAGCACCGTCTCCAGCAGCGGGTGCGGATAGGTGATCGGCTCCTTGCCGTTTTTGCGCGCGCAGAAGCTCGGAATGTTCTCCATCGGCCCGGGCCGGAACATGGCGTTGAGCGCAATCAGGTCTTCCAGCCGGCCCGGTTTGGCCTCACGCAGCATGGCCTGCATGCCGCGGCTTTCAAACTGGAATACGGCCTCGGTCAGACCGTCGGTGAACAGGCGGTACACCCGCGCGTCGTCCAGCGGCAGCGACTCGTAATCGAAGGCCCCGCGGTCCTTGCGCCGCGCGCGGATGAACTGTTTGGCCAGCTCCAGAATCGTCAGCGTCGCCAGGCCCAGAAAGTCGAACTTCACCAGGCCGATGGCCTCGACGTCGTCCTTGTCGAACTGGCTCACCGCGCTGTCGCTGCCCGGCTGCTGGTACAGCGGGCAAAAGTCGGTGATCCTGCCCGGCGCAATCAACACGCCGCCGGCATGCATGCCGATGTTGCGCACCAGGCCTTCAACCCGTGTGGCCAGCGCCAGCAGCTCGGCCACTTCTTCTTCGGCCTTCTCGCGCTGCTCCAGCTCCGGCACTTCTCGGCGCACGTAGATCACGCCAGGGTCGGGCTCGGCCGGCGGCTTGGGCATGGGCGCCAACGTGTAGGTCCGACCCGGTAGACCGGGCACCAGCTTGGCAACGCTGTCGACATGGCCGTAGCCCATGCCCAGCACACGCCCCACATCGCGCAGCGCGGCCTTGCTGGCCATGGTCCCGAAGGTCACGATCTGGCTCACCGCATCACGGCCGTATTTGTCCTTCACATACTCGATCACACGCTCGCGGTTGCTTTGGCAGAAGTCGATGTCAAAGTCGGGCATCGACACCCGCTCGGGGTTCAGGAAGCGCTCGAACAGCAACTGGTAAGCCAGCGGATCGAGGTCGGTGATGAACAGCGCGTAAGCCACCAGGCTGCCTGCCCCGGAGCCGCGGCCCGGGCCCACCGGGCAGCCGTTTTCCTTGGCCCAGACGATGAAGTCCGAGACGATCAGAAAGTAGCCCGGGAAGCCCATCTGCACAATGGTGTCGAGCTCGAAGTCCAGGCGCTGCAGATAGCGCGGCCGCTCTTTGTCGCGCCGTGCAAGGTCGGGGTACAAGTGGAGCAGGCGCTTGTCCAGGCCGGTGTGAGAAGCCTGGCGGAAGTAGGCATCGATGGGCATGCGCCGGCCTTCGCCACCCGCCACCAGCGGCGTCGGAAATGCCGGCAGTTGCGGCTTGCCCAGCACCAGGCTCAGGTTGCAGCGCTTGGCGATCTCAACGCTGTTGGCCAGCGCGGAAGGCACATCGGCAAACAGCGCTGCCATGTCCGCCTGCGTCTTGAAATACTGCTCGCGCGTGAAGCGTTTGGCGCGCCGCGGGTTGGCCAGCGTTTCACCTTCGGCGATGCACACGCGCGCTTCGTGCGCGTCAAAGTCGTCCGCATGCTGAAACTGCACCGGGTGCGTCGCCACCACCGGCAGCTGCAGGCGCGCAGCCAGTGCAACGGCTGCACGCACATGTGGCTCGTGCGCCGGCAACCCGGCACGCTGCAGCTCCAGATAAAAGCGGCCAGGAAACATCTCGGCCAGGCGCTCAGCCAGCGCCTGCGCGCGGTCTGCCTCACCCGACAGCAGCGCCATGCCGACCGCCCCGAGGTCGCCGCCCGACAAGCAGATCAACCCGCCACCCAACTCGGCCAGCCATTCCCATTTCATCCAGGCCTGCGCACGCTGCGCATTGCTGACCCAGCCGCGGGCCAGCATCTCGCACAGGTGCAGATAGCCGCTGTTGTTTTGCGCCAGCAGCAACAAGCGGCTGGCTTGCCGGTCACCCCCGGGCAGGCCGCCGTTGGGCTCCATCAGCACGTCGACACCGATGACGGGTTTGACGCCGTGGCTGCGGCAGGCGCTGTAAAACTTGACGGTGCCGAACAGGTTGTTGAGATCGGTGATGGCCAACGCGCCTTGGCCATCGGCCCGCGCTGCTGCGGCAAGCGGCTCGATGCGCAACATGCCGTCGACGACGGAGAACTCGGTGTGGGTACGCAGGTGGACGAAGGGCATCGGGCGATTTTAGGTGGGGCGTTGCAACGTCGACCTTGCTTCGGTCGCTCCGCGCCAGGTTGTGTCAGCTCGCGTTGCGGGGGGGTTGCGGGACGCGTCTTGCGCCGTGTCGCGGCGGGTCGCTTGTCGCGTCAGGCTGCGCACGGCGTGACGTCGGGTTGCTTGTGGCGTCGCTTCGGGTGGTGTTCGGCAGGGGGCTCCGAGTGGGGTGGTCGGTGAGTACACCGACTGCACTGCGCTGCTCACCTCCGGGTCGCGCGGCCCAACTCGCTACGTTCGCTGCGCTCACTGCGCTCAAACAGTGGCCGCGAGTTAGTTGTTGATGCGCGCGTTGCGCGCCGATTCGGAGGCTGCGCTGCTCGGCGCTCCCACCAGTCGCCCCTGCCGAACACCACCCGCCGCTCTGGCACCAGAGTCGCGGTCCCGTGTTCAAGGCCGCCACGGTGTTGGTTCACGCATCTCGACAAGGTCACGGTGGTTGCAGCAAAGGCGGGTTCGGGCAGGCCGTGGCGCGCCTGTGTGGCGCCGAGCAGCGAAGGGTGTGCGGCCAGCGCGCGCAGCGCGCCTCGAAAACATACTCGTGGCCACTGTCTGAGCATAACGAACGAAGTGAGTGAAGCAAGTTGGCCGCGGGCCGCATGCCCGAGCAG